>NZ_JBFANN010000021.1:0-115327 GCF_040674855.1 Nocardia sp. NPDC049707 | reverse complement strand
CAGCGCATGAGCGCCGGCACCGGCATCCTGCACTCGGAGAAGAACGACTCGTGGCGGCTCAGCGGCGACGTCCACCAGGACCCGGTGCACTTCGTGCAGATGTGGGTGGTCCCCGACGAGGCCGGTATCACCCCCGGTTACGAACAGCTGGAGATCGAAGCGGAACTGCTGTCCGGCAGTCTGCTGCCGGTCGCCTCGGGTATGCGCAAACATGACGGCCACGCCGCGATCCGGATCCGGAACTCGCACGCGGCCCTGTACGCCGCGCGGCTCGCCCCGGGACAGTCGGTGCACCTGCCCGACGCGCCGTTCCTGCACCTGTTCGTGGCCCGCGGCGCGGTGACACTGGAGGGCGCCGGCCCGCTGCACACCGGCGACGCGGTGCGCTTCAGCGCTACCGGCGGCCAGCAGGTCACCGCGAGCGAGCCCGCCGAGATCCTGGTCTGGGAAATGCACGCCAGCGTCCAGTTCTGAGGCCCCGGAGCGCGTCCACGGCCTTGTCGAGTCCAACATCTGCCGCTGTTTCGGGTAGGAACCCATCCGGTGGCGATCATGCGTGCGGCAACCGAGTCGTCGGCGCGAAGCGACCAGAGACCCTGGATGTGACGCACCGGGTCCCGTCGCCATCGACATCCACACGTCCTCGACACGTGCGTTCGTCACAGCCCCGTGACTGGCCGCGCACATTCGGGCGCCGCACGAAGTCACGAGGAGGCGTAGAAGCGACGGCTGCCGGTCGTCCCGAGTGATGACCTGCTGGCCAGGTCGATTCCGGCCCGCGACAGAGCTACCAGGTGCAGGAGCCGCTTCTGTTCCCAGTCGGCGAGCCAGCTGACCGGCAGGTCCTTGTCGGGCGTCCAGCCACGCAGGGCCGCCGCGAGCCCCGCCGCATCGGCGAAGGCCTTCGAGGTTCCGGAGGCCGTGTGGGGGCGCACTGTACCGGCGGCATCACCGATCAGAGCGGCATGGTCGGCGACCATCCGATGAGGCGCCAGGTCGAAGACGGGCTGCATGAAGACGTTCGAGAGCCGAACGAGCTGCGCGAACTGCGCCGGAAGCGACGCGTCCGCCGTGGCGCCGAGTTCCGCCGCGATCTCCGGGAGAATCTCTCCGGGCGGCAGGAACGTGGTGTACGGCTTCCCGGACCGGCTCGCGAGCAGCTGCGGCAGATCGCGCTCGGGCACGTTCATGTACCAGACCCAGTTGACCCGTCTGGAGCCCTCCGCCAGCTCGCCGTCGGGGCCCGGAACCAGGTAGCACAGCATCTGCAGGCCGTCCGAGCCGAAGAACGTGAACCGGCCCGTCAGCACCTCCAGCAGATCACCGGGCACAGCTGATTCCGGCTCCAGCCCCCGCCAGGCCACATAGCCGGCGTACGAGGGACGCGTGGCAGGATCGAGCAGCCGGCGCGTCGCCGAGCCGATCCCGTCGGCGCCCACCAGGAAGTGCCCCTTTGTGGTGTACCCATCCGCGAACTCGGCCGTGACCTCGGGGCCTTCCACCCGTACTCGGCTCAGGGCGCTGTCCAGGCGGTAGCAGAGCCCGGCAATAGGCTCGCGCAGCACCCGGTAGAGGGTGTCCCACGCGGTCATGAGTTGGGGGGCCTCGTAACGGGTGGCCCGGCCGTGAAGATGGAGCTGTTGGCGCTCCCGCAACTCGACGCTCACCTCTCGCGCCGACATGCCCAGACGAACGAGGAGCGCCTCCACCTCGGGCTGCATGACGACCCCGGCGCCACGGGCCTCCATCCTGCCTGCGGAACGTTCGTACACGGCGGCCTCGGCACCGATGGCCCGCAGCTCATGGGCCGCCGCGAGACCCCCGACCGACCCGCCGACGATCACGACCCTGGCCGCCTTGCTGCGCTGCATCGGATGCCCTCCTGCCATCTCACCTCGCTTGGTAACGCGGTCCCTCGGGCAGCGCCTCCGCTGCGTCGACGACGCGCCGGCGCCGGAGCACCTCGTCGTAGCGGGGTGGTGTCGACGAAAACGCGTTGCACTGAAAGGCAATTCTGCCCGGCCCACGCTCGACGGCGCCACGATCAAGATCTGCATCTACACCACGGGTCATCCTTGCCTGCGGATTCTCCGGTGCCGGATTCAAGTGTGGTCCTGACATGATCGAATTTCGAACGGGTTGATCGCCTAGGTTGTTGATCGCAGGAGGGCGAAGTTTTCCGCAGCGAGCGCGTTTCTTGGCCGCAACGAGCGATTGTGTTCAGCCTTGGTCGAGCGCGGCGACGAGCTGCGCGAGGTCCCGCCGGTGCGAGCCGGCCGGCCACACGGCCCAGGGCCGCCGCACCAGCGGGTGCCCGGCGAGTGGTGACCAGACCACGGAGTCGGGGATCGGCTGCGACCAGTCCGAGCGCGAACGCTCCGCCCGCGGTCACCGCAGCGAGCTTCACCTCGGCGATCAGTTCCTGCCCGTCCGGCGCGGCCGGACCGAGGTCGAGCCCGTGACTGCGCAGGATCGCCGTCAGCTCGTCGTACCAGGCGGGGCTCCCGGACCACGGGAAGCCGACCCAGTCCAGCCCGGCCAGGCATCCAGCCGGATGCCGTCCGGCCCGGCGATCTTCGCGGCATGTTCGGCGGACAGCAGCACGTCGAGCTGTTCCTCGACGGCGAGCACGGCGTCGAGGAACAGCCGGATCGGGTGCTGCGCCGCATGGCGCTGGTAGATGAGCACAACTGACTGTGTGACTTCGCTAGAACCGCGGTATCACGACATCCTCCACTTCGTGCGGGAGCGCCTGACTGGCGGCGATTATCTGTGCCCAGGCTTTCGCCGCGTCGGTCGAGTAACGACGGGCGTAGTCCATGAGGGATTCGGACCACTCGTCGAAGAGGGAGAACACGTCGTCGACCGCGGCTCGGGCGGCGGCGCGTTCGGAATCGTCGAGCACCGGCAGGTTGCGTTTGCTGTCGTCGTCGGTCTTCATGAGGTGGCCGGCTTCGGCGAGATAGTGTTTGGTGCCGAAGAATTCGCATTCCTGGCCGTCTTCCAGGGTGATTCCCTGGCAGTGCTTGAAGATGGTCACCGAGACCGCCTCGATCGCCTCGACCATCGCGTAGATGCCGGAGACCGGCAGTGTGGCGGTGAGCGCCGCGAGTTTCAAGCACAGCCGCCGGGACACGCTCATGTCCGGACTCCAGAGAACCCGAGCGCTATCGGAGAGCGACAGTTCCGTATCCGCACCCAGCCGGCTCAGGTCGTCGAGCATCCACTGCCAATGGAAGTCCTCTTCGTAGGTGTGCGTGTTCAGCATCTTCTGCAGCGGATCGCCACGCCGATCCGAGGTTTCGTCGCGGAAGACGTACTTGTTGAGGTCGGAGTAGCCCATGATGAACGGCACGACGCTCGGGGCCCAGGCCAGCCGCTCATTGCCGGAGAGTGCGGCATTGTCGAGGAGGTCGGTGAAGAATGCGTGGTTTTCGTAGTCCGTTTGTTTCCGGTCGATGTAGCCGAGGATCTGTTTCATGGTCAACCTCCAGGGTGTCGTGCGCGGGGGTCTGCGCTGTCGAGGAATGGATCGGGCCGGAGCCACCGCTGAGCCCGAGGCCCGAGCCGCCGCGGTGTATCGCGATGACCTCGGCCGCGACGAGGGTTGTCTCCTCCGGAGTACGGCCGCCGAGGTCCCGACCGGTAGGTGAATGCAGTTGTGCCAGTTCGGTTTCCGTCAGGTCGGCGGCGCGCAGGCGGGCAGTGCGATCACTGTGTCGGACTTGACCTTCGCCGCCGACGACTCGCTGCGCACGATTGCCGTCACGGCGGTATGCCCGGCTCCGCTCAGCGCGGCCGGCACAGGGGGTCCGACGTATCCGATTGCGCCGGTGAGCAAGATGTCCATGCCTCACCGTCCCGTCGCGGCATCGACACCGCCGAACACACCGAGCTGGGTGAGGATCACGGTCCCCGACGGATAGCAGTCGAACCGTTTGATCCTTCCGTTTTCCAGCTGGAAGACGTCGCAGCACGGCGCGTCCATCCGTTTGCCGGTCGGTTCGAGAACGCCGGTCGGCAGGCTCAGCGGCCCGTGATGGCTGCCTTGCAACGCCAGCTGCACGACCACCACGTCCCCGCTGACGTAGACCCGGTACAGCTCGCGGTGCATGTCCGGGAATGCGCGACCGTAGTTCTCGACCGGCCAGGCCCGGTCCTTCCCGAGGTAGGTCACGCCGATGGATTCATCGGTGAACGTCCCGTCTTCGGTGAAGGCCGCCAGCCAGCCGTCGAGGTCATTCACCTCGGCGATCCGGTAGGCGTTCCGAATGATCTGTTCGTTGTCCATTTTCCGCCGCTCCTAATGCTTCGCATAGACCCGCCGACAGATGTGTCCGGCGCGCATGGTCACGGTGAGATCGGTTACCGTGGACGGGATTTCGGGTGCCCGTGCAGTACCCATAACAGCGGTGATTTCGTATGCCGGTCGTCGACCTCGACCTCGACACCGTTCACGGTCAGCTTCACGACGTTTCTCCCGATCGCACCCTGATCAGCGTCGCAACGCACCGGGTGAACGGTCCTCACCGGATTCCGGTGAAATCGCCACCCGCCGAACAACTCACGGGCACTGGGAGTTCTACTGCGTGCCTGGTTGCGGTCGCGGTATAACAGGAGCGTCGGCCTGAAGAGGAAAGCGCGCCATGACGGGGTTGATCGACCGCCGCGAACTGGTCGCGGCGCTGGACCTCGCCACCTCCGCGCGGGTGACGATCGTATCCGCGCCCGCAGGCAGCGGTAAGACGTCGCTACTGCATGCCTGGACTGAGGGACCCGGCCGCATGCGCCGGATCGCGTTTATGGTCGTCCGTCCCGGCCAGCACGATGCCCAGCTGTTCTGGCTCGCATTGCTCGGCGCGGTGCTGCGGGCGAAGGACAGTGCCGCCGCCCCGCCTTCCGCCGCACCGGATTTCGATCAGGCCACCGCCGTGGACCGCGTCCTGTCCGAACTCACGGCCGTTGCCGAGCCCATCACGATCGTCATCGACGACCTGCACGAGCTCGACGCACCGGACGCCTTCGACCACCTCACGGCGCTGTTGACGAATCTTCCGCCGCACGCGCACGCCATCATCGCCACGCGACGCGATCCGCCGCTGCGCCTACACCGGCTGCGGCTGGCAGGCGAACTCGCCGAAATCCGCGCCGCGCAACTGCGTTTCACCGCCACCGAAGCGCACGAGCTGCTCACTGCGTCCGGAATTACCCTGCCCGACAATGCGATCGCGACGCTCCACGAGCGCACGGAGGGCTGGGCGGCCGGCTTGCGGCTGGCCGCGCTCTCGCTGGTCGGACATCCCGCCCCGGAACGCTTCGTGGCCCACTTCTCGGGCAGCGAGCGGACGGTCGCCGAGTATCTGATCGCCGAGATGCTGGAGCGCCAGCCGGCGGAGGTACAGCGGCTGCTGCTGCGCACCTCCTTGCTGGATCGCGTCAACGGTGAACTGGCCGATCTGCTCACCTGCGGCACCGGCTCGGAACGGATTCTGCTCGAACTCGAGGACGCGAACGCCTTCGTCGTCTCGCTGGACGCCGACCGCACCTGGTTCCGTTATCACCACCTGTTCAGCGGGCTGTTGCGGCTGGAACTGCGCCGGACCCTGGCCGCCGAGATCCCGGACCTGCACCGGCTCGCAGCGAGCTGGTGCACCGACCACGGCCACACCGTGGACGCCATCCGGCATCTGCAGGCGGCCGGCGACTGGTCGGAAGCTGCCCAGCTGCTCACCGACCACGCGGTGAGCCTCACTCTCGACGGTCAATCGGGCACCGTGCAGGTGCTGCTGCGCGCGTTTTCCACACGGCCGGAACGGGATTCGCCTGACCTCGCGCTGGTGTACGCCATCCGTGATCTGGATCAGATGCGGTTGAAGGAGGCGGCCGCGCACCTGGCGATCGCCGAGTCCTACGCCGCGACAACGCCGGCCGACCGTCGACATCGCCTGGATCTGGCGCTCGCCACGCTCCAGTTGCTGCTCGACCGGCTCCGCGGCAACTTCGACGGCGTGATCGACCAGGTTGAGTCGCTGCCGCCCCCGTTCACTGGCCGCTCGACCGCGGATATCGCGCTCGGCAGCGATCTGCGCGCGGTGGCACTGCTGAATCTCGGTGTCACCGAGGCGTGGTCGCTGCGCATGGCCGACAGCGCACGTCATCTGTCGGAGGGCGCGACACTCGCGCACGAGATCGATCGCCCCTATCTCGAGGTGGCCTGCCGCGCCCAGCTCGCCTTCGCCTCGACTATCCCGTCTCTCGACACCGCCCGGCGACGCAGCACCGAGGCCATCGAACTGGCCGCCCGGCACGGCTGGGACGAGCAGCCGGTCATCGCGCCTGCCCTGGTGACGCTCGCCGGAACCCTGGCCTGGACAGGTGAATTCGACGCAGGTGAGCAATGGCTGAATCGCGCCCTCCGAATCACCCGCGCGGGATGTGAGCCCGGATTGCGACTGCTGCTGCATCTGGTGGCCGGCATGCTGTGGGCCGCGCGTGGCTGGCATGCGCAGGCATTGCAGGAATTCACCGCGGCCGGACAGGTGCAGGCCGACATGGCGGGTGAGCATGCGCTGTCCGCTCGGGTGGCGAGTTGCACGCTGGCCACGCAGGCGCGCCTCGGCATGCTCCTCGAAGCCCGCGAGCTGCTGAGCGTGCTAGGTGATCGGCAGGCAGGGAAGGGTGAGATCCGCACTGCCGCGGCGGCCATCCGCCTGGCCGAGAACAACCCCGCCGCCGCGCGCCGTGAACTGCAAGCGGTCCTGAACGACGATGCGCCGGTCAGCCACACCTTCACTCTGGTGGAGGCTCATCTCCTGGACGCGCAGGCCGGAAAGGCCCTCGACGAGCCCGAGGCCACCCGGGCGGCACTGGAGCGAGCCCTCGAACTCGCCGAGCCCGAACGCCTGATCCTGCCATTCGCGCTCACCGCTGGCGCCGGGCTGCTGAAAATGCTTCCGCCCCAAGATACTTCGCACGCCGCATTGGTCTCCGATGTTCTCGATGCCGTCGCGGGCACCGCACCGGCCCGTCCGGACCGCGCCGCGCCGCATCCGGCGGAAGAGCTCAGTCCGAGCGAGTTGCGCCTGCTGCGCTACCTCCCCACCAATCTCACCCGCCCCGAGATCGCCAGAGCGCTTTCGGTCTCGGTGAACACCGTGAACACGCATATCCGCAATATCTACGCCAAACTCGGCGTCACCGACCGCTCCACGGCGGTACGGCGCGGCCGCGAACTGCGCCTGCTCTCTGCCGGCCGCCCCTGACCCGCCCGCGTGCACCGGATCCCGGTGCTGCCGGCTCATCGACCGCGCCGCCCTACACGGTGTCCTGGCCGAGATCGAAATCCTCGGCCTCGATCTCCTCGAATTGCGCAAGCTCTTGCCACCACCCGCTGCGTGTCCGATTCAGGAAGGAGATACCCGATGAGCATCCGGTGGCGAAACACCCGGATGCTGTCGGCGGCGAACTGCAATTTTCGCCGTGACTACGGCGGCGACGGTGCTGACGGCCAGCCTGCACCACTGCTGACCGTTTTCAAGCTCCGGCCCGACAGCACGATACGGCTGCACTGGGCAAGCGAACTCATGTTCGCGCCAACGCATGATCCGGGGCAGGACCCGAGACATCTCGACACAGTCGAGCCGCTCTCGACACTGTTCGATCTGGCCACAACGCCCCGGTTCCGGCGATGGCGAGTTCGACACCTGCCCACGAACTGGTGAGGCGCCGACTGCGCGGATCGATTGCGGGAGTGGATAGCCCGGCCGTGACCATCACCAAGAGCCGCGGTATCGCCATGTCGTACTGGGTCACCGCGGCGTTGGGCGGCGAGGCATGGAAATCCGGGCTCACGCGTTCAGGTGGGTGCACGAACCGAGTGCATGACCGACACTGACACGGTGTTCGTGCTCGGGGGGCGGATTGGGCGTCGGTAGAACCGCGCTGTTCGACGCGGTGGCCGTGGTCGCAGTCCCTATCGGGTCGTCTGGTTCTGGGGGTATGTCACGATTTCTGACATACTCGGCTCGGCGATCTCCACGAGAGGAGCGGACTGTGGCGAAGCGTCGGCCGGTGGTATTCGTCGTGTTCGACGGCATGAAAATGCTCGACGTGGCCGGCCCGGCCGAGGTGTTCGCCGAGGCGAACGTGGTCGGCGCCGACTATGCGATCGGCTATGTGTCACCGTCGGGGAAGCCGGTGGCGACCTCGACAGGAGTCCGGTTTCCCGTCGACGGCACACGCACGCAGGTTCGAGATGCGGACACAGTCGTGGTTTCCGGTGGTGACATTCTTGTCAGCGAGCCTGTTCCGGCCGATCTGATCGACACGGTCCGTGGGCTCGGACCCCGTGCACGTCGGCTGGTGTCGATCTGCACGGGCTCGTTCACTCTGGCTGCGGCGGGGATGCTGTCGGGGCGGCGAGCCACGACGCATTGGCGTCACGCGCCGCTGCTGAGCCGCAGGTACCCGGACATTCAGGTGCTGCCCGACGCGCTGTTCGTCGAGGACCACGGCGTGTTCACCTCCGCGGGCGTCTCGGCCGGCATGGACCTCGCACTGGCATTGGTCGAGCAGGACCACGGCGCCGACCTGGCCCGCGAGGTGGCCCGCAATCTCGTGATGTTCATGCAGCGGCCCGGCGGGCAGTCGCAGTTCTCCGCACCCCTGCGGATCCGGCCCGCTCGCACGCCGACCGTGCGGGCCGTGGCCGATCTGGTCTCGGCGGAGCCCGCCCTGGATCACAGCGTGCACAGCCTGGCTGCCCGGGTCGGGGTCAGCGCACGGCATCTGGCGCGGTTGTTCGCCGACGAGTTGAACACCACGCCGGCGAAATACGTGGAACAGGTCCGGCTCGATCACGCCAAGACCCTGCTGGACACCGGCCATGGGGTCGCGGCGACCGCACGAGCGGCCGGGTTCGGAAGCTCGGAGACCATGCGCCGCACTTTTGTTGCCCGCCTGGGCATCTCACCGAGCCACTACCGAGATCGATTCGGAACCACCGCTCGCGAACATGGAAACACCACGCCCGCAATCGCTTCCGGGCTCGGTGAGCAGTTCCCGTAACCGAAACTCGCCCAGCCGCGGCCTGCCCTCGTCGCGCAACGAAAGGTCCGAACGGCATCGGGTTCCAGGTGTCCGGATCTGTGGGATAGTCGTCGGTTTACGCAGTGGGACCGTCCCCGATGGTCGGCAAGAGTGGAAGCAGTCAAGCAATGCACACCACTGGAGGTTCGGATGCCCGAAATCATCGCAGGTATCGCCATTCCCGACACCGAGCTCGCGCGGGAAGCCACCTCGCTCGTACTGAAGGCGGCCGACGAGACCCTGTTCCACCACTCGCGGCGAGTGTTTCTGTGGGGAGCGTTGAAAGCGGCCGCACGCGGACTGGAGGTGGATCTCGAACTTGCCTACGTGGGAGGGCTTTTCCACGATCTCGGTCTGACCCCGGACTACGCCACCAAGCAGCGGCGTTTCGAACTCGACGGCGCCGAGGCCGCCCGCACCTTTCTGCTCGAGCACGGCCGCTCGGAATCCGAAGCCCGCGACGTCTGGCTCGCGATCGCCCTGCACACGACCCCGGAGATACCGCTCCAGCTCGGACCCGAAGTCGCAGTGGTGACCCTGGGCGTGGAAACCGATGTCCTGGGCATGGATCTGAACGAGATAACCGACGAGCACCGCGCCCAAGTCGTGGCGGCGCACCCGCGGCCGGACTTCAAGAACCGGATTCTGCGGGCCTTCTACGACGGCATGGCCGAGCGCCCCGACACCACCTTCGGCACCATGAACGATGACGTTCTGGCACATTTCGATCCCTCCTTCGAACGCAAGGACTTCGTCGAGATCATCCAGAACAACGCCTGGCCGGAATAGCGATGCACCTCCGAGCTGGCCAACGCCGAGAGAAACCGTTCTCGACCCGGCCGGACGGTCCCGGCAGGCGGTGGAACGGCATGAGAAACAGTCTGCCGCCCTGCTCGCGTTGGGTGTGTTGTCGGCGATCTACGACGGCGCGAAATGTCCTGCTCAAATCCATGTCAGGGTTGTCGGCCGACCGCATCGGCGCACGCCGGTACCGCTTGGTGGGCTGGTCGGGTCCGCGCCAGCGGCCAGGTTACGAGAACCCGAACATCAACCAGGATTGGTGGCTCGCCCAGTCCGGGTACAGCTTGCCCATCTCGTTGAACAGTTCCTCGTCGGACAGGGTGCTTTCTTTGAGCCGTCCGAAGTCTCGCAGGTACTGCTGGGACTCCTCGATGGTTTCCGGGGTGTCCGGTGCGCCGGTCTTCTTGTGGCCGGCAACCGCATGTTTCGGGTGCAACGCAGTCAGCCGGTCCAAGGCTGCGATCCAGTTGTCGCGGCTTTCCGGTGTCGTCTCGCCGACGTACATGTGGCACTTGTTGTAGAGCACGTCCCCGGCGACGACCAGATCGATCGACGGAATATGCAGCGATGTGCTGTGCAGGGTATCGGTCTGCCCCTGCTCGATGATCCGGAGCTCATGCCGCTCGAGGGTGAAGGTGTCGCCGGAGATGGGTTCCGGCGCGGTGATTTTCGGCGCGGACTGACCAGGCAGCAAACTCTCGAAGAACCGGGACAGCTCGGGATCGGTCTGCTCGATGAGTTCGACGGTCTTCGGGGTGGCGATAGCTTTGGCATTCGGGAAGCGATCCAGCAGGACGCTCAGCCCGTAGAAGTGATCGAGGTGACCGTGGGTGATGTAGATGGTGGTCAGGTTGCGGTGATGAAGGCCGACCCAGTCGGCCAATGCGGTCGCCTCGGCCACCGTGTGGAGAGCATCGACGAGCACCGCGTCGTACGCGCCGTAGATCAGCGTCGAGGTCGCCGCATCGAAACCCAAGGGTGGACCGAAGGGCTTCGGGCGCTCACCGACCAACGCCTTCTCGGGCGCGGTGAACACACTGAATCCCAATCGGGCCGGGTCTGTTCGGCTTGTCATCTCCCAAGCGTGAACGATGCGCACACCGTAATCACTCACCCAAACAGGTGATCGGCTCCGGCCCACTCAGTGCCCCGATCGTCGTGATGAGGAAGGCGTAGATACCGGGCAGGTCGGTGGCGGCTAGAGCGACCAGAAGGTTGGCCGGACCCGTCGTCGCGGCGACGAACCGGACGTGCGGATGACCGGCGAGGGTTTCGGCGGTCTCCTCCACCGAACCGGACCGTAGGTCGTCGCGCATACCGCCCGAGCCGCGCCCAGCACGTCGTCGGGCTGGGATGCGATGGTGGCGGGAGTCACGAAGTCGACGACCCGGTACCGGGTGTTGCCGAGGCCGGAACCCGCGACGACGGGGACCTCCGTGCGGCCCAGCAGATCCAGCAACCACCGCACGAAACATGCACGCTCACCACCGACTTCGTCGGCGGTGAGGACCAGCTCGAGTTCTAGCAGCCGCGCCGCACACGCCACCGTGACCGCATCGTCGGGGTCTCCACCAGCATCGACATCCGGAATGATCGGCGTACCGGTCAAGGGCAGGAGCGGTGCCCGCAGCCCACAGCTTGGCAGCCAGCCCCGCGAATTCCGTTTAGCGAGTGGCAAATTCGAGTGTGGCCGCGTTTGCAATGCTCGGGCTTCACGAAACTCGGCATCCGGTCACGCGTACAGCTGGCCAACACCCTGCACAACGTGCCGGCGACCCGATCGGCAGAGCCGGTATCACGCATTCGGGTGATGGAACGGGCCGATGCCTGGGGAAATACTCGACGGTGACACCCCGATGTCGCTTCGTCGACCGACCGGACGGCCGCGGCGGCCCCGGCAACCGGCACAGATTGCCGTCACCCTCTTCGTGGCCGCCTACTCGCAATATCCGGCCTGACCACCGTTGGTATTCGACCGGAATCATCGAAAGGAAGTCCACCACATGAGCAATCCTGCGGACTACGCCACGGCTCCCAACCGGGTAGTGCGCGCCGGAAACGGCATCGACTATGCCTTCCGTGAGGTCGGAGCAGGCTCCGTGCCCCTGGTGTTGTTGCAGCACTTCCGCGGCAATTTGGAGAACTGGGATCCGCAGCTGGTCGACACTCTGGCTGCGCGCCAGCGCGTCATCGCGTTCGACAACGTGGGAGTCGCGGCCACCACCGGGACCACCCCCGACACCATCGAGCAAATGGCACGCGACGCCATCGCTTTCATCGCCGCGCTGGATATCGCGCAAGTCGATCTCCTCGGGTTCTCGATCGGCAGTTTCGTCGCCCAGGAGATCGCCCTGATCCGCCCGGATCTACTACGCCGCGTGGTGCTCGCATCCTCAGCGCCGCGCGGCGCGGCGGGCATGCACGGATGGGCGCCCGAGGTGATCGGAGCGGTCGGCAAGCCGCAGCCCGACCCCAACGGGTATCTCGATGTCTTCTTCACCTCCTCCCCCGCCAGCCGGGCGGCCGGGCACGAAGCTCTGGGCCGCGTCTACGCGCGCACCGTCGATGCAGACCAACCCACCACATGGGCAACCCGGCAGGCGCAGTACGACGCGGTGTGCGACTGGGGCATCCCGAACCACGCCGCGCTGCAGCGCGTCGCCGCGATCACCCACCCCGTATTCATCGCCAACGGCGACAGCGACCCGATGATCCGGCCTCACTTCTCCCACCTGCTCGCCGGCCTCATCCCCCAGGCGAGCATCAAGATCTATCCCGACGCCGCGCACGGATTCCTGTTCCAGCACGCCGACGAATTCGCCGCCGACGTCACGGAATTCCTCGCGTGAGCCGGCTCCACGGGACACTGGACGCCCAACAACCGCTGCTGCAGCCCTACCGCATGGGCGATGTGCAGCTGGCCAATCGGATCGTCATGGCGCCACTGACCCGCAGCCGGGCCACCAACCCCGACCTTGCGCCGACCTCGTTGCACGCCCGCTACTACGCGCAGCGCGCCGCGGCGGGACTGATCATCAGCGAGGGCACCTGGATCAGCCGCGACGCCGTAGGCTGGCACGATGTTCCCGGCCTGTTCACCGACACCCAGGTGCAGGCGTGGGCGGAGGTCACCGACGCAGTGCACGACGCGGGCGGCGTGATCTTCGCGCAACTGTGGCACACCGGCTCGACCTCGCACCCCGACTTCTTCGACGGCACTCCGCCGCCGGCCCCCTCGGCGGTCAATCCGGGATTGAGTTCCCCGACCGCAGCGGGTAGCAAACCGACTGTGACACCGCGTGCGATGACCCGCACCGACATTCGGACCACGATCGGGGACTACGCCGCCGCGGCGGCCAATGCCCACCGGGCAGGGTTCGACGGCGTCCAGCTGCAAGCCGGGTTCTCGTATCTGATCGGCCAGTTCCTCAATCCCCGCACCAACCGGCGCACCGATGCCTACGGCGGGTCCATCCAGAACCGCACGCGGTTTCTGTTCGACGTGCTCGACGCTGTCGCCGAGCACGTCGACATCGGCCGGGTCGGCGTCAAGACCGGACCGGCGTGGGCCGAACGCGGCGAGTTCGTATCCACTGCCGATACCCTGGCCACCAGCGAATACGTGACCGAGCGGCTCAACGACTATCCCTTGGCCCATTGGCTGTTGATGGGAGCCATGGCCGATCTCACCGGGCTTCCGCTCGCGCAGCTACAGCACGACGGGATGTTTCACCACTTCCGCCCCCTCTACCGGGGGACGTTGATCGCCAATGTCGGCATGACCCGCGACCGCGGCAACGCCCTGATATCGCAGCGCCTGGCCGATCTGGTCGCCTTCGGTGAGCCGTACATCGCCAACCCGGACCTGCCCGCCCGATTCGCCCTGGGCGCACCACTGACGAAATCCGAACGCGCCCTGCACTACACGCCGGACGCCCACGGCTACACCGACTATCCGCCGTTCACCCCGCAGAGTGAGCCTCAGGCAGACACGGTCACGGAAACGGCGAGCGCCGATTAGAGGTGCGGCCGTGCGAACACCATGATCTTGGCGGTCGTGTGCTGCCTGATCTCGCCGTGCTCGTTGCGGGTGTCGTACTCGGCGGTGACGATGCCCCGGTCCGGAATGGACCGGGAAATCCGGATGTCGGTGATGACCAGCTCGACATGCAAGATGTCGCCGGGGCGAGTCGGCGTCGGCCAGGCCAGCTCGATCCCCAAACCGATGATCCCGTGTGCAATAGGCAGACCGCCGGTGACGAGCAGCCGCATGGTGATCGCGGCGGTATGCCAGCCGCTGGACGCCAGCCCGTCGAAGACGGTCCCGGCCGCGGTCGCCTCGCCGAGGTGGAACGGTTGCGGGTCGTAGCGGCGCGCGAAGTCGATGATCTCCTCGGCGGTCACAGTGTAGGAATCGCTGCGGTAGGTATTGCCGACCTCGATGTCCCCCAGCCAGAGCGGGGTTGTCATCAGTGCTCCTTCGACCTCGAATGCTGCGATTCAGGTCGCCGACTGCCACCTGTGCGCTGAGTGCGCGCAGCGCGTCCGCCTGGCGTCGTCGGTGCACCACGGCGCGCACCGCCACGCCGCAGGCCAGCAGCCGATCGACAACCATGCGGCTGACGCCACCGGTTCTCCCACCCGCACCGGTGACCAGATAGGGCCGGTCCGGTCATCGACTCCCCTCCGGCAGTTCGGCCGTACCCGGTCGTTGTGAGAATGTCCCTGGCATCGTGCCGCCAAGCAGAGTGACCAGCGTCGACAACAGCGCATCCAGTTCCCGGCCCACCGCAGCGATGTCCGGGTTGTCGTAGCTGTCGAACAGCAGGCTGGGCTGGTCGACGGCGAGTCTGGTGTCGCCGGCCGGGTCGATGTACAGCAGGGTGCGCAGCGGCGCGTGGAGCATGACGGCCGGGTCGTGGCGAAACATTCGCTCAGCGATGGTGTGGTTGCCCATCAGGTATTGAGTGGCCTGCCAGGTCGAGTCGGAGCCTGCCATGGTGGGAGCGAGGTCCGCACGGTAGTAGCGCAGGAACCCGTGCGGAGCCATGAGCCTGGCGAGATCGACGACCTCCGGCCAGGACCGGGCCGCAGCGAACCTGGACGGGTCGACCTCCGGAACAAGAGTCTCGTAGGCCGCGCGGGCCTCCTCATAGGGCTGCGGCAGCGCAATCAGCAGACGTCGGGACGGATGATCGACGGTTACGGACTGCATGTGCGCCTCCATGAGTTACTCGAACAACGACACCGTGCACGGTCCTTCGAACACATCGATGTCAGTGTCTCCGAGTCCGCCGCTAGGTTCATTCACCCGAACAGGTGAGTTCTTCCGGCGCGGCCGACGAACGGCCGCCCGCCGAAAGCTCACCTGTTCAGGTGATGGCGTGGCCCGGACGGGTTACCGAAGAATCGGTCCCTGGCAGTAGGCGAAACCAGATCGGAGTGGGCGATGGTCAAAGGGCCGACAGGTGTACCGGTTCGCGGCACGCACACCGGCGCGCTCCCGCGTGCGACGCTCCACGGCGATCCGGCAGCCGCATGACAACTAACGGAACCGGAACCGCCACCGATCCGGAGCGGGAACGATTCCCGATCCTGTCCGGCGAGCAACTCGACCGGCTGGGTGCCTACGGAACCGCTGAGACCGTGCGGGCCGGAGACGTGCTCTACCGAGCTGGGCAAGCGAGCTACGATTTCATCGTGCTACGCACGGCCTCCGCGGACATCGTGCGGGAAGCCACCGGTGAACAGCCGGAAGCGTGCATCGCCACCTGCACCCCCGGACAGTTTCTTGGTGAGCTGAATCTGCTGACCGGACAAGCCGTCTACCTGATGACTCGGGTAACCGAAGACGGCAAGATCATCCGGATAACGCCGCGCAGCTTCCGCCGACTGATGGACCAGGACACGCAGTTGTCGGCCCTCATCCTCACCGCTTTCCTCTCGCGCCGCACCGAACTGCAAACCGGAGAAGGAGCCCGCAGCGTCCGAATGCTCGGCAGCGCGTTCTCGCGCGAGTCGCTCGCACTGCGCACCTGGGCCGCACGCGCCCGACTCGCCTACACCTGGATCGACATCGACAGCGACGAGGGCGGAAAGCTCGCCGCCGCCATCGACATCGCCGCGGATCAGTTACCCGCCGTCGTGACCGCCTCCGGCGTGACGTCACGGGCCACCCCAGCCCTGATCGCGCACGCATTCGGCCTGACCTACACACCGGCCTCCGACCAGGACACCGATGAGGCGGACCTGGTCATCGTCGGCGCCGGACCGGCCGGACTTGCCGCCGCGGTCTACGGCTCGTCGGAAGGACTCGACACGCTGGTGTTCGACGCCGTCGCCATCGGCGGGCAAGCCAGCGCGAGTTCACGAATCGAAAACTACCCCGGATTCGAACGCGGCATCAGCGGCGCGGAACTCACCGGCCGTGCCGCCGTGCAAGCGTTGAAATTCGGTGCACGCGTGAATAGTCCATGCAGCGTGCGCTCCGTCCGCCGCATCGGCGGGCACTTCGAAACCGTCCTCTCCGACGGCGTTGTCGCCGCATCCCGCGCCATCGTCGTCGCCACCGGCGCGCGGTACCGATCGCTGGACCTACCCCGCTGGCCGGAATTCGAGGGCCGCGGAATCTACTACGCCGCCACCGGAATCGAGGCCCGGACCTGCTCCGAGGCACCGGTAGTAGTCGTCGGCGGCGCGAACTCCGCAGGGCAGGCCGCCTTGTTCCTCGCCGACAGCGGATGCCCGGTAACCCTGGTCGTGCGCTCGCCCGACCTCTATTCCGACATGTCGGCCTACCTCGCACGCCGAATCACCGCCACCCCGGCGATCACCGTGTGGCTGCGCACCGAAGTCACCGACCTCAGCGGCGACGAGCGCCTCGAGCACGTCACCATCACCGACCACACCGCCGGCGACAGCTATGAAATCCGCTGCGCCGGATTGTTCTGCTTCATCGGCGCCGACCCGCAAACATCCTGGTTGTCCGGCGTCCAACTCGACGACAACGGATTCGTCCTGACCGACTCCGCCCTCGTTCCCGGCCCCTCCGGCGACACCTGGAACAGGCTCGGCCGTGGACCCCTGCCGTTCGAGACCAGCGAACCAGGCATCTTCGCGATCGGCGACGTGCGGGCAGGCTCGATGAAGCGCGTGGCCGCCGCCGTCGGCGACGGGGCCAGTTGCATCCGCTCGGTTCACCAATTCATCGGCAGCACCGCAATGTGACCACCGCCCGGCAAGAGAGTGAGGCCCCATGGATCAAACACACATGATCGTGCTGCCCGGTGGCGGCTATGCCGAACACGCATCCCACGAAGGTGAACCGGTCGCCCGGTGGCTTACCGACATCGGCGCGCCCGCCACCGTGTTCCGTTACCCCCTCCACGTCCGGCATCCCGCACCACTGCAGGCGCTGCGCGAGGAGATCCGCCGATGCCGCGCGGCCGGCGCGCAACGGATCGGTCTGACCGGGTTCTCGGCAGGCGGTCATCTGGCGGGGCTGGCCGCACTCGCGCCGGGTGCTGCGCCCGAGGAAACCGTGCAATTCGCCGTACTCGGTTATGCCATCACCTCGATGGAGACCGAAACCTACCGACCAGCGCGGCTGATCCTGCTCGGTGAGGACGCCAGTCCCCAACTGCGCCGGTCGACCTCACTGGACGCCCTCGTCACACCCCAGGCACCGCCATTCTTCCTCTGGCACACCGCCGAGGACCCCTACGTGCCGCCCGAACACACCTACCGGCTGGCCGCGGCCCTCGCGGCCAACCAGATACCGCACACGACACACGTCTTCGCTCACGGACCACACAGCCTCGGCCTGGCACACGGAGCCGGCGACACCTCCAAATGGACCATGCTCGCCGCCACCTGGATCCACGAGCAACTCAGGGCTGACCACCTCGAAGACGCAATTGGTCGCAGCCCTGCGCAACTTCGCGGAAGCATCCACCGCCGCGGAGCAGGAGGGGACCGAACGCCATGACAGATGACAAGAGCGCGCAAGACGTGAACTCGGATCAACGCCTTCGCCCCATCGGGGACGCACCTGGTGGGTCGTCGATGGGGCGCAGTCGCACCTGTTGCGGATTTGCGAGGAGCAGGCGATGGCGTTTGCCGCGTCCGCACCGAGGAGAACGACCGTTTCGGATTCTGGTTCGGTTACGACTCCACTTGGCCCCGCGGACAAGTCAACGCGACCCTGATGCTGGCCGAGAGCGGCAGCCCGGGAGCCTGGTGGCGGGTCAGCCGCGGCTCGCACTGACGTCAGGACCGGAGCTTCGCGGCGTCGACTACCCCAACATCGGCATCCGGCGCGCCCAGAACGACATGACCCGCCATGTCCTGACCATCGAGACCACGGCCGCCACACCATCGCGGCGAGGAAAACCCACCAGCTTCACGATCGACCAACTCCCCAGCCCTGCCGAGGCGTCGATCACCGTCGACGGTCAGGACACGGCCGGATGGCACGTCATTGGTGACAATTCCATCGAGCTCAACCTGGACATCGGCGACCACCAGATTCGCGTCGCCTCCCCCAACGGCGGCTCCCAGCCGTAACACATTTCAGGTCGGCTCACCGCAAACGAAAGGTGCGCTATGACGTCTGCGTCCGCTCTTGCCGCCTCACTCATCGAACTCCTCGGCCTGGCACACCCACCGGTCGCGGTCACTTTCAGCACAGAACCGGCAACCTCCGGCCGCGAGCAGCTCCCGGCCCAGCCCGCGGGCTGTTGCTTCTGGGAGCCCGCTCAGCGGCAACCCTTCGACACGTACGCCGCGGACCACGCCAACTGCAGCGTTGGAAGCCACACTCACGGCCTGATCGACCTGGACACCGGGCGTCCGGGCCCGACACCGCTGCCCTGGTCAGCAGTGGTTGGATCGCCCCCGCGGACTTCGCCTCTATCGCGTGCCTGCCGATCCGGCCAACGACGATCCGCTACGAACCGCTCACCGCCGCGACCAGCCCGGATGTCGTGCTCGTCCGGCTCTCGCCGTCCTCACTCATGACGCTCCAGGGGGCATGTCCGGACATGAGGCTCGCCACCAGGCCGCAATGCCAGATCATTCCGCCGGCCTACCAGGGGCAGATAGCGGTCAGCGCGGGATGCGCGGTCAGCCGGGTCCGCACGGGCCTGCCGCCGGAGGAGATGACCTGCGCGCTGCCCGGCGGAAGCCTTCCGGCGGTCATCGACCGCCTGCGGCAGGCCGTAACTGCCGACAAGTCGGCAGTCGGCTATGCCATCACCGACTGCCGACGCTTCGACGCGCTCACTTGACCGGCCCGCGAGACTGCCCAGGCGCGGGTGGCCAGGTGTCAGCTCTGGGGCGTGGAACTGAGGTGGCCAGCTCGATCATCGAACTAGGGAACGAGCACGCGGCCGACGATGACAATGCTGCTGGCGTGCGGAATCAGAATTCCGCATAGCTCAGAGCGTGGTCTTCTCCGGTCGGGTGGTCACCACGATCACCGTGGTGGTGCCGGATTCGAGGGCGATCTTGAACTCCTTTTCGAGGTGGTCGGTAGATGCGACGTCGACGGCGTGGCAGCCCAGTCCCCGTGACACGGAGGCGATGTCCAGGCCGGGCAGGTCGAGCCCGGGCACACCCGGCGTCTCTTCCAGGTCGGCGAAGGATTTGAGGATCGAGTACTCGTGATTACGCATGACGACGTACACGATCGGCAAGTTCTGCTGGACCGCGGTCCACAGACCCTGGACTGAGTAATGGAACGACCCATCCCCGATCAGACCGATCACCGGACGCCGGACGCCACGGTCCCGGTCGCCGAGCGCGACGCCGACGGCTGCCGGCACGGCCCAGCCGATACCGCCACTGGCCGTGGCGAAGAATGAGTCTGGCTCGACGGTTGGCAGCCACTCGGCATGTTGGGCCATGGTCGAGGTGGACTCGTTGACGAAGACGGCGTGTTCTGGCCGGACCACACTCAGAGCCGCATAGACCTCGGCCGGCGTCAGCGGACTGCTCGGATTTTCCGGCAGCTTCCTGGGACGCGGCATGGGCGTCGGCTGCGCGCGGCCACTGCCGTCGCCCACCAACTCGGTGAGCAGCTCGATCGACAGCCGGGCATCGCCCAGGAGGCTGTCACCGACGCGGGCAGCTGCGGCGATCGCCGGGTCGTCGGTGATCTGCAGCAGTTCCGTCCCAGCGGGGAGGATGTCGCCGGGCACGTAGGGGTAGTAGCGGAAGACCTCGGCCCCGGTGACCACCACCAGATCGTGTCCGGCGAGCCGCTCGCCGACGGCCTTGACCGACATGCCGACCGAACCCTGGTACAACGGGTGGTCCTCGGGGAACGAAGCGCGGTCCGGAAGTGGCGGGCTGTAGACCGCGGCCTGCAGTTTCTCGGCCAGCGCGATGCCGGCTTGCCATCCTCGGGCGCGGTCGACGTCGGGCCCGAGGATCAGAGCCGGGCGCTGACTCATGGTGATGCGCGCGGCGAAGCGCCGCAGGCGCTCGGGATCGGGCGCGTAGGCCCGGCTGACATCACGCACAACAGCGGGCCCCTGCAGTGGATGGTTCCAGTCGTCGAGCGGAATGGACAGAAACACCGGTCCCGCAGGCGGCTGCACGGCCATCGCGTAGGCACGCATCAACGCTTCGGGCACGGCCTCCGCGCGCGCGGGCTCGTAGGACCATTTCACCCACGGCCTGGGCATATTCACCGCGTCGCGGTTGCTCAGGTACGGCTCGCCGATCAACAGCTCACGGTGTTGCTGACCGGCCGTGACGATAAGTGGCGTGTGCCCGTGATAGGCAGCGACCAGGTTGCCGATGCTGTTGCCGAGCCCCGCTGACGAGTGCAGGTTCACCAGTGCCGGACGCCGGGTGGTCTGGGCGAAGGCATCCGCCATGGCGATGACGGATGCTTCTTGCAGACCCAGCACATAGGTGAAGTCGTCCGGGAAGTTCTTGAGGAAGGTCTCCTCGGTAGATCCCGGATTACCGAAGACGGTCGTCAGACCCAACGACCTCAACAAGTCGTAGGTCACGCTGTGCACGGTCGATTTCGCGGTCATGATGATCGGTCAGCTCCCTTCGCCAATGGGCGTCGGCACATCGAGCGAACTGTGACCATGTGCGCACGCAAATTCCCAACGACCTCTTCGGGCCATGAATGCCACACAATCCACTACAGACTGCCGACGGCGGGGTTTAAGCGCAAATGACGAGGATCGATAATACCCACTCGGACCGTGATTTTAAGCAGACCACAACCCGCGGAGAACCGACCTGCCACACCTCGACATGATCCAACCAATCGGACGGTGCTGGTTGCCGCTGCCGTAGCGAGCCTGGCCAGGACGTTGTCGTCCGGCGCACAATAGTGAACCTGGAGAGGCTGCGGTGATGGTCGGGTCCGCCCACTAAGCTCTAGCACGGTAGCTGTGGACAGGGCATAAGATAAAGTTTTTTCGCGTTATTTGCACTGCGACCCTCGTTTTCGGTACATCGTCGACAAGGGGGTGACGGGTAGTGCGTCGAACGAACGCGCACGACCTCGATACGGTCGAATAGGTATCGCGTGATTCGGCAATGCGCGATCGGCAGCGGTCAACCAGGATGAACAATTCTGGTGGTCGGAGCGAAAGGGTGTAGTCGTTGCATTCTGGACCACTGCGAGGCCGAAGCGAGCCGATTGGACGGGCTTTGGCAGTGGTACGCGGCGCCAGCCGATACGGGGTCGGCGGCATCATCTCTGTGTGCGGTCCCCCCGGCGTGGGCAAGACCGCGGTGTTGTCGGAGATTTGCCGCCAGGCGGAGCGCACGGGCCTGCGAGTCGCTGCGGGCAAGTGCGACCGGATTGGACAGGTCCAGCTCGGCGCACCAGTCATCGCGTTGCTGCGTTCCGGGCGCGACCCCCTGCTGACCGGCGAGAGCTACAAGCGGATCGTCCGGCTGGCCGGCGAACCGTTGCTCCTTGTGGAGGCCGTCGCCGATGAACTGGAAAGCCTCGCAGCCGACGGGCCGCTGCTTATTGCCGTCGACGATGTTCATTGGGTCGACCGGGTCAGCCGGTTTGTGCTGCGGGGTGTAATCGCCCGCATGATCGGGCTGCCTGTCGTGTGGGTGCTTTCGACTCGCGAAGACGGCCTCGACACCGAGTTCCTCGGACACGACGATGCGACCGGTGTTCAGGAGCTCAGATTGGCCCCGCTGACGCTGTCGGACCTCACCACGATCGCGCAGGATCGCCTGGGACGCATCCCCGACCAGCGGTTGCGCGGTTACCTCGACGCCATCGGCGGTAACCCTCTGCTAGCCGTGCAGATCATCGACAACGTCGCACGCGCCGCCGCACGCGGCGAATCCGACACTGTGCCAGTGGAATTCACCGCAGCCATCGCCGCCGGTCTGGCGCGGCTCACCGAGCGGGCACGAGAACTCGTACAGATTGTCGCCGTCGCCGTTCGGCCGGTACCGGTGCGCGATCTCGTCGCGCTCAGCACGTCTTTACCCGGGGAAGGTTTAGCTCAGCCGCTCGCCGAGGCCCTCGAGTCGGGACTGGTCTGCGCCGAGGCAGACACACTCATGTGTCGTCACGATCTGGTGCGCGACGCAATTTATGCGTGCATCCCGAAGGCGTACGCCCGCAGTCTGCATCAGATCTGTGCCAACTATTATCTCACGGAAGCTGCTGAGCCTCTGATCGCCGCATTCCATGCGCGGGAGGCGGCCCGACCGGGTGATCTCGCCAGCGCGGTGACCATGATTTCCGCGGCCGAATCCCTGGTGGTGGCGAACGCCGACGGCGCAGGTGAATTGGCGGCCCTGGCCTTCCGAACTGTGCGACCCGACCAACCCGAATGGCTGGGCCTGGGTAGGCGGTGTCTTTCGGTGCTGTCCCGCACCCAGCACTCCGCGGAGGCGATAGCCGTCGCGGACCTCATCCTGGCACGCTTGGAGGATGACAACGTCATCGGAGAAGTCGAAACCCAAGCAGCCCAGTCACTCTGGCTCGGCGGGCGCATCACTGATCTGGTCGCCCGCACCGAGCGCGTGCTTCGCAACCGGGCACTGCTGCCGGTAGTCACAGCCCGCTTGAGGGCTGCTGCGGCATTGGCACAAACACGCTTGTCGAGCGGCTGCGACGCCATCCGCGTCAGTGAGACAGTGCTCGCGCAGGCCCGCACGGTTGATGACCGTGACGCGATAAGTTTGGCCCTGCAGGCGGCCGGCGAGGCGGCGAAGAACGATGCCCGCCATCTCAGCGCCCTCGGGCACTTCCGCGAGCTTCGTGCGCTCGGTGGGGACTCCTGCCTGGCGGAGGAGATCATCGAACTGCAGTTCCTCGACCGATACGACCACGCGCAAGCGCTCCTCGATCAGGGGCGCAACGACCGCCGCACCGCCACGGAATCGGTTCGGCCCTCTCTCAGCTGTGCCGAGATGTGGCTCTACTTCCACCTCGGTCGCCTCGACGAAGCCGACGCTGCGGCGCGTGCGTTGTCCGAACTGGGCCGCCAGCTCGGCAACACGGCACACACACTGGACGCCCTCATGGTCCGTGTCGCGGTGGCGCTGCTGCACGGCGACGTCGAGATCGCCTCCCGCCACATGCGGCTCGCCGACGGCCTCATCAAAGTTGAAGACACCACTCGAAGGTCCGTCGTCGCCGTCATGCGCGGCTGGCTCACCGCGGGCCACGGTGATTTTTCGGAGGCCCTCGACACTTGGCGTCCAGTGCTGGACGGCGCCGGTGAGTCTTTCAGCTACTGGCCCCTATGGCCGTGCTGGACCGGCCTGTTCTTCAAGGTCGGCAACGCGTTTTCGGACGTCGAATTCGCTATTACGGCAACAGATATCGCGGAATTGGCTGCTGCCCGCAATCCCGGCGTAGCCAGTTTCGAGGGCATGGCGCTGAACCTGCGTGGACGCATCAAAGACGATCTCGACCTGATCGCCCGGTCTTCGCAGGTCCTCGCCCGCAGCCCGCGCCCACTGCTGCGCGCCGGAGGAGCCGAATCCTATGGGCGGGCCCTGCTCGCCGCTGGTGACCGCACCGCCGGTCTCGTCCAGCTCGATCGCGCCTGGGACGAGTACCACCGCATGGGAGCCTGGGCCAACCGCAGCGAAATACAAAGGGTCATGCGCGAAGCCGGTACCCACCGCGCCAAGTGGCCCTCGGCCACACCACAATCTCCGACCGGCTGGGCCGCCTTGACCTCCGCCGAACGCCGCATCGCGGCCCTCATCGGCGCCGGCCACACCAACAAATCCGCAGCCGCTGAGCTCGGCATCTCGGTCAACACCGTCGGCACCCACCTGCGCTCCGTCTTCGCCAAACTCGGCATACAGTCACGCGTACAGCTGGCCAACAGCCTGCACGACGATCTGGCAACCTGACGAGCCCACGAAGTAGCAGCCCCGTTGTGGGTCGTGCCTCACCCCGACCTATCTCACCTGTTTGCGGTAGAGATTGAGCGACCTCTTGAGCTGACCATTAGGGCAGCATTTTCCGTACGGACGGCGGGTGCTCATGCGCCGAGAGCGCTCTGACGAGTAGGGGTTACACATGCAGTGCACATCCGCAGTGCCGTCCGAGCACGGGAATGCCGCGAGCGTCACCCGATCGAGCGCTGTTCCGGGCTATCGGGACGGCGGTCACGGACCGTTTACGGCCGTCCTGCTGCATGGGTGGCCACAGACGTCCTACGCTTGGCGCCGGGTACTTCCGCTGCTGGAGCAGACCTGTTCCTCGGTCGCTGTGGATCTGCCCGGCATCGGCAGGTGCACACCGCAGTCGGACGCGTTCGACAAAGCCACCATGGCGGCAAATGTGCGTGCCGTACTGGAAGATCTGGACCTGGGTCGAGTCTTCCTGGTCGGCCACGACATGGGAGCGCTTGTCGCCTATGCGTATGCACGACGGTACCCCGCGAGCCTTCGGGGTTTGGTCATCATCGACACTCCGCTGCCAGGCATTGCCGGCTGGGACGATATGGCGCGGTCGACGGCCTATTGGCATCTCGGATTCCACAGCGACTCCGATCGTGGCCAATTCACCGCAGACACTCTCGTACAAGGCCATCAGCAAGCGTACTTCCGCAGCTTCATCGACCGTTTCGCCGCACATCCCGCCGCCATCACCGATGCCGACATCGCCGTCTACGTGTCTGGATACAGCGAGGCGGACCAACTCGTCGCTGGATTCAAGATGTTCAGTGCCCTCCCGATCGACACCGTCGACAATGAAAGCGCCATCGAAGAGCTAGATGTACCGGTGCTCCTGGCCTTCAGCGAGTTCTCCCACGCGACTCTCGTCGAGACTGTCGCAGAGGGGCTGCGCGAAGTCGGCGTCGCCGATATCCGCACGGTTGTCATTTCCGATTGCGGTCACTGGCCCGCCGAGGAGCAACCCGCGGCGCTCGCTCGCATCATCACCAACTTCGTGGAATCGTGCGGGCTCACCTGTTCAGGTGAGTGATTAAGCGAGGGCTATGCCCGACACTGTTATCAGCTCCGGTCAGACCGCCCAGTAGCGCCATCAGGCGGCGAAGACCCATCCCACACCGCGCGAAGGGATCGACGCTATGCCGGTTCACGCCATGCTGGCGTAGTCATCGGGCTACGGGCTCCCCCTCGCGCTCAGTGTATTGGGCGTATCCGCCTCCGGGCAGAACGAGGACATGCAGTGTGGGCATGGCTGGGCCCTTTCGATTCCGGTCAGTCATGGGCGGACTTCAGCCATGCTTCGATGTTTGCCGCCGAGTCCTCGTAGAAGGTTCGGTACAGGTCTTCGACGACATAGCCGATGTGCGGGGTTGCGATCACGTTCGGCAGAGTGCGGAAGGGGTGGTCTTGCGGCAGCGGCTCGGAATCGAAGACGTCCAAGGCCGCTCCTGCAATGGATTTCGACGTCAGCGCCTCGACGAGGGCCGCCTCCTCGACTATCGGGCCCCGTGCGGTGTTGATCAGCCAGGAAGTCGGTTTCATCTCCATCAGGTCCGAGGCTCGCACCAGATCGCGGCTGCGGTCGCTGAGCACGAGATGGATGGTCAGGAAGTCCGCGCGTCGGAACAACTGCTCCTTCGATACCCACTCGGCGCCGACCGCGCGGGCACGCTCGGGGGTCAGATTCTCGCTCCACGCGATGACATCCATTCCGAAAGCCTTGCCGATACTCGCCACTTCGCCACCGATCCGGCCCAGACCCAGCAGCCCGAGCACCCGACCCGAGAGTTCCCGCCCGACCGACGTCTGCCAGCCGCCCGCGCGAACCGAGGCGGCTTGCCCGACGACGTCGCGGGCCGCGGCCAGAATCAGCGCCCAGGTCAGCTCGATCGCGGGCGTCGACCGGTAACCGGTATGGGCGATGTGAACACCGCGCTCACCTGCGGCCGTCACGTCGATCGATGCGTTGACCGGCCCGGTCGAGGCGATCATCCGCAGGCGCGGCAGTCGCTCGATGATCGATCGCGGTAGCGGAGTGCGTTCCCGCATCACACACAAGACTTCGAAGGGCTCCAGGCGCGCCACGACTTCATCCGCATCATCGAGATGGTCGTTGAACACGGTGACCGCGGCCCTGCTCCGCACACCGGACCAATCCGCCGACGTCAATGCGACATTCTGGAAGTCATCGAGTATCGCGACCTGCACAGCGTTCCCCTTTCCCGAGACGGAGCTCCCAGGATTGCACGTAGACGGGCTGCGGCTCCCTCACCTGATCGGGTGAGTGCGCCCGTGCGACGAACGCGGCACGATGCTTGTGAAGTGCCCCATCAGCGCGTATCCCCGGGGAAGTGACCATGAGCGAACTGCACTACGACGTCCTGGTTCATGACGGCCTACCCCGCGCGCGCGGCGAGCGGCTCCCCGACGGCAGTCCGATCGTCTCCTCGCCAGTAACATCCACGCTCATTTACGGCGATGCGTCGGCGGTCCTGGTGGATCCACCGTTTACTCGCGATCAGGTGCGGCGCACCGGTGACTGGATCGAAAAGTCCGGCCGGACACTGACACACGTGTACTCGACACACGGTCATGGCGACCATTGGTTCGGGACAGATGCACTGCTGCAACGTTTCCCGGGTGTCATCGCTTACGCCACCGAGGGAACTATCGCCCTGATGCACCAGCAGGCCACCACCGGCCGGGCCGAAACATGGGATCTCGACTTCCCCGGCCAGATCCCGCCCAGTCCCGTTGTCTATCAACCTGTTCCCGCCGAGGGCTTCGAATTGGAAAGCCGCACATTGCATCCGGTCGACGTGGGACACACCGACACCGATTGCACCACCGTGCTGCACGTGCCTTCGACGGGCCTGATTGTCGCCGGTGACGTCGTCTACAACGGCGTGCACCAGTACTTGCTGGAGAGCGAGGAGGGGGGCATCGAAGCGTGGCTGACCGCGCTGGATACGGTCGCCGCACTCGAGCCTCGAGCAGTCGTCGCCGGGCACAAGAACAAAGACCTGCCCGACGACCCCGCGAGCATCGACCAGACACGTCGATACCTGCTGGACGCACAACGCCTGCTCGCAGAGAAGTCCAGTCCCCGTGAGTATTTCGATGCCATGGTCGAGCTCTACCCGGATCGTCTGAATGCCGGGCCGGTCTGGTATTCCGCGGTCGCGCTGCTGTCATGACCCCGATCGACTCCTGGCTCACCGCCCTCGACACCGTCCACGGTCTGAATGCCGATCCCATTGTCGCGGGCCACAAGGATCCGCGCGCCGCCAACACCCCAGTTGCGATCGAGGCCACCCGGCAGTATCTGACCGACGCTCGTCACCACCTGGAATCCACGAGCAGCGCCGAGCAGATCTACGCACGGATGCTGGCCCAGCACCCCGACCGGATCAATCCCGGCGCGCTCCGGGGCGCCGCGATCACGCGGTTGCCCGTTATGTCACATGAATAGCGGCCTCGACGGGCATCGCAGCCCGTCCATGCGGGCCATGCCGCGGACCTTCGTATCGACTTACAGCGACAGGCAGGGAGTAATCATGGAGATCTCGGAATCAGTACCCAACAGCGAGATCACGTTCAGTCGAGAGGGCGACGGCAGCGTTGCCGTCGTGTTCGTGCACGGATTTCTCGACGACCAGCACATCTGGAACCAGGTCGTCGCCGGTCTCGACGCGTCTGACGTCGAGACCGTGCGACTCGACCTCGCAGGTTCCGGATGCCGTACCGACGCCGACGGGCCGTTTACCTACGACCGCCTCGCGGCGGACGTGTCCGCTGTCGTCGACGCGGTGGGCAAACCGTTTGTCATCGTGGGCCACAGCATGGCCGCACCTGCGGTCGAACTCGTCGCGGCGGCACGCCCGGACCAGGCGCGCGGGCTCGTGCTCGTGTCGCCGATACCGATGGACGGAACCCAGCTGCCGGACGAGGCGATCGAGACGTTCCGGTCGCTGGGGTCGTTGGGGGTGGCAGAGCTGCTGGCCGTTCGTCAGCAGACCGCGCCCACAGCACCAGCGACTGAGCTGGAACGAGTTGCGGCGGCCGGAGTGAAGACCAAGCCCGAGGTGGTGCGGGAGCTGGCGGACATGTGGAACAACGGCCATCCGACCGGTAGGCAACGCAGTGACTTCTCCGGCCCGGTGCTGGTTCTTCCCGGAGCGGAGGACTCACTGGTCACCGCTGAGGTCCTCGACGCCAAAGTCCTCAACCGATTCGACAAGGCCAACACAACGGTGACCAGGATCGAGAAGTCTGGTCACTGGCCGCACCTCGAGCAGGCGTCGACCATCGCCGCGGAAATCAGCCGGTTCCTGGCGGCGAACGCTACGCGCCGGAGGCCGTCGGCTGGCGAAGAGCAATAGAAATCAGCTCCGCTGCCGACGCCAGCTGGACATGAACCCGTTCATGGATTTCGGCAGCGGACCAGCAGACCAGGAAGCGACGATGATCGAGACAGCTGGACGAACCGGCCTTTCACATGTCACTGCTCCAACGCAATACGTCACGACGAACGGAATCCAATTCGCTTATCGGCGATTCGGCGCTAACACCGGGACGCCGCTTGTCCTCCTACAACACTTCCGTGGCGGAATGGATCACTGGGACCCTGCAGTAACGGATGGCCTGGCTGCCCATCGCAAGGTCATCCTGTTCAACAACACGGGAGTCGCAAGCTCGAGCGGCCAGACCCCGAACACCGTCGAGGCCCAAGCCGACGACGCAGCCGAATTCATCCGCGCACTGCCCGCACCGATCGATCTGCTGGGCTTCTCCCTGGGCGGCTATGTCGCCCAGGCCCTGACCCTTCGCCACCCGGAGCTGGTCCGCAGGCTAGTGCTGGTCGGCACCAAGCCTCGCGCTGGCGATGACACCGACCGGCACCCGGACGTGGATACAGTGGGCACTCGGCATCAGGTCGTCACGTTCGAAGACTTCCAGTTCCTGTTTTTCGCCCCTTCGGCGACCAGTCAGGCTGCCGGTGAGCGGTTCTGGCGGCGCCGTCACCAGCGAACGGACGATATCGACCAGCCGACCTCGCAGCAGACCATGCGAGCCCAGGTCGAGGCGATCGCTGATTGGCGGCACCCGCATGGCGAGCCGTACGTGGAACTCGAGCGGATCACCCAGCCGACCTTGGTGGTCAATGGCAGCCACGACGTGATGGTGCCGACGGTCAACTCCTACCTTCTCGCCCAGCACATCCCCAATGCCCAACTCGTCGTCTACCCCGACTCGGGCCACGGTTCGTTGTTCCAGTACCCCGAACTGTTCGTCGCGCACGCGAGCCGTTTCCTCGATTCGCCTACCGCTTTCGCATGAGAACCCCGAGGCCGGACCACATCGTCACGACTGCGAACCGCAGTCGGTGACCTCGGTAACTGAACTCGAAAGGCAAGAAATGACCGACCTGCTGCAAGCCGCTGTCGAAGCGCATGGCGGGGTGGAGAAATGGCGTGAAGCCGAGGCGATCGACGTCACGCTGAACTTCTGGGGAGCCCTTCTGGATCTGAAGGGTTTCCCCGGCCACTTCCAGCCGACGGTATCGATCGACACGCATTCCCCACGGACCACCATCCAGCACCTGGACAGGAACTCCGAGAACCGGTGGATCTTCACCCCCGATCGGGTGTGGATCGAACGCCCGGACGGCTCAATCGTCGCCGACCGGACCGATCCCCGCTCCGCATTCGTCGGCCACGTCCGCGAGACGCCATGGGACCAACTGCACCTGACGTATTTCTTCGGGTACGCCATGTGGAACTATCTGACGGCCCCGTTCCTCTTCACCGAACCGGGGTTCTCCACGCGCGAGCTCGAGCCGCACGAGGAGAGCGGTGAAACCTGGCGGCGCCTCGAGGTCACCTTCCCGAAGCGAATCCCGACGCACACGCCGGTGCAGACGTTCTACTTCGGTGATGACTTCATGCTCAGGCGTGTGGACTACACGACCGACGTCCTCGGCGGCGTCGCCGCGCACTACACCTACGACGTGAAGATCGTCGACGGGTTCGCGTTCCCATTCTTCCGCCGAGTCGTACGCCGCACACCGGATGGTCCGTGGATCAACGGACCCACCTCGTTCGTACTCGACTACACCGATCTGCACTTGCGGTACCGCTAGTAAGTGCCCCCGGTGCAGGACCCGGAGTCGGTCGTTGAGCACGTTGCTGCCGAGCCCGAGTTTCGATCGGAAGTGGTCGTAGCGGCGCTCGCCGCAGAAGCACTCGCGCAGAATCATCATGGCCCACCGCTCGCCGATCACCGACCAGGTGCGCGCGACGGAGCAGCACAGGTCCTGCAAGTCGTCGTGCCTCATAATGATTCGAGTTTTACTCCCGTAGCCGTCCCACACGCCGATCGCACGATCAACGAAACTCAGCGTCGTCGTTTCCACTCGGCGTCGACAAGCAAGCTTGGGCAGCTATGTGCAGAGCGAGGTTAGTGGAACTTACTAGGCAGGAGGAACCATGGAAATCCGTGGATCGATCGCCTTGGTGACCGGCGCGAACAGAGGCATTGGCCGGGAGCTGGCTCGCGCGTTGGTGAATCACGGGGCAGCAAAGGTGTACGCCGGCGCACGGGACCCGGCGAGTGTTACCGACCGTGATTTGACGCCGGTTCGCCTCGATGTAACCGACCCGGACCAGGTCGCCAAGGCAGCGGCCCAGGCCGGGGATGTGAATATCGTTGTCAATAACGCGGGCATTACTGGTGACAACGTCACGCTGTTGGACGGAGACCTCCGTCTCGTTCAGAAGGCACTAGATGTCAATTTCTTCGGTACATGGTCTGTATCGCGCGCTTTCGCGCCGATTCTGGCCCGCAACGGCGGTGGCGCAATGGTCAACATGGTTTCGGTTGTGGCCTGGGGAGGTTGGCCGCTCTTCCCAGGGTATGCGGCTTCAAAGGCTGCCGAGTGGTCGCTGACCAACTCACTTCGGGAGGGCCTGCGAGAGCAAGGGACGCTCGTGGTCGGGGTGCACGCCAGCTTCGTGGACACAGATCTCGTTGCGAATTTCGATGTACCGAAGATTGCTCAAGGCGACGTGGTTGAGCTTATCGTGGCGGCGTTGCTCCGGAACGAGTCCGAAGTTCTAGCAGACGAAGCGACTCGCCAGACGAAAGCTTCGCTGTCCCACATCGTTCAGAGCTAGACTCGCCCATTCGTTAGCGTGGACTGGGGTTTGAGATCGCCCGGTAGTTCGGGAGTTTGGTGTTGGGTTCGACGCGGCGTAGTTTCACACAACGACTCCGCGCGGGAGTCGGTTCACCTAGATGGGTGATTGTGCCCGCACTCTCTGCTGAGCAAAGATGCCGCCATGGGTGATCAAGCATGAGCAGGGCAGGCCTCGAAGGCTTTCGAGCAACGGCCGCCGATATTCATGGAGTATTGGAAACCCTCGACGAGCAGGAATGGTCCGCACCGAGCGCCGCCGCAGGATGGACTGTCAAAGACGTAGCCATCCACGTCGGTGACCTGCTGGAAACCCTGACCTCGGCCGTGCAGGGCGTGCTGCAGACTGATCTGGGCATCCGAGGCCCTCAACGAGGTCGATGTCGCCGACAAACGCAGCTGGTCGCCGGCCAAGGTAACCGAAGCATTCGACGATTCGGTCGCGAACGCACTCGGTGTCTTCACAACACTGCAGGACGAGCCGACCGCATCGGTCGTGGTTCCCTTCCTCGACCTGGGACGGTATCCCCTGCACACCATGGCCGACCTGTGCTGCTTCGACTTCTACACCCATTTGCGCTGGGACATCCTGACGCCGCGCGGACCTCTCACCTGCACGATCGCGCCCGCTGACGACCTGCGCCTCGACCCCTCGATGAGTTGGCTCCTCGCCGGAATACCGCAGATGCAGCCGAACCTCCCAACCGCGCTGACCGGCACCATCGATCTGAACCTCTCAGGCCCGGGAGGTGGCGTTTGGCGCTTGCAACGCGTCAACGACATGATCACGGTCGAACCCGGCGACGGGACAACGGACGCCGACGCAATCGTCACATCCGACACCAACGCCTTCGCGGCCTGGAGCACGACACGAATCCCGTGGCGCGACGCGGCTACCATCGGCGGTGATCAGCGCGTAGCAACGGAATTCCTGGACGCTTTGAATCTGACCTGAGATAGCAACCTTGCGCTGCGTTGTGTCACCGACCAGCCCACAGCACGGCGCAGTTATGGCCACCGTGTTGCAATGCGAGCGCACAGCAGACTGTCCCGCCAGATCTCCCGGATGGAGACACGCGGAACAGTTCGGCGCGCGCCCAGCGAGGGTGACGCCCGCGGTTACGACCTCGTCCTGACCGATGCGGGCCGGGCCGCGTTCGATACCGCTTGGCCGTCCTACATCATGGGCATCCGCCACTGTTTCGCCGCTGTCCTGTCCCCGCCCAACTCGATGCGCTCACCGATATCGCCGAGACGATCGACGCTCACTTCACCGCCCAGCACGGACCCGGCGGGCTCCAGCACGACCTTCCCGCTGACATCGAGTAACGAGCCGTCTGCCACTTCCCGGCCGACCCAACGGAATTCCGCACCGCCGGCTCGACGGGCCAGCCCTCGACACGAGTCTCCGTCTTCTGGTGTCCGAGTCGGTACGGCGGTGCCGCGAGATCGTCGCGGAACCGCCATCCGGCCTCAGCGCGGGATCCGCTTGTCGCCCCATCCGTTCCCGTCGACGATGTCGTGCCAGGTGACCTTGGTGGCGTGATCCGGGTATTGGAGTTGATACACGTGCGCGGGGAAGCTCATCGGCGACACCATCTTCGCGGGGTTCGCGTGGATCTGGTCCGCGATGGCGCCGGACAGGGCGTATCCCAGGTCATGCCGGGGATACGCAGCGTGCACCCGATCGGCGAATTCCGGCGCGAGCTCGTCGCGGAACCGGCCCACAATGTCAGCTCCGATCCCCATCTGCGTCACGGCTTCCGTCGGACCGAAGCGGTGGCACAGACCGTCGCTGGTATGCAATGCGATCGCGTTCCACACCGGTTGCACTCGATCCGGTTCCACGCCTCGGCTTTTCAGGAACTCCGCGGCGGCGTCGGCACCGTCCACCTCGAATCGCTGGTTGCCGTTGGCGTGGTCGGTCGCGCCCAGATCGTGCAGGACGGACGCGACGAAGACGAGTTCGTCGTCATAGTCGACACCGGCCCGCATGCCCATACTCGCCGCGATCTCGCGTCCGAACAGGTAGCCCCGGATGACGTGGTTGTAGATGAACTCCGGTGATACCGATCGGGCCAGTTCGTCGGCGGCGACAGCCAATTCCGTTGTCGGCAGATCGAACTGTGATCGCGTGTTGACGTCGGTGGTCATGATTTCCTTTCTGTGGTCGTCCAAGCACCGCATGCTCGGAGTCACGCGGGCCGAATTGCGCGCGGATCAGTGTCCGAAAAACGGGTGGTCGATGGCGTAGAGCCAGCGGCCGTCGGCCTGCCGGCGTGCGACCTCCGTGGTTGTGGTGACCAGCGGCTCGGCGCCGAACCCGACTACCCGGGCGTGGGTCGAGATCAGTGCGATGTCTTCTGCCATCACGATCCGGCGCGCGTCGAGGGTGATCCGAGCGCCGGCCTCGACGTACCCCGCCAGCCGCTCGCGGATCGTGGCGCTGCCGCCGACTTCCAGAGCCGGGTTCGGCGCGAACACTGCCGCCGGTTCGTACAGCTCGACGAGGCCGTCGAGGTCGCCCGCGGCCAGGCGTTCGACGAAGAGCTCCGCCAGCTGTTCCGGTGTTTCGGCGACCTTGGCGGGGGCCGTCTTGTTCGCAGTCCGGGGTGTCATCTGAATGCTCCATTCCGGTTCGACAGCTCTCATTCTGCGGAGAACGGCGACCGCCCGACAGTGGCTAGAATGCCTACTACCGCTACAATCTGGCCATGAAGATCGTGGCAGTTCTGGCGCTCGACGAGATGGTGGGATTCGAGCTCACCATTCCCGGCCAGGTGTTCGGCGCCGCCAATCTCATCGCAGCAACGCCTGAATACGACGTCCGCATCGTCGCTCCGGGACGCCGGGCACGCACCGATTCACTATTCGGCGCAGTCGAGTTGCGCACCGACTGGGATCTGGCGGCGCTCACCGACGCACACACGATCGTGGTCCCCGGTCGCGCGCCCACCCACCCCGATCCACCGCGGATAGTCCTTGACGCACTGCGTGCCGCACACGCGCGCGGCGCACGTATCGCATCGGTATGCACTGGCGCGTTCATCCTGGCGGCCGCCGGGTTGCTCGACGGCCGCCGAGCAGCCACACACTGGGAGCACGCCGAGATGCTGGCGCAACGGTATCCAGCGATCGACGTCGATCCCACAGTGCTCTACATCGAGGACGGCACGGTGTGCACGTCCGCAGGTGTGGCGGCCGGGCTCGACCTGTGCCTGCAGTTGGTGCGCAACGACCTCGGCGCGACGGTAGCCGCGGACACCGCCCGCCACACGGTCATGCCGCCCCAGCGTCAGGGCGGGCAGGCGCAGTTCATCAGCCATCCCGCCCCGGCGGGCACCGACATCCTGCTGGGCGACACGATGCAATGGATGAACGCCAACCTGCACCGCCCCCTGACTCTCGCCGACATCGCCGATCACGCCGCACTCAGCGTGCGAAGCCTCAACCGGCACTTCCGATCCCAGTTCGGGACGACACCACTGCAATGGCTGCTCGCCGCCCGCGTTCGCTACGCCCGCGAGCTACTCGAAACCACGGACAGTGCGGTCGAGACCGTTGCTCGCCATGCGGGATTCGCCAATGCCGCAGCCATGCGCCCGCACTTCGTGCGCCAGGCCGGCGTGTCGCCGGTGAGCTACCGGGCGAATTTCCGTGCCGCTCACCCGTCCGTCCCGACGCCGGCAGAGGCCGGGAGCTGGAGGTGACCGGCCCGATAGCGGCCGGGAGGCATGCCGTGATGGCGGCGGAATGCCTTGGCGAGCGCGAACTCGGATGTGTAGCCGACCATTTCGGTGATCGCCACCAGGGAGTCGTCGGATTCCCGGAGCTTGCGCGCCGCGATCTCCATTCGCCAGCGAGTCAGGTAGGTCAGCGGAGGCTCGCCGACCAGGCCCGTGAAACGCCGGTACAGCGTGGCGCGCGATACCCCCACCTCCTTCGCCAATAGCGGTACCGTCCAGGGCCGTTCGGGATATCGGTGCATCAAGCCGACAGCTGCCGCGACGGGCTCGTCGTTCAGGGCGTTCAACCAGGTCTCGCCACCGACCGGCACACCGCGCCCCGCGGACCAGTGCCGGAGAATGTGAACGAACAACACGTCGACCAGACGATCGACGATGGTCAGCGTCCCTGGCCGTTGGTCACAGAGTTCCGCGGCGAGCATGTCGAGTACGTCCGCGACGTCGCGGCCCTGTGCCGCAACGTCTTTCAGCCACAGCAGGGGTGGTAGCCGCAGCATCGGGTGGGTCGAATGCGAATCGAACCGAAAGCCGCCGCACAGGATCCGCGCCGGCGGTCCGGAGCCGGGCAGATCCACGACGACGGCCGCTCCACCGAATTGCTCTGCGAGTTCTCTGAATTCGGTTGTAGAACCGACAGAGTCGCTGGCCATGACGTGACCGGCGCCCGCACGCAACAGCACGAGATCCTCCGCGCTGAGCAGCAACGGGTCATGACCTGGCCGTCGCAGCCAGCACTCGCCGGCCGCGACGTAGTGGAAGGCCGCGATGGGCAGCTCCGGAAAGCTGATCCCCCACGGCCCGGTCGCGCGTACGACCGCTGCGACGGTACCGCCCATTTTGGTCGCCGACAGGACATCAGCGAGCACATCCATACGCCCACACTACGCCGGAGTGAGACGATTGGACAGTGGGAATCGAACATATAGGCATGTTCGTCTCAGGCAGCCAGGCCTAGCGTGAAGAGATGCAGAAAGTCACCGTGACTGCGCTTCCGGCCCTCGGCAAGCGAACCGTCAACACCTTCCTCCTGCGCGGCGATCGCCCCGTCCTGGTCGACGCCGGTGTGCCCGGTAGTGGCCCCCGGATCCTCGAACAGGTTGTGGCACTCGGTGTTTCGCCGACCGACCTCGCGGCAATCGTCATCACCCACGGCCATATCGACCACTTCGGTTCGGCCGTGTTCCTGCGTCAGGCGACTGGCGCCCCAATCATCGCCCACTCCGCCGATCTCGCCTCCTACCGGCTGGGTCGCAACGGGGGACCGTTGCCGCCGACCGGCCCCCTCGGCTGGCTGTTCGGCAAGACCCCGGTGCCGCACGCGCACACCGAGCCGTTCGAGCCCCAGGTGATCATCGACGGTCCCACAGCACTGCACGACTACGGTGTCGCCGCCCGCATCCTGCCGAGCCCCGGACACACCCCGGGTTCCGTGTCAGTGCTCACCGACGACGGTGATCTGATCGCCGCAGATCTCATCGCCGGACGCTTCCTCGGCCTCTTCGAGGCGCCGGCCAACCCTCCGTTCCACGAGGATCGTCTCCAGAACTTGGCGAGCATCGATTCCATGCTCGAACAGGGCGCGACCACGCTATACGTCGGGCATGGTGCACCGCTGGACGCCGACCGAGTCCGCCGGTGGGCGCGACGCGAACACCGGCGGACTCGATCGGCTCGTTGCCCGTGGCCGATTACGCGTGAGTGAGAATTCCCGAGGCCCAGGCGGGCGGCCGAGGTAGTCGGCGAAATCGCCTGGCTCACCCGAACAGGTGAATGCCCCCTCAACACAGGAACGACACACTGGCACCACAGGCGGATGCGCAGCCGTTGATGGATCGAGACGCAATTCGACGAGAGGCGCAGGCCGTGGGCGACATCCAGGAACGCAACAAGAAGCTTGTACTGGAGGCGTTCGACACCCTGATCAACAAGCGCGACTTCGCCGGTGCGGAGCGCTATTGGGCGACCGGCTACGTCCAGCACAGCTCAGAAATGGGACCGGGTCGCGACGGACTGTTCGAGGCCATCGCGTCCCGGCCAGCCGAGTTTCGCTACGAGAACCAATTCGCTGTGGCCGATGGTGATTACGTGATGCTGTACGGTCGATTCTCCGGGCTGGGCGACCGCCCGAACTGGATCGTCGCGAACGTCGTTCGGGTCGAAGACGGCCGGCTCGCCGAACACTGGGACACCATCCAAGACGAAGCGAGCCAGGCCGAATCCGAAGCGGTCTGCCCATGTCCAGCGATGCCTTCCCCGACGCCCGCGCCGCACTGCTGGGCGCTGCCGCCGAGGCCGTCGAAGCGAATGCCGAAGCGCTGGCCCGCCTGCTGTCGCGGGAACAGGGCAAACCTCTCGACAGGCCCAACGCCCGCTTTGAAGTGGGCGCATGTGTCTCATGGCTGCGCGAGGCGGCATCCACCCGGCTCGAACCGCAGGTCGTCGTCGACGATGGGACCGACACGCCCGTTCTCGCGGACCTTCAGCACCAGGGCGTCGGCGGCGACGAACGGTAGGGCCCCTGGTCAAGTGGACGGGCGCGGAACGCCTCGACCTGGGCTTCGAGGTCGCAAGCCATCATCGACACCTGGGACTTGGAAAGCGTTGTGATGCCGAGGGATTCGACGAGTTTCTCCATCCGGCGTGTGGAAACGCCGAGTAGATAGCAGGTGGCTACCACCGAGGTGAGGGCACGTTCGGCGCGTTTGCGGCGTTCGAGCAGCCAATCGGGAAAGTAGCTGCGGGACCGCAGTTTCGCCGATCGCGACATCGATGGCGCCGACGCGGGTGTCGAAGTCGCGGTGGCGGTAGCCGTTGCGGTGGTTGACCCGCGGTCAATCCGGCTTCGCACGCCAACAGCACTATCAGCGACAAGGAAGTTGCAGGTCAGCGGCATACACCAGGTTGGGGATATGGGTCAGCTCCCCCTCCGGACACAGACAGTACGTCACATCACCCGTTCTACCTGCGGTTATGCAGGAGGGGGGTGACGGCATCGAACCGGGTCAGTGCAGAACCGCAGGTGGGAGCCCTGTGGGGGTTCAATTCGGATTCAACTGAGAGAATCCTAAGAAACCGGCACATCGGCCCGGCGAATCATGGACCGTCATACCACCGAAGCCTTTCCAGCTCTGCAGATATCGGTCGAGGCCCTTCGCTCAATCTGGGATACGGCCCCGCTCACCCCTGCGCGCTCCGCAATGCGATGTCCTCACGCTCGCTCGAAGACAGGTATCGGCCCGAAGCCGATTGAGACAAACGGGGATTCAGGCCGACAGCATGCCGGAACCACCGAAATCCGACCGGTGAGGACACCCCCGCCTCCGCGGCAGCGTCCCGCAAACCCTGGGCGTACAGCATCGACCCTTGACGGATTTCGACCAGAGGTATAATTTTCGACTATCAGTCGAAAGGATTTCATCATGGCCGTAGCCGAGTACTCCACCCGCGATCGCATTGCGTTCGTCCGCCTTAACCGGCCCGAGGCGAAGAACGCAATCAACCCCGAACTGCATGCGCGCCTGTGGCAGATCTGGCAGGACTTTGATGCCGACGACAGCGTCGACGTGGCGATTCTCACCGGAACTGGCGACGCGTTCTGCGCCGGAGCCGATCTGAAGCACTACATGACCCGGTGGCCGGGTGCCACCCCCCAACAGGTGCGATCCGTGGTCAAGGATGGCCTCGGCGGCCTGACGCGCGGTCTGCACCGCACCAGCAAGCCGATCATCGCCGCGGTCAATGGCTGGGCCCTGGCCGGCGGCTTCGAGACCGCTCTGGCCTGCGACATCCGTATCGCCTCAGAGAACGCCCGTTTTGGGTCCTTCGAAGGCCGTCGCGGATTTCACCACGGTGATGGAGGCATCCCCCGCCTGGTCAACTCCGCTGGCGTCGGCGTGGCTATGCAGATGCTATTGACTGCCGAGCCGATTACCGCGGAAACCGCGCTGCAGTGGAACCTGGTCACCGAGGTCGTCCCACACGACAAGCTGATGGAGCGTGCTGAGCTCATCGCTCGCCAGATTTTGCGGAACGACCAGACGGCGGTGCGCTCGGCCAAAGAAACGATCCTCGACATGATCGGCCGCGGCCTCGACGATCAGCTGCGAATTGAGGCGCTCAATGGTTATAGCGTCGCCTCGCGTGACGAGGTGCCCGAGCGCTTGCAGTCGTTCTATGACAAGACCGATCGTGGCCGTTACGGCAGCCACGCGACCGCGCTGTAAACCGGCGAGAATCGACAGGAGACCACCGTGTCATCACGAGCACCGGCCGGACTGTCCGAGGTGCGGGGCGAAACCGACCAACCACTCGAGGACCTGACCGTCGACCGTGTCCTACGCCGGACAGTCGAGTCCCGGGGCGACCAGGAAGCGTTCGTGTTCGGTGAGCAGCAGGTCCGCTGGACGTGGGCAGCATTCGCAGAGCAGGTCGACCAAATGGCCTCCGCATTGGTCGACCTCGGACTACGCCTGGGTGATCGAATCGGGATCTGGTCGCCGAACCGACCCGAGTGGGTGCTGACCCAGTTCGCCTCAGCCCGCATCGGGCTGGTGCTCGTCACGATCAACCCGGCCTACCGCGAGAACGAGGCTGCCCACGCGCTGCGGACATCCCAGTGTGCAGCGCTGGTCACGGCCACCAGTCACAAGAGCAGCGAATACATCGCGATGCTGCAGTCCTTGGCACCAGAACTGGCGTCGTGCGAGCCGGGCGACCTGAGCGCCGAGCGTCTTCCGGACTTGCGGGTCGTGATCGAGATGGCCGATCAACCGACACCCGGCTGCCTGACATTCGACTCGTTGCTGCGTGAATTGAGTCCTGAGGCCATCGCTGAGCTCGACCGGATCGAAGCGAGCCTGCAGCCCGACGACCCGATCAACATCCAATTCACCTCGGGTACAACGGGAGCTCCGAAGGGGGCTACTCTCAGTCATCGCAACATCGTCAACAACAGCAGGTTCATCGTTTCAGGTCAGCGCCTGACTTCAGAGGACGTGCTGTGTGTCCCGGTCCCGCTCTACCACTGCTTTGGCATGGTGGCAGGGACGCTTGGCTGTGCCGGGGTGGGCACCAAAATCGTCTTTCCCGGCGCCGCGTTCGATCCCGACCAAGTGGTGGCCGCGTTGGAGCAAGAGTGCTGTACAGCCGTGTACGGCGTACCGACGATGTTCTTGGCAATGCTCGCGAGTCAGCAACGGCAGCAGCGAGATTTATCCAGGATGCGGACCGGCGTGATGGCAGGCGCCCCCTGCCCGGCCGAGCTGCTGGGGCGCAGCGCCGCGGAGCTGAACCTCGCCGAGATCACCATCTGCTATGGCATGACCGAGACCAGCCCCATCTCATTCCAGACCTCGATTGACGACCCAATCGACAAACGATACGAAACGGTTGGCCGGGTCCACCCGCACGTAGAGGTCAAGATCATCGACGCTCATGGGCAAACCGTCTCGTTGGGGCAAAGCGGAGAGCTGTGCGTCCGCGGATACTCGGTCATGCTTGGGTACTGGAACGACGAGCAGAGAACGCGTGAGGCTGTCGACGCCGATGGCTGGATGCACACCGGCGACCTCGCTTCGCTCGACGCAGATGGCTATGGTCGGATCATTGGCCGGGTCAAGGACATGATTATCCGTGGCGGGGAGAACATCTACCCTCGCGAGGTCGAGAACGCCCTGCTAGAGCACCCAGATGTCGTGGATGCACAGGTGTTCGGCATCCACGACGACACCTTTGGCGAGCAGGTGTGCGCCTGGGTCCGAACCGAGCCAGGTAGCGAGATCGGCGAAGACGCACTGCGTGACTTCTGCCGCGAGCGGATGGCGCACTTCAAGGTGCCGAAACTGCTCCGCATCGTAGAGGCCTTCCCAATGACCGTCACCGGGAAGGCGCAAAAGTTCCGCATGCGCGAGCTGATGGAGGTTGAGCTCGGCGTCACGCGCTGATCTCACGTTCCATGGTCCGCCACGATCGCTATCGTTCTTGGATCGGCACCCACTGGCGGAGATCCGCCCGAGACCGGAGGTAATCGAGCATGGCCGCCCGCAAGACGCTGCGCCAAGAACTGCGGCGAGAGCAAATCGTCGAGGCCGCCGGTCATGTGTTCGCTGAGCACGGCATCGCCGCGGCAACCTTGGACCAAGTCGGCGAACGGGTCGGTCTATCCAAGGCAAGCCTGTACTACTACGTCGCCAGCAAGGATGACCTGGTAGCAAGCGTGCTCGCCTCGGTTCTAGCCGACATCGACCGGCGCGCCGCCGACTTGGCCGGCGACACCGCCGATCCGCTGGAACTGCTGAAAACTAGGGCCCAAGCCCACGTGGAGGTCGCCATCGGGTCGCCCTTGGGCCAGCTCATCGTGTCAAGCATCGATGCCATGCGCGACAACCCGACAGCAGCAAGACTCCTGCGAGATCACGAAGAACCCGCCCGGCAGCTGCTGCAGGCGGCGCAGACACGTGGTGCAGCCCGCGACATTGACATTGTCAGTGCTACCAAGCTGCTCTACGGCGCCCTGAATAGCATCCCTCGCTGGTACCGGCCTGACTCCGGCTCTCTGAGCGCTGTGTTGGACCAGACCTGGACGATTTTTCTGCACGGCGTCGCGAGCCCCCGGGGCGAGCTCCCTGATCGGCCGTGACCTAACCCAGTTCAATTCGAAGGGCTGTCCTATAACACCGGCGGTGTTCAGCGCCACCAGTACCGCCAGTCCTGCATAACGGCGGTCATGAGCATGGGGACATCGCATCGCGGCGCGCGCAGGGCGCGGGAGTGCGCGAGATCGCGCGCCGAGTTGGGCGTGACCCGTCGACGGTCTCGCGCGAGTTACGACGCCACGCGTCCACACGCGTGTATCGGCTGGACTACTAGGCATCGACCGCCCAGTGGCATGCCGAGCGGCGCGCCAGGCGCCCGAAGACCGCGAAACTCGTCACCAACGACAGGCTGCGCCACTGCGTCCAGGACCGACTCTGCGGTGTCGTTCGCACCGCCGACGGGAAGGTCGTCGCCGGCCCTGCCGCACCGGAGTGGAAGGGGCACAACAAACCACTAGTAACCGGCTTCGATCACTAGCTGTTGCGGGTCATGAGGTTGTTGACGCTGGGTGTGGGGTGAGCTGAGGGGACGGGTCTTTCGGCGGCAGGATGGAAAACGCCAATCCTCCGTCCGCTCAACCGGAAAGACCCGTCCGTGAACCACCGTCACGATCTTCGCCATGGAAACCGCGCGGCGCGAACTGCTCGAACGTCTGCACGGAATGTCGAGGTCCGTCATGTATCGCTCAGCGGGCACGAGTCCAGGGCCAAGTCATCAAGGCCCACACCGTAATCAGCAGGACGGTCACGGTGGCCAGATACCACGGCCAGGGTCCGAGCACATCGAGCAGCGACGGGGTCGAGGGCTTCCCGTTGACGAATCCGTAGTTGGTATGGGCGAGGGAGTTGAAGGTGTAGGTGATCCCGGCCCACACCGCGGTGGCTACCACGGTGATCCGGTAGCTTCGCCAGTCCGGGTGCATGCCGATGCCCCAGGTCAGGTAGATCGCCGCCCAGACCACGGTCAGGTGAATCGCCCAGAAGGCCAGAAACTCGTAGTGCGGGAAGTCCGGGCTCTCCAGTGCTGGTGAGATGAGCGCTTGCGTGCTCAGCGTGAGGCACCAGTAGTAGGTCAGCGCATACGCCCAGCGCCGGTGCGACCACAGCGCGTACGCGGCGACCAGGGTCGCGAGGTCGGTCAGGCGCAACGGGACCGACCGGTCGATAGTTGGGGGGATCGATATGAACAGGTAGATCGCCAGGTACAGCGCCAGCGTCGTGGCACCGAAGGCCTGGCCGAAACGCCTTGCGGCGCCGGCATTTCGGTGTGTACGTCCGATGTGGACGGCAAGCACTGCCCCGACTGCGAATACGGCCAGCACAATCCAATGTGACAGGCCGTAAGCGGAGAACTCTCGCCGCGCCTCCAGCGGGTACATCTTCCTACTCTAGAAGTGGGTGGACTCGACGCTGACAGGCTTCAGCCAAGCTGTGCCGCTGCCGTCTCGGTGGCCGGGTATGACGGGTCGGTCATGGTTCGGTTGATCAGTTGGGCAATCGGGATGGGTCGGCCAGCAGCCAGCAGTGGCCGCCGTCGATCGTGACGTCAGATTTCGCTGGTGCAGCATCCGGCTCGTTCCGACCACCACCAGACGAGGTCAGAGTTCACCGAGGTAGCCAGCATGAGCGGGCCGGAGCGGTGCGACTGTTCACTCGTGGTCGCTGGCGTGTACACAACATGGCCGCGGGTGGTCGGGGTCGTGATGATGCTCGGCGGAGCTATCGAGCTGATCCTCGGAGCGCTGCGTCTTTATCCCACCGGGGTCAGCGTGCCGATGGTGGCTTCGATGGCGGCGGCCGCGGACAGGCACATGTCCTCGCGGAAGGGTCGGCCGATGATCTGCACGCCCATCGGGATTCCGTTCACGAGCCCGGTCGGCACCGCGACCGAGGGCACCCGACGAACGTGGTGACCGTGCACAGCCGCACGGCTAGCGCCACGCGCATGTTCTGCTCGGCGTCGATCTCGAAGGTCTCCGGATCGCCGGGAGGTTCCGTCGCCACCGCCCCGAGGACCAGCGGGTACTCGGTGAGGAACTGGTGCCAGTCGCGGAGCACGGAATGCCGGTCGGCGGTCAGCCGCAGGTAGTCGGCGAGCTCCAGTGGCGGCTGTCCCGCGATGTTCAGCTCCATGTGCTGGGCGCTCTCCTCGGTCAGCAGGCGGCGGATCTGGGGCCAGTTCAGCGAAAACTCGCTCGTGATCATCTTCACGTACCCGCCGAGGCCGTCGGCGAGCCGCGGTACGTCGGTCTCCTCTACCAGATAACCGGCGTCGGCGAGCAGGCCGGCCGCTTTCTCGACCGCGGCGCGGACGGTCGGATGCACGCCGAGACCACCCGGATCGGCCACCACACCCACCCGCAGCGGGCCGGGCAGCGGCGGGCCGTCCAGCGGCGCCGGTACCGCTCGCGGATCCCGCGGATCGGTGCCCGCCATCACCTCGAATACCGCACGCAGGTCCGGAATGGACCGGGTGAGCGGGCTGTCCTTCGGGAACAGTTGCGAAGCCAGCATCGGCTCGTGTCCATTGACCCGATGCTGGGCGGGAAACCGGCCATAGGTCGGGTTCAGCGCGGTGATGCCGCAATTGAGCGCCGGACCGCGAACCGAGCCACCGGAATCGTTGCCCAGACCGATCGCGGCCATCCCGGCGGCGACCGCGGCGCCGTCACCGCCGCTGGTGCCACTCGGGTTGCGGATCGTGCCCCAGGGATTAATGGTCTCGCCGAACAACTGGCTGTTGGTGTAGCCGCCGATCGTCAGGTCCGGCGGCGGCCACCCGATCCGACCGATGCTACGGCGACCTCGGAGTTGTTGACAACCAACGACTCTGAACCGTCACCACCGAAAACGGATACCTTCCAAATCGAGAAATGTCCTCTACGGTGGTGGTCGCCAAGTTGTTGCCGTGTGGGTGGCCACGGCCTCGCGCACGGCCGCAAGCTGCTCGATCCCGGCCCCGGCATCGAGGGCGTTCAACGTCAGCTGCCCCGCCCAGAGGCGTAGCTGCCGATTCCTCACCGGCGGTAAGGGAATGCGCGCTCCGGCATCGACTTTCGCGGGCTTTACCGCCGTCTGCTGACGCTCGGCGGTGCACCATTCACGGTCTTACCCGGATGGTTCGGTGGGCGCGGCCGATCGGGAGGAACGGCAGCGGAGTCGGGTCGGCGGGCCGGTGGGGTTCGATGACGGCAAGGTGGGTGGTGAGGCCGGCCAGGTTGGTGAGGTGAGCGTGCCCGGCGCCGACGAGCAGGATTTCGACCTGGCAGTTAGTGATGGTGTCGGTTGGTTGGGAGCGGTCCACGATGACCACCACCGTGGTAACCGGTTCCAGACCTTGCGGTAGGTAGTCGAGTCCGGCGTCGGAGGCTGGGTAGCTGAAGGTCAGTTGTTGCGGGCCGGAGCATTCACCGATGAAGCTCCAGCCGCGGACGCGCAGCAGGATGTCCAACCCGGCGAAGACCCGCATGTCCGCTGGGGAGACCGGGTGACCGCATGCGGTGTTCAGGGCCTGTGCGACGCTGACCGGTGGGTAGCGGCGATGCCAGATCTCGGTTTGCAGCGCTGTGCTGAACTCGTCCGGTCCTGCGGCCGTGCTCGGGCGGGCGTCGCGGGTGGATCGCTGGCCGCGCCAGCGGGTCGTTTTCCTCTCGTTCCTCTTCGCCCAGGACGTGGCCACTCATGCTCGCAGTCCAACAGCCGAACCATGTGGTGACACGCCCACGATGAGCTGCAGGTCGCTGTCCGGCTCGAGAATCTTGAATGTCGAGGTCGGCCTGCTCGCACGCGAAGCAGGAGTTACGCGTCAGGGTGGGCAGCGCAGACCTCAGCTGAGGCCGGCGACGTCGTGGGCGATCGCCGCGAGTCGGGTCTGGGCGGCGGAGACGACACCGTGGCGGTTCTTGTTGGCTTCCTCGTAAGCGAGGATCGCCCGGATGTCGATGGGTTCGGTGAGTTCCTTGACCGCGGCGACGGTTTGGGCGACGTTGAGGTCGTCGTAGTCGGCGATGGGCAGTTCGTCGAGTTCGAGGACGCCGGAGGCGGTGCGGATCGAGCGCAGGGCATCAGCTGCGGCATCGGCGCCCTCGCGGCGGGCGACCTGCTCGGCGGTGGCCAGAGCAGCGTCTCGGGACGCGGTGAGGGTTTTGACGGCGACATCACCGGCGCGTGCGCTTTGGGCGAGCAGCTCGCCGAGCGCGGGCGGGGTGGCTCGGACGGTGTCGAGCACCCGATCGAGGCTGCGCGCGGACCAGGTGAGGGGGAGGTTGACCAGCTTCACCACGGTCCCCGTGCCCGCCTGCAGCCGGGTGTGGCGCAGTGCGGCCGGCCCGCCGAGGGCGTCCTCGGCCAGGACGGTGGTCAACCAGTCCACGTTCGCGGTGTGTGCAGTGATCAACTCCTGCGCCAACGCCACGACATCGGAATGCCCGGCGGTGGTTGCCAGGGCCTTGATGTAGCGGGCGCGGTCGAGGAGCTGATGTTCGAGGGCGAGGTCACCGAGCAGGGCTTCGTCGAACGGTTGGGCCTGTTCGACCACAGCCCTGACCGCAGCGGCGCCCCGTCCCACGAACGGGGCAACCATCTCCGGGACACCACCCAGTTCACGGATGGCCGCTTCGATGGCATGAGCACGGTCGCGGGCGTTGTCGGCGTTGTCGGACAACACACGGCGTACCGCCTCGGTGCGGGCCTGCGCGACCCGGGTGTCGGCGACCTGGACCTTGGTGTTGGTCAAACCGAGAACGGCGCGCAACTGCGCCAACAAATTAGTCGTGTTGCGTGTACTCATGCGCATCTCGTCCCTTCGGCGTTGTTGACGGCATCAGGTCGGCGCAAGGTATAGCGCTTCATGACTATACCGTCCGGCAACCCGCCGCTCTAGGACACAGATGCCGACATACATCGAGGTAGACACCTAGATCGCGGCGACCGATCCCAGGCTTGGGAGACACATAGCATCAGTTGGTGAACTTCGGGCTACCATGCCCGCCGGTAGACCGCGCATGCCGGATCCCGAAGGCAGCGTTCGATCTCGACGGTCAGCTTCTCGATCACGTCCCGCCGGCCCGTGCCCGCCACCTATGGGGCCGCCCTCTTCACCCGAGACCGGGGACACAGCCGATCGAAACCGGAAGTCACTTGCCAGCCCGAGGATTTCGCGGCGTTGACATCAGTGGCGATCAGGGCGTGGAATTGACTACCCGCCCGTTCTCGCGCACCTTCAGCATCATCGCGTCCGCAGCGACGAACAGTCGCATGGCATGTTAGCTCACGGCTACCGCTCGCAGGCGCCGACGACGAGATCGGCGAAGCCCTCGAAACCCTGTGGGGCGAAACCGCGGTCAACACCTGGAACGCCCGCCGCGCCGGCGTCGTGTCCTGGCTGGGCTGGTGCCCCGAGCACGGGCACACCGTCCCGGCAGTCCCGGCCAGGGTGAAACGCTCTACCCAACCCACACGACTCGACCACTCCGATGCGCTCACGCACCACCATTGACCGGCTCATCGCCCGCCGCGACATCGATATCCGCGAGAAGACACTGTGGCGGATGCTCTACGAAAACGCGCCCGCACAGACGAACTGCTCGCAATCAACATCGAAGACCTCGACCTGACCGACCCCTGCGCACCGGTGAAGGCCAAACCACGCACCCGCCACTGCAAGCGCCAGCCACCACGAATACGCATTGGAGGTCGTCGATCGGTACCAGTAGGGGCAGCAGCAGGGATACGGGCCAGATAGCGGATATTCGCACCCGCGTCCGGTCGGGTCCGTACGCACCCAGTCCTGCATGCTGTCAGGCAGCGGCGCAACGAGCAGCCCATCGGTGATCACGGGATAGCCACTGAAGGTGTGAGGGCATCTCGGCTGCGGTGTGCAGTCTGCAGCGGCCGGTGGTGATGGTGTCCCATTGCCGGGTCTCGCCCCCCTGCGGTGTTCGACGGATTCGGCCAGCACCCACGAGTCCGCCGCCTTACGGTTTGCGCGCGACGCCCCCATAGGCGGATATGGGGCGTGCCGCGCCGACCTCTGCCGGGTTGGTGCGCCATTCGGTGATCGACACGTAACCCGGGTCGACGAATTCGAACCCACCGAAGGCGCCACGGATGTCGTCGCGGGTGCGTGGATGGTAGGGAACGCCGCCGGATTTGGTGTACTCCGCGCACAGGTCCACATACGCCTGACTGTCATTGGTGCCGTCCCACAGGACCAAGTAGCTGCCCGACGGTGTCGCGGAGGTGACGGTACGCACGATGCGCAGCATGTCCTCATAGGTGCGGGCGTGGCCCAGCACACCCATGAACATGACCGCGACCGGCTCGCTGAAGTTCAAGATATTGCGGGCATCGGCGACGATCTGCTCCGGATCGTGGAAGTCTGAGTCGATGTAGGTGGTAACACCCTCGTCAGTAGTATTTGTCAGCAGGGCGCGGGCATGGGTGAGCACCAGCGGATCATTATCGACGTAGACGATCTTCGACTCCGGTGCCACGGATTGGGCGACCTCGTGAGTGTTCTGCATGGTCGGCAGGCCGGTGCCGATGTCGAGGAACTGCCGGATCCCTGCCTCGCCGGCCAGATGACGTACCGCGCGGATAAGGAACTGGCGCGACTGCACGGCCATGGTCGCGATATCCGGGTCGATCTTCAGGCTCGCCTCGCCGACGGCTTGGTCCACCGCGTAGTTGTCCTTGCCACCCATCCAAAAGTTCCAAATCCGCGCCGAATGCGGGATGTCGGTACGGATCAACGGGTGGTGCTCGTTCACGATCGGTTCAACTCCTCGGTCAGTGTGAACGGCCCACCTCGGGCGTAGCTGGCGGGCCGCACGAATAGTAGGTGTGCTCGGCGTAGGTTACAAGATTCTTCGCGGCTGCGCGGTCGACCGAATAGATTGCCGCGCAACCACATCCGTGATTGCTGTCATGCCACAGCGCCACCTTGTACACATCAATCGGCCCGACAAGCGGCCAATCATCTGAACGCGGAGATGTTGCGTGTTGCCCATTCGACGAAGGTCCGGGGGGGTGAGCAGCCGAGCCGACGCTCGACGCCGCGGCTGACGAGCTGCTCGGAGACCGACAGTGCGCCGAGGGCGTCGAGTTCGACGACCGGCTCTGGCATGTATCCCAGCATCTGACCTTGGCCACGGCGTTGGGCTCAGAGATAGTGAGCGCGTGCGAAGCGCCCGACACCTCAGCGCGCTGGCCACCGGAGCGAACCAGATGATCCCTTCTTTCTGCATGTTTCGCTTGTTCAACACCGTCGGTGACCGCCAGTCTGCCCCTGCCTGCCCTGTCGAGAGCGACCCCCTGGCGCGCGATTTTCGCGATCAGAGCCAGTTCGGTGATGCATTGCCGATGGTCAGTCCTTGACCACCCGGGTGCCGCCCGCGAAGTTGTCGTGCCAGCCCTGTTTCGTCGAGCTCGCACTCACCGTGACAGCGATCGCGATCGCGGAGAAGAACCAGAGGACCCCGCCGATCCACGGAATCAGGTTGAACAGCATGTACGCGTTACGTTTCGCCGATTCCTGCACACTCGGCTTCTCTGCTCCATCGGCCCCATTGACTTGCAGACCCAGGACCCTCTTGCCCGGTGTCGCACCGGAGATCACCTCGAAGAACACGAAATACAGGAAACCGAATCCGGCCCCTGGCAGAATCTCCACCCAGCCCGGCAGATCCGCCACCCGATCCAGCACCCAGAACACAATTCCGCCGACGATGCCGGCAATGATCCAGTCGATGAACCGGGCTACCGCACGGCCGCCGATCCCCGCCGTGGCCACGCCAACTGCTCGCTCCGGATTCTGTCCGTACCCACCCGCAGCAGTCATCGTTCCTCCTCATATCGAGCAAACACCGACCCACCCTGGATCGTTCAAACCCAGATCCTGTGGTAGACAGCGCATCTCACCGATCACAACGACTGGCCAGCCCAGCGTCCAGGCGTAACACGCGCCGCGACACCGAATCTTCCAGCGCTCGACCAGATTCCGCTCTATTCTGCCCACGCGCGAGCAGCAGTGCATCCGGGATCACCCCGAACCCGACCCTGAATTCCGACCGGCCGCTGAAAAGCCCGACCAGCACGATCTAGGTGTAATGCCCATGGACGTTGGTGACGGCGTGGCGAGCTGACATGGCGAAGACCTCCGAGTGAAGTGCGAGCTGCCAAGCAAACGCATTCACCAGTCCGGAGGTCTTCGTGTCTCACCGTAATGCCCCGTTGTCGGAGTTGGGCCGGTTGCGGCTCGCGCGATGTGTCGTCGAGGACGGCTGGCCGCTGCGGCGCGCCGCCGAACGGTTCCAGGTGGCTCACACAACCGCCAAACGCTGGGCCGACCGCTACCGCGAGCACGGCCCAGCCGGGATGGCCGATCGGTCCAGCCGCCCGCACCGCAGCCCGAACCGAACCCCGACTCGCACCGAACGACGTATCATCAAAGTCCGTCTGCTGCGCCGGTGGGGACCGGCGCGGATCGCGTATCTGCTGGGTTTGAATCCCGCCACCGTGCATCGAACCTGCGACGCTCCAAGCTCGCCCGGCTAACTCATCTCCGATTGCGCCACCGGCCGGGTGATTCGCCGCTTTAAGTACCCCGCACCCGGCGATCTGGTGCATGTCGACATCAAGAAACTGGGCAACATCCCCGACGGCGCAACAGCAACAGCCATGTCGGCTCCAGCTACCTGCACAACGCCGTCAACGATCATTCCCGGCTCGCCTACAGCGAAATCCTGTCCGACGAGCGTAAGGAAACCGCTGTCGAATTCTGGCATCGTGCCCGAAAGTTCTTCGCCAGCAACGGAATAACCGTCAAACAGGTCCTGACCGACAACGGCAGCTGCTACAAGTCCCGCCTCTGGCACCAAACGCTGGCCGATACCGGCATCACGCACAAGCGGACCCGCCCCTACCGGCCCCAAACCAACGGCAAGGTCGAACGATTCAACCGCACCCTCCTCGAAGAATGGGCCTACGCCCGCCCCTACCGGTCAGAGGCCGAACGCCGAACCGCATTCACCGACTGGCTACACACCTACAATCACCACCGCGGCCACACCGCACTCGGCGGACACCCACCAGCCAGCCGCGTTCCCAACCTCTCAGGTCAGTACATCTAGTGCACGCACGAGATCGGGAAGGCCTTGCGGCGCACCCATACGGGCACACCGGACTAGGCCGCACCCGCAACCCGGTGGCGGGGTCAGTCTTCGGCGACCACGATCACGCTGTCCAGCGCGGACAGGGTGATCGTGGTGTCCTTGGGCGGGTTGAGGGTGACACCGTAGGCCGGTGGCTGGTCCGTGCGGTGATGGAGCCGGTAGCCGATCGCCGCTTCACCGCGCAACCGCGCGGCATAGACGACGGTGGCGAAGTTGACCTCCGCGTCAGTGGTGACGTAGTCCAGGGCGGGCTTGAGGTAGATCTCCGAGCCGCTGGGATCGAACAGGTCGGTGAACACTGCCTGCAGATGGCGGTTCTCGGCGAGCTGGGTCAGCAGCAGGCTGATCAGCTTGCTGCTGACGATGAAGTCGTCAGCCTTGGTGACCTGCGCGATCTCCCGGTTGGCGTCGTCGTTCATCTCGGTGACGATCGAGAACGGATCGCCGATGTGGACTTCGATGTCACGCAGATGCAAGAGGGTCACCAGGGTCCGGTCGTCGGCGTGGTCCTCCTCGAGCATGTCGTCGGCGAGCACGATGACGTGCTGGTAGCTGCCCGGGTTCAGCGCTTCCAGCGAGCGCCGACTGGTCGGCTCGCAGGCCCGATAGCCGACAGTCAGGTTCGCCCGCGGGCTGCCGGTGACCTCGTCGGGCGGGGGATGCGGGGCGGCGATGTCGAGCACCGACCCGGGTGCGACGTACTCGTCGAGCAGGCCAAGAACCCGGGGGCCGCGCGAGTTCCAGCCGACCAGCAGGGTCCGGTCGGGTGCGGGTGCGGGTGCGTAGTCCGGGACGGCCACCAGGGCCGCAGTGACCACTGGTACCGGCTCGGTCGCCAACTCCACCAGAAGATCGTCCTCGGCGATCAGGACGATCTGGTCGTCCGCGGCGATCACGGTGTCCATCGGCGGGTTCACCGCCACCGTCCCGTCGCCGCGGCGCAATCCCAGCGGGCAGCCGCGGTCATAGGCGCTCAGCGCGTCACCATAGGTCCCGCCGACCAGGGTGGGCTCGGCCTGCAGGTAGATCCCGTTGCCGGCGAAGTCGAGCAGGTCCGTGCACACCGTGGACAGGCCCGACTGGCGATGCGACTGCACCACGATCCGTACCGTGATGTCCTCGGCGTCGATGACCAGGGTGTCCGCGTCGGCGGCCAACCGGGCCGAGGCCAGGTTCTCCGACTGCCGCACCGCGGCGACCACATGCGGTCGCCGGGCCGGCCACGACCGGTTGTTCAGCAGCAGCAAGGCTTTGATCACGTCAATGTCGGCATCGTCGCTCGGCGGCGGCAGCACAATGACCGACTTGGCGGTGTCCAGGCTGACCAGCTCCAGATCGATCCGCTTGAGCGGGCTACCCGACCGACAGATCACCCTCGTCCGGCCCGTGTCGCCGACCCGGGCACGGATCTGGTCCTCCATATCGACCTTGTCCCGATCGGCCAGGATCACCACGCTCGAGCGGCGAGTGCTCTGGTTCGCGCCGGCCAGCTCGGCCACTACGGTAAACACCTGATCGGACCAGCCCAGCACCACCGTATGCCCGGCCTCGATCAGTGGGGCCCGGCCCTTGCGCAGCTGCGTGATCTGCTGTTCCAGACCGGTCACCAGCACACCGATCAACGAACTGACGATGAAGATCCCGCCGAGCGTCACAGCCAGCATCAACACCAGAAACGGCACGCTGAACACGCTCGCGTCGTCGCCGCCCATCGTCCCGGGATCAAGCGTGCGCAGCAAACTCATCCACGCCACACCCACCCAGCCGCCCTTGACACCCGCGACATCAGCCGGCGCGAGAAGCACGGCCAGAGCAGTGATCACCGCGATCAGCACCACCGACGCCAGGCCCAGCCAGCCGATCAATGCCGGAGTCCCGCGATCCATCGTCCGGTCGAACCAGAATCGCAGCCGGTCCCGCACTCTGACCCTGGCCACCCTCACCCCTTCTCACACTCCTGGCGACCCGGCGCAGATGAACGTAGCCCTCCGCAGCGAATCATGCACCACCAAACCAACATCCACGTCCAGCCCCGCGGTGGCGCGAGCATGCAGCATATACCGACCCGTCAAGGGCCCCGAACCGCACTGCAGCGACGAGGAAACCACTGGCCCATGCTCAACGGCCGACACCGGGCGGCCTACGAAATCCCTTCGCCGCGTTTACAAGCCGGACACGTCCAACGTCAATCGCACAGGCCGGTGATCGCTGAGCCGACCGTCGCCGAACCCCAGCCTGTCCAAGTCGATGACGTCGAATCCACGTAATGCCGCGACCGGAAAAGGTGTGTGGCATACCAGCGATCGATCCTGCATGGTGGATCCGGCGAGCCGGGCGGACGGACCTCGAACCGGATGCCCCCGGGCTGCACGATCGCCCCCAAAGGGTGTTAACCCGGGCGCTGGAGGTCAGACAGATGAAGACGTCACTCACGCGACGCGTGGGTCTCGGGCCAGACATCGACCACCTCTGAATGCGCGGTAATCGGCATGTGCGGATGCCCTGTGCCGCAGCTCATCTCGCGCAGCTGACCGCGACGTAAGCGGCATTTCCATGCCATCGCATCCGGTGATCCTGATGCTCCCGGGTTGGCCGTTGGCTGCTGTCGGCGCGTCAGCCGCCTGCTGGGGCGGGGCGGAGGTAGTAAGCGGGTGAAATTCGCTCGCCGACCGAGTCGTTCGGCGTCACGCTCTACAACATGGAAGAACCACAACACAGGATCCGCGCGCTCCATACGGCATCCACCGTCACTGTCTACCAGGCATACTCCCCGGTCATTGGCAGGCCCGCTATCCGCGATGGCGCCTTCCCCGCGACATGGAAGCGAGACCGGATGACGTGGATCAAGCCGTCGTTCCTGTGGATGATGTACCGCTGCGGCTGGGGTACGAAGCCGGATCAAGAGACCATCCTCGCCGTAGAGATCTCACGCAACGGCCTCGAATGGGCATTGCGGCATGCGTGCCTGTCGAGCTACGAGCCCGGGCTGCATCCCGACCGCAGCGCCTGGCAACGTCAGCTGAAGCGCTCGCCCGCCCGCGTCCAGTGGGATCCCGAGCGGGATCTGTACCTGCAGCCCCTTGCGTACCGCTCGCTGCAACTCGGGCTCTGTGGTGAAGCCGTACGACGTTACGCGGACGAGTGGACAGCCTCTATCAGCGACATGACTCCGCTGGCCCGCGAGATTCATGCGCTGGTCAGAGATGGTGACCTCGACTCTGCTGCCCGACTACTGCCCGATGAGCGCCCGTACCCAGCCGCGGACGAACTGCTGGCACATCTTCGTTCGTGACTGCGGACCCGCCATCCACGGGTGGTCCCACACCCCGGGCACGAAGCATTGAATCCTGGCCAACCGCGCGATAGGCGGCAATATCGGATGTTCCCGCGCCGCGTCCGGTCTCGTCGCCCACCGCTCTCACAGTGCGGGTCCCAAAACGGTTGGTACCGGCAGGAACTGACGTCGGAACCCAGCATTTCCCACCGACCTGGCGTGTCGACGAGACGGCTATTGCACGAGGCGCAGGACTCTGCGCCAGTAGCGGACAAAGACCCTGCAATGTCGCCACAGCGCCGAAGTAGTTTGTTTCCAGCATTCCGGTCTTGCCGCCGCCAGCGATCGCCAGTTCGGCATCGATCGGTCCGTACTCACTGACCTGATCGACGACACCGATGCTGACCTCGACCGAGCCTGAGAATCAGCTCTACTGCCACGGCATGCCCCCGTGGGGACTGTTGAGTACCAGAGGCGCCGAACCCTTCCGCAGGTAGCCGAAGTCCTTGTAGTACTCGATGTGCTGATGCCCGCCGTCGGCCATGGACCCCACGCTGCGGAGGTCCTCCGCGAGGAGTTCCAGGCTCTCCCGGTCTCCCGTCAGGAGCAGGACCTGGCGCTGCTCGACGATCTGCACGAGCAGCACAGCCGAGGACCAGCATCCGAACGGACTTCGACAGCCGCGAGATCCTCGGTCTCGAACCTGCCCTTGCCCCGGGCCACCACGGCGGCCAGAGCTTCGAACTCTTCCGCAGAACCGCTGACGTCGACCGTGCCGTCGCTGAACTCCTCGACCCTCATATACCTTCCCCACGACAGCAGCGGTGTCAGTTCCTCCGCGCAGGCCTACAGTTCGGACAAAAGTACGGGATCGTACGACCGGGCCGACTCCCCGTGTCGCATTGACCAGGCATGTCCGCTCGCGCTCAAAAGCCGCATACCGCGCTGACCGAACCGGCCAGCGCGAGGCGTCGACGGCCGGAACCTGGAGCGGCACAGGACGTCCGCAACTGCCGAATTTCGCGCTTTCCACATGATCCCGGCGGTTGACAGAACGCCTTCGCGGCCCGCTCGAGGGTGCGTTGTCGGTAGGATTCCTCGGCGGTGATGGGAGTGGGATGTCGGAAGTTGTGAAACTGACGGCGGTGGATTCCGTGGGCAGGCTGTGGCCAGTCGTGCTTCGTCTGGGCGAGCCGTCGGTGACGCGGGTGGAGCTGGTGGGGCAGGGCGTTTTCGGATCGATTGATGACGACTATCTGGCCCGACTGCTGGCGGTCCGCGCGTATCTGGAAGAGCGGGGGCAGCTGTTGTGCTGCCTGGGTGCCCGGCCGGATGTCTGGCCGTCGGGAATGTTGCGGCAGTTCGAGAACGGCCGACGGGCATACGTCCTCGACCATGATCGACGTGGTGGGGAGTGCGAAGTCGTGGATATCTTCGCTCCGGCACCGGCCGAGACGGTCGTGAGCGCAGCGGAGCAAGCTAGGGCGGTTTTCGCGTTTCATGGATTGCCCTGGCGAGCAGAGTAACTGCTCCATCGGATCAGGCAATGCACTGAAATGCCGTATACCGCGCTGACCAATCGGCCAGCGCGGGGCGGTCGGCGGCGGGCATCGCAATCGTCGAAGATACTCAGGGAGACAACAGACATCGCCGCAGATGTAAGTCCGTCTCGACGTCTCCGGCAATGCTCAGACGAACAGCATCTGATCGAGGATCTCCACGGACTCGCCCACCGTGATCTCGAGCCTGCCTGCCAGCGAGTCGGTGTTGAATTCAGTCGCCGGCCATGACTTGACGGAGTCCTAGCCAATGACTCCCTCACCGGCTCCGATCGACCCGGCGGCGATCGACGCGGCACGAACCCTACTGACGCACATGGGCATCACGATCTCCGACCTCCTCGACGTGCCCAGCACCAGCCGCCTGCTTCAGGCACCACGCACCAGATGTCGGTGTCCGATTGCGGCAACGACAAGTGTCAGTGCGGACGCTAGCCCCAGGGGCACCGCGATATGGAGTCTCAGCAGGAGCGAACCGACTACTGCACCAGAGAATATGAGTGCTATCGCTCCGGCTCGCCGATTCCACACCGCCTGCCTACCTCCCTGCACGAACGATTCACCTGCCAGCGTAGTAAGGGTGGATGTCACGACGACCGTCGTCATGTCCCTGATCGCGAGGCGCCGAGCGACGGCTGCTTGCTCTCCCATCACGGCAGCTATGCACGCCGCGACGATGGCCTGCACATTCGCTGATATGTGCTCACCGACGGTAATGAGCACAGCGACCAACACCGCCAGAACTACTCCGCCGCCGCCGAGCAGTGCGGTAGTGCGGAGTTGCCACACCGGTGGCGATGTTCGGAGTAGTAGGCCGGACGCGAATGCTCCGACGGCGAAGGCTACGAGTGCAATTCCTGGTCCGAGCACGGGCAACTCATCGGCCCCGGCGACACCCATGCCCAGAATCACTATGTTGCCCGTCATGTTTCCGGTGAACACCCGATCGAGTCCGAGGTAGCCGACAGCGTCGACGACACCCGTGACGAACGTGAGAGTCATCATCAACCACAGGCCGACCGAGTCGGTTCGGGCTGCCCCGAGTGACCGCGTCATCTGATGCGTCTGCTGTCCTACCATGTCGACCTGCTTTCTTTGGAGAGATTCGTCGGTCGCCAGGCCGACCCATAGGAAATCCATCTCGCTAGGACAGCCTGGACACCGCAGCGGTCAGCTCGATCTCGACGGGAGAACCGGATGGCAGCGATGCCACACCGACAGCGCTACGTGCCGGTAGGTATTCGTCTCCGAACAGGTCGGCCAGAGCTGCCGATGCACCGTCGGCGACGGCGGTATGCTGGGTGAAATCGGTTGTACTGGCGACGAACACGGTCATCTTCAAGCACCGGATGATTGGACCCCCTACGCCGGCCTCGATGGCAAGCACGGCGTTGTGAGCCGCAAGCGCGGCAGCGGATTGCGCTTGCTCAACTGTCACATCCAGCCCGACGGTGCCGGTGATGGTCAACTCGCCGTCGATACGCGGAGTCATCCCGGCACTGTAGGCAATACCCTCGTGCACGGTTGCTGCCACGTACCTTCCCTGCGGCTTGGGGGTGGGAAATTTCGGCGACTCAGGCACTGAGAGCGATCCCTTCCTGGCGAGGGTCGGCAGCCCCGATCATCAGGCCGCGATCGTTGTCCATCGAGATCACTTGAGCACTACCGCCGCCGCCCCATGAACTTTGCCTTCGGACTCGGTGGCCCAAACGCTCGAGTTCGTCTACCGTGCCGGGATCGATCCGATCTTCGCATCGCAATTCCGACTCGAGTCCGACGACATCCGAGTCGCTACCGGGGAACACCGTGAAACGAGGCGCTGCAACGGCTTCCGCCGGGCCCAGGCCGTGATCGATGAGGTGGGACAACAACTGCATGTTCCATTGCACCTGCCCGTCCCCGCCTGGGGTGTTCCCGACGTGCAGCAGGTTGTTCTCCGAGTCGGTAACGATCCACGCGTTCAGGGTGTGCAGAGGTCGTCGTCTGGGCTGTACGGAATTGGGATGTCCTGGAATCAGATACGCACCGCGGCCGAATCGGTTGTTGAGCACTACGCCGGTGCCGGAAACCGAGATCTTGGCGCCGAACGTGAACGCCAACGAGTGGATGAAGCTGACCGCTCGTCCGTCGGAGTCGACGACAACCGTGGAGGTGGTGTCACCGTCATGTACGTCGAATGCACTGGGCGCCAGCGTCCCTGAGTCCAGTTTCTTCCGTGCGGACGCTATGGATTCTTCGGTCAGCAGGCTGCGCCACGCATCGCTATCGGCTCCGCATCGGGCAAATCGATCTTCGAACGACATCCGTGCGGCACGGGCCATGCGGTCGATCGCTATCGTCGACATCCATGGTGTGAACCCGACACTACGATCGCACAGTGCCGCTTGCTGTAGGACCATCCAGCCTGGAGTCGGCAGCGGCGTTTGATGGACGACGGCTCCGCCATAGTTCATGGTGATCGATGGCGCCACAAGGGCATCGGCAGTCGCGGCCCACTCTTCACCACTGAAGGGGGCGCCGCCGCGCGCCAAGGCCGCGACGGCCTGTTCGGCGAACGACCCAGTGTAGAACCAGCCCGGGTCGGTCGCCATCGTGCGAATGGTGCGCGCAAGATCGGCCTGCGGAAGTTGTTGCCCGACATGCGGAAGGGATCCACCCGGCAGATACACCGCACTCAGACCCGGGTCCCTGGCGATCGCGTCGACCGCCTCTGCGATGTCGGATCGAGTTTTGGCAGAACAGGGTAGTCCCCTCTCTGCTGCGCGAGCCGCGGGTTCCCACAGCTCGACGAGCGAACGCGTCGCTCCGCTTCGGTGCAGCGCCGCCAAAGCGGCCGGCGCTCCGGGCACGGCGACCCCGAGTGCTCCGTCCAGAGGGATGCTCGTATGCCCTCGATCCCGGTAGAAGTCGACGTCGGCGCCATCGGGGCCGAATCCGCTGCCACCGATGGTATGAACGTGCCCGTCGGGATCACGGATCACTGCGAACGCGTCGCCGCCGATACCGCACTGGCCAGGTAATGTCAGCCAGGTCATCGCGGCCATCGCGAGGGTTGCGTCGATTGCGTTGCCGCCGTCGGCGAGGACACGTGCCCCGACAACGCTGGCTGCCGGATGACTCGAGGAGACCATGCCGTCTGTGGACAATGTCGAAGGGCGCATACTCATCTCACACGCCCCTGTTGGCTCGTCGACGCGGAATCGAGTCGGTATCGTCGGGGTCGATGCCGACATAGATCTCGCCGTCGCGTTCCTCGACAGGGTATGTCTTGATCGGTTCGGTCGCGGGTGGGCTGATCGGTTCGCCGGTCTCGAGGTCGAACACGCTTCCGTGGCAGGAGCACCCGATTCCGTCGTCGACGAGTTTGCCGGATGACAACAAGCAGTCCAAGTGCGTGCAGTAGTTCGAGGTTGCATATGCCTTGCCATTCAACCGGGCCACCGCGAATTCACGGTCACCGCTGAAGAATCGGCGGACAATACCTTCGGTAACCTGTCCGGAGCGGGCAACTCGGTTGAACTCCATAGTGATCTCTTCTCGATTGGGGAGGGACTGTTCAGGATGCAGCGAGGTACACGGTCTTTTCGGATTGGTAGAAAGCCATCATCGATTCACCAGCCTGTTCCTTGTTCGTCTGTGTGCTCGAGGCTTTGTATCCACCGAACGGTACGTTCATATTCATGCCAGTCGTCGGCTGATTGATCTTGACGAGACCTGTTCGGGAGCGGCGCGCGAACGCCAGAGCGCAACCGATGTCGGACGTCACAATGGCTGCGCTGAGCCCGAATTCGGTGTGGTTGGCGAGCTCGAGTGCATGTTCGAAATCATCAGCACGCATGAACAGCAGTACCGGACCGAAGATTTCTTCGGCGGCGATGCGCATGTGGGCAGTGCCGCCGGAGAATACAGTGGGGGCCACGAAGAATCCCGTGCCACCGTCGTCGAGGGCTTTGCCGCCGGTGACCAGTTCCGCGCCCTCGTCGATTCCGATTCGGATGTAGTCGAGTACTTTCCGGTATTGGTCGCCGCTTGCGAGAGCGCCCATGTCACTTGATTTCTCCATGCCCGGCCCGACGACGATATCCGCGGCCAACGCGACAACTCTGTCGAGCAACGCATCGTGCACCGCGTCGACGGCCAGTACGCGGCTGGTGCCGGTGCATGCCTGCCCTGAGAGTCCGAATGCGCCCTTGACGATCAGTGCGGCTGCCTTGTCGAGATCGGCGTCTTCGAGCACCACTACCGGGTTCTTGCCGCCCATCTCGAGTTGACTGCGACGTGCCGGCCCGACCGCTGCGTGAATCGCTCGCCCTACCTGGGTGGACCCAGTGAACGTGACGGCGTCGACGCGTTCGTCTGCGGTGATGGCTGCTCCCGCAGCGCCGTCTCCTTGAACGAGTGCGATCGCGTTGCCGGGCAACCCTGCTGCCAGTAATGCTTCCACCAGGCGTTGTCCCATCAAGGGGGTTAGCTCCGATGGTTTGAATACGACGACGTTGCCGGCGGCGAGTGCAGGCCCGAGCTTGCGAGAGGGAATGTTGAGCGGGAAGTTCCACGGCGTGATTGCTCCGACGATCCCAACGGGTTCGCGTAGCGTCATCACCAGCCCGTCACCCGACGACGGGTAGGTGGCCCCGACGGTGCGGAGAGCCTCAGCTGCGTAGTAACGGAAATTCATCGGCGTACGGCTGACCTCCATCGTGGCCTCGGCAACCGTCTTGCCCTCTTCCCTGACGAGCTCTTCGACCAGGCTCTCGGCGTGCTGCTCGAGGTGCGTGGCCGCGCCCTCGAGAATGGCGGCGCGCCGCTCTGGTGGGGTCTCTGCCCAACCCTGTGCCGCCTTCGCGAGCGCGGACACGGCTGCCTGGACGTCCGAGGCGTCCGATCGGGGAAAGACGCCGATGACATCCGACCGATCGGCAGGGTTGCGCCTCTCGAACGTTGCGCCCGAATGCGCCGGGACCCAGTGCCCATCGATGTAGTTTTTTCCGTGGATCATCAGCTTGTCACCATCTCTTCGTCGTCGGCCAGCAGGTCGAAGAGCTCGACATCGGGATCTGCCAGGATTTTCGGGTCGAGTGCGCGCCCGACCAGTTCGCGGGCGGCACCGATGTCTTCTCCACGGTCGAATGCGCAGGCGCCGCGCAGAATGCCGTCGTCGAGGTAGAACGCGGTGAATACGCCTGCGTTGATGTCGCCCCTGACGACGAGGTCGGTGTGTTGCGCAGATCCGGTGAACTGCACGTTGACACCGAACTGGTCGGACCAGAACCAATGAGCTGGATCGACGACACCGATACGGCCAAGCATCAGGTTTGCGGTGGCGGCGCCCTGTTTGCTGGCATTGTCGAAATGTTCGACGCGTATGTGCCGTCCTGCTCGGTCGGAGAACCGTGCTGCCACATCGCCTGCGGCGTACACCGATGGGATCGATGTGCGCCCTTGGGCATCGACGACGATGCCGTGCCGGACAGTGATTCCGGATGCTTCCGCTACCGCGGTGTTCGGCTCGATTCCGATGCCGAGGACCGCCAGGTCGGACGAGATGAGTTCGCCTCCGGCGAGCCGCACTCGAACCCCGGAGCTATCGCTCGAGATATTCTCGACAGTTGCCGATGTTCGTACTTCGATTCCGTTGCTGCGCTGTAGTTCAGCGCATGCTCGAGCGACACGGTCGCCGAGCAGTCGCGACAGTGGCAGTGGGCCGGCTTCGAGAACCGTGACCTGAACACCGAGTTGGGCAGCAGTAGAAGCAATTTCGAGCCCGATGAAGCCGCCACCGATAAGAGTGAGCCGAGCGCCCGGTCGGAGCACGTCGGCGAGGCGCTGCGCATCGTCGATGGTTCGGAGGTAGTGGACACGTTCGGGTTCTGAGCCTTCGACTGCCATGGTGCGAGGGCGGCCACCCGTGGCGATCAGTACCGAGTCAGCCGTGAGTGTGCGGCCGTCCGCGAGTTCGACAGCGCCCGCTACGGAATCGATTCTCACTGCGGAAGAACCGGACAGCAGTTCGATGTCGTTCTTTTCGCGCCATGCTTCGGGGAGGAGCATCAGCGATTCCGACTCGCACTGGCCGGCGAGAAACTCCTTCGATAACGGCGGTCGCTGATACGGCGCATGGCATTCGTCGCCGATCAGGATTATTCGACCGTCGAATCCTCGTCGCCGAAGCGTGCGTGCCGCAACGGCGGCGGTCTGGCCGGCGCCGATAGCGACGATAGTGTTGGACGGCATGCGCTCACTCGCTCTCTTCGGTGCTGCTTCAGGTCGCCGGTGTGTAGGTGGGGCGCCGCGTCAGATCGACGTAGATCTCGTCATTTTCGATCTTCACCGGGTATGTCGGCTGGCAAAGGTCTTGGTCTTCCTCGTAACCGGTCTCGAGGTCGAATGCCCACTGATGCCCAGGGCAGATCACTCGACCGTGCAACAGAGTGCCCTTGGTCAGCGAGCGATCCTGATGCACGCACATGTCTTGGAAGGCATAGATGCGGCCACCCGCTTGGAAGAGCCCGACAGCTACGTCGCCGATCTCGACGCGCAGCTTCTTTCGGCTGCCGAGCGCACTCACCGTGGTTGCCAGCGTCCAGGTCGTCTCCACTGTCGATCCTTAGGTTGTCGGCGGAATTAACTACAGGACTTGCGCCGCGGCGCAGCCCGGACGGATGATGTCCGGGCTTGCCCCGACATGCTGTAAAAATCAGGCGTCGGCCAGTTCCAGATCCGGTGCGACGTAGGTGTCGTACAGCCCCTTGGTGTAGGAGAACCGCATCTCAGCACCCCACTGGACCAGCTGCAGGCAACGCCGCTGCAGTGCGGGCGTATCGGCGTGATCGAGCACGATCTGATATCCGCGCTCGCCGTGCACCACATCGGAGGTGATGTGGAGCTCGAAGAACTCGATCTCGTCCTCGGTGAAGCCGTAGACCTCGCGAAGCGGGATGATCTGCTTCTTGTAGATGCTCGGTACCTGCGATTCGAGACCGACGACCAACGCTGCCGTTGCGACGACGAAGTGCTCGCGCTGAGATACTGCGTAGCACCACGACTGAAGTCCGCGGGTGATCGCATTCATGTTGGACGGGTCCTCGACCCGCTCCTTGGTGGTGCCGCATGCCTCGGCAAACTTGATGAGCAGGTCGGTGTGCCGAATGTCGGCCAGCTCTTCCTCGTACATGTTCTGCAGCGTGAAGTCCTTGGCGCCGGTGAACTCGTCCGGGGTGTTCGAATAGATGTTCGCGAGGTAGTCGGCGAATGGTCCCACGTAGTGGTAATGGTTCTCGGCCCAGCGTGCGAAGTGCTTCTTCTCGAGCTTGCCATCGGCCCATGCCTTGCTGAACGAGGCGTTGGATGCTTCGCGGCCCTTGATGGCGTTCTCGAGTGCGGCGCGGAAGTCGTCGCGGTTCAAAAGTTCGGTCATGAGATGCCCCATTTTCTGATGCGATGTGTGGGTGATGGCTCTTCGTTGACGAGCCCTGATTCGACGCTATCGAGGCCGCCGGGCTGGAGCCACGGTCAAAGTGACTCGATATCAACGGGTTTCGTGTGCGTTGTGTTCAATCTCGGGCGTAGGCGGCGGTCAGCGCTTCGAACTCCGCGAGCATTGCTGCACCAACGGCTTTGTCCTGCTTGCCATTTCCTCCGCTGATTCCCACTCCTCCGACGATCTGTCCCTCGAACGAAAGCGGGAACCCGCCGACGAAGATCGCGAACTTGCCCGGCAGCATGTGTGAGATGCCGAAGGCCTCGTTACCGGGGAGCGCGGGACCGTCGGGCGCCTCGTTGAACAGGTGCGTTGCCCGCTCGTGTCCGGCAGCCGTGAAAGCCTTCGCGATGGCGATGTCCACCCCGGTGATGCGAGCTCCGGGCAACCGATGCAGGGCAATGACGTTGGCACCGTCATCGACAATGCACAACGTCTGTTTGACACCGATCTCGTCGGCTTTGGCTCGTCCTGCGGCGAGGATCGGGAGTGCGTCGTCGAGGGTGATGCGGTGAATTCGATGCATGAGCGTCTCCTTCTTCGTGTCGGCTGGAGGTTGTATTACGGATTTCTATCAGCGCCGCCGACGGATTGCCCTAGGCAAAGTAGCCATATTTCCGAGGCTTTTCGGGTCATAGTGCACGTATTGCATGGTTATTATGTCGGTCATACTGTTCTGAATCGGCGTATTCGAGCCATGGCCGAGAGGGAGCGAACGTTGAACGATTCTGGCGATCATGCCGAAACCGAACGGTTGTCGATCCGAGGTCTACTCGAAGAACCGGTCTTTGCGAACGGGCGGATACTCTCCGGCGAAGATCAACTCGACCGACCGGTGACCTGGTGCCTGCCCTGGGATGAGGTACTGAATCGGCCCGAATCGCTTGCCGAGGTAGCGGTGTATGTGCGGTCGGACGCACTTGCGAATTACCATGGAAACTTGAGTTCGCTCGCCGCGCGAGGCGCAGCAGTACTGATCATCGACGGTGTCGCCCCCGCGGACAGCAGATGGCCGGACGAAGTACCGGTGTTCGAGATCGGTTCTCCGGTCGGCTTCACCGCGATGAACAGACTTCTCGCCGAACGAGCGTTGACGCAAGAGGCGCACGTGATGCGGTACCGGGTGATGGTTCACCAAGCCTTGGTGACCCTGCTGCACCGAGGCGCAGGTCTGCCGACTCTCATTCGCGAAGTATCGATGCTCACGGCCAACCCTGCGCTGGCGCTCGATGTCCGCGGCGACCTCATCGCCGCGTCCGGTCTGAAAGACACGACGTCGCAAAGTTCTGTTGTATTGCTGAACCATCTGGCGGAGGTGCTACCGACCCGAAGCGAACGACTGGTTGGTCACGGTCACGATGTGAGAGTTCTCGAGTTGGGCGGATCGCCCTATCCACTAGCCGTTGCCGGAGCAATGCAACTCGCCGGTCGGCACGAAGGGTGGATCGTCGTCCTCGTCGGAGAGGGCAAGGCGCGCAGGCACGATATCGCTCAGTACTCGGTAGTAGCCGAACAGGCAGGCACCATTATCGGGACGGAGATGCTGCGCCAGCGAAGCGTCGACGAAGCAGAGGAACGCGCACGTGGCGACTTCGTCCAGGCCCTCGTACACCACAATTTTGCCAACCAACTCGACCTGCGGACAAGGGCGGCGTTACACGAGATCGATCTGGACCTGGACTACATGGTGTTCGTGGCACCCGGCCTGACGTCACGCTCGCACGACGGTCCGAGTGCGAGCCTGATGCGTCTGGCGCGATACGCCGCAGGTGTGCTCCCCCATCCTGACATCCGATCGCACGTCACCGTCATCGGCGATGTACTGGTGGTGATTCGCCCAATTCGGTCTGGTCGCGACCTGGAGATATCGGAGTATGCCGAGGAAATCGCACGTGATCTCGAAGCACGTCTGGGCCAACCGATTCCCATTGCTCACGGACGCTTGGCGCACGGTGCGGTGAACATCGGCGAGAGCTACCGTGAGGCCAGGATCGCGCTCGGTATAGCCACGCGGCTCAACCTCTCCGGGTCGGTTGCATATCGAGACCTCCGCGGCTTCAGCGTCCTAGAAGCTGCGTCGGGTACCGAGGAGAGCCGCCGATTGATCGCCGACGTGCTCGAACCACTTCGTGCAGGCAACGGGGCAAACGACGTCGAGGAGTTCCTCTTCGCCTATCTCGAAGCGGGCGGGAATCTGAACGCCGCAGCCAGACGATTGCAGATCCATCGCAATACCATCATCTCCAAGCTCAACCGCGCATCGAAGATCATCGGCATGGACATTCGCCGACCCGAGAATCAGTTCATCGTCTGGTTGGCACTCCGACTCGACCTTCTTTCCACGGTTCGTGACAACGTTGCCCGCGAGGTATCCCCGCGCGGGTGAACTACCCGTCTACCGGGTTTCGACCTGCGAACGAGATGCCGAAGCCTGCCGAAACCATCACGGCAGCAACACCGAACAGCAATGCATAGGATGCAGCGCCGGCATGCAGAGCGATGCCGACCCACGCCGCGCCGACGGCGGTTCCCCCGAAGCGGATCAGATTGAACACGCCCAGACCAGTTCCCATCGCTCCCGCCGGTGATCGCGTCGATCCGGCGGCGGCCGGCGTTTGTACCATCGCGATGCCGAGCCCTGCCGCCACCAGAATCGCCACCAGCGCCGCATGAGAAAGCTGCAACGACGGCCGTAGTAGCGCAGCCAATCCGATTTGACTGCAGGCCAACACGATCAGTCCGGTACGCATGACGATGCGAGGCCCGACCCGGTCGATGACACGTCCGGCAACAGTCGCCGCGAATGTCATCGTGACGGGCAGAACGAACAGCAACAATCCTGCCTGCGATGTGGAACTACCCGCGTCGGTCAGGTAGAGGGGTACCGCCAGCAGCGTCGCCCCTAACGCGAACATCTGCACGAATGCAGCGAAAGCACTTCTGAGAAAACGAGTTTCGAGTATCAATTCGATCGGAACGAAAGGGTTCGCGCTCCGCCGAGTGCGAAGTGCGAAAAGCACCAGGAGGGCAAGGCCGAGTCCGAGTGCGATCAACTTCAGCCACACCGGAATACCCTCTTCGGAGATTGCCGTGATGCCGAGAATCATCAGCGCCGCACCGCCGGTGAGTGACGCAGCAGACCAACCGTCGAGCGTCATCCTTCGCCCCGGGTACTTCGGTACACACTTCATCGTCGCCAGGTAGCCGATGATGGCAATGGGTATCAGCGGCACGAAAGTCCAACGCCATCCCCACCAATCACTGATCACGCCGCCCATCGACGGGCCCACCGCCTGGCCGAGACCGTTGACAGCAGCCCAGGCTCCGACAGCACGCGCTCGGCGAGCGGGACCGAACAGCCACGCGATAAGGCCCATGACGGCGGGCGCGAAAGCAGCGGCAGCCAAACCGCCCAACGAACGCCATGCGACCAGAACCGGCAACGTGGGGGCCAACGCAGCACCGAGCGAGCACGCCGCTGAACCCAGCAGGGCCCCGCAGTACACGCGCCGTCGACCGAATCGGTCTCCGATCCAACCTGCCAACGGCATTGCTGCCGCGAAGGTCAGCAAGAAACCGACTACTACGAAGATCCCACTGCCGAGGGATGCGTCGTACTCATCCAGGATCGCATTGAGCGGGACGTTGACGATGTTGTTGCTGACGGTGCCGACAAACGTTCCGATGAGGAGTGCAGCGAGCGCCGGACTGGTCCCGATGCCGCGGTCGGTCGCCGAATAAGTTGTCCCGTCAACCGAATCGAGCTTCGAACGCATTATGTTTTTCCGTTTCTATAACGCTGGGAGATCGCCCCGATATGCCGTGGCCGACAGATCACCGGCCGGTACGGTAGGTACCAGACTCGGATTGTTCAATTTATTCGATTCGGTGGCAGCGCTGTGGACGCCGCCTGGTCGGGATGGCCGCGCACTTGGGAAGGCACCGTACGCATTGCCGTTTTCGGTATGTGCGGGGGTGGCACTGACAGGACTTGCCGGAACGTTTGCCGGTGACGATCCCGTCTCGTCTTGTGTAACGTCCGGCGCCAACGAAGTTTGAGGCACTTCGGGTTTCGCACGGGCATGACGCTTCTTCGACCCGGCTCGGGAAAGGATCGCGAGTCGGGTCGAAGAGAGGTCGGCGAAGCGTGGGCGCAGCCTTCAGACAGTCTGTGTAATCGAGACAGGAGACGGATCGATGGGAGCAACAGATCCGATTTCCCGCTCGAGGATTCCGGCGATCTGCAGACAACGGTAATCGTGCCAAAGTGGAGCCACAATTTGAATACCGAGAGGACCGGCAGCTGTTCGCGTAACCGGAGCGGACACGACAGGAGAGCCTGTCGCTGAAATAGCCGTAACGAAGCGCATCGAGTCTATGACCTGATGCGCGCGAGATTCACCGCCGGTATCCATCTCGACCTCGAACGGTGGTTCGATGCTGACCGGGCCGATGAGAGCGTCGTATTCGGATGCAAACTCATGCCAGCGCGTGGTGAGCTCTGTCAGTCGATTCAGTGCGCTCAGATAGTCGGTGAGGAGTCCGGAGGTCGAGAAGTAGCTCTCCATGTATTCCAGTGAACGCAGTGTCGTATCCGGATCGGCCAAGAGACGCTTCGCTTTCCATTGCGTCTTGGTCTCGTGGTAGACGATGGATCCGCGGGTCTGTTCCAAGTCGCGAATCCACACCGGGTCGACATACTCCACCTCTGCACCGGACCCCTCGAACACGGCGCAGGCTTTCTCGAGCGCTGCCGTCACTTCTGATGACACTGTGCCGCCCGGCTCCGCGATCACGCCGATACGTAGCCGCTTCGAATCCGAAGTAGCCTCGGGGAGTTCCGGCGCCGGAAAGCCACGGGGGCGGGCGGAGATCATCGAACGCAAGCCGAGTTCGGCATCTTTGACGTTGCGCGAGATCACGCCCTCGGCACCGAAGAGTTTCGCACCGAAACTATTTCGAGCCCCATCTGTAGGAGTGAGCCCGATAGTCGGCCGCAGTCCGACAACTCCGCAGCAAGAAGCTGGATGCCGTAATGACCCACCCTGATCGTTGCCGTGAGCCAAAGGCGCCATGCCGGTTGCGACCGCGGCGGCAGAACCACCACTTGATCCGCCGGCGACTCGGTCCGGTACATGAGGGTTTACGGTGGTACCGAACAGCGGATTCGAGGTATGCCACCGAAGCGAGAATTCCGGCGCATTCGCCATGCCGACGACGACGGCACCTTGACGGCGAAGTGACGCAACAACCCAGGAATCTTCTTCCTCAACCTTCTTGGTTAAGCCGGGACACCCGTTTGTATTCGGTTGTCCGGCTACCGCAGTGTTGATTTTGACCACTACCGGCACCCCGGCCAAAAGTCCTGAGCGTTTCGCGGCGTCTGCATCGATTGCGTTTGCGGCAGCGCGAGCCTCGTCGAGCAACAGAACGGGCAGAGCGTTGACGGCGCCGTCTACGATCTCGATACGCTCGATGTGAGATTCCAAAACCTCACTGGCACTGAGATCCCGTCGATGGACGGAATTGGCGATTTCGTTTGCGGACAAAGTCCATACAGGGTTGGCATTCACTTCTGTAGCACCTCTCCGGCTTGCAGGTCATCCATATTGCTTGTCAGCGAATTGGATTCACCGAGATCGGCGCCTACCGCATCCAAGTCAACATCTCGCGTCTCCGGCCCCAGCCAAGCACCGTAGGTCGTCAAACAGCCGGCAATAACGACTAGAATCACCGGGGTGTATGAATAGGGAACCAAGAGTTCGAGGCCGAGCATGTAGAAGCTGTACAGAGCGGGAAGCATAGTAGCCACTGAATAACCAACAGCGAATCCGGTGGCTCGCACGCTTGTCGGAAAGCGCTCGGTAATGTACGTCACTGACACCGGAAAGATACCTGCTGCCAAGACGATACAGATACCGATCAAGGCCATCGTGACTACACCGGAACCGCCATTCGAGGCATTTAAAAGGGCAACCGCATAGAGGGATGCCCCTAACGTCGTCACTGATACTCCGGCCCACATGAGTACTTTTCTACGGCCGATGCGTTGACCAAGTGCGCCGTAACCGAAGTAGCAGAAGGCGAGAATAATGTTTGCCGCGACCAGTCCTTGGCTTACTGTCGAGGCCGATTGGCCAAGATAGTTGACCAGAACGCCGGGGACAGCAGACGAGATGGCATGAAAGCCGAGCCACACCCCCGACATCATTATGAGGATCTGAATCAGTGATCGTCGGTTCCGCCCTCGAGTGAGTTCCACGAGTGGTCGGCGCCGAGGAGTAGTGCCCTGCTCTTGCGACTCAGCAGGCAGTGATTCCGTGACAACTTTTCGGAAGTAGATCAGGAAGCCCAGCGTTGCGACGGCGCCGAGCACAAAGGGCATCCGCCAGCCCCACTGGACATAGGAAGAGCCGATTCCGTTGGCCGGCAGGTAGTGAAGCACAATCGCGGCGGCGACAGAGATCGTCGCCGCACCGAGCGGATATCCGATATTAGTGTATGCGCCGACGGCTCCACGCAAATTTTTGGGTGCCGACTCCATTGCCAGCGCTGGGAGGCCCGCCGTTGCACCTCCCATGAAGAAACCACCCATGAATCGGACGGCTAGCATCAGTACGTAAGCGACTATTCCGATGCTGGAATATCCCGGAAGTGCCGCCATCGCCAATGTCAGTACAGCCACGCAGGGAATCGCAATCGACACCGAGCGTCGACGACCCACCGTATCGGCGATATGACCGAATACAACTGCGCCGAACGGACGCGCCAACAAGGTGGCGGCGAAAATGATGTAGAACATCGTGGTGCTCGTCGCCAAACTGCTTTCGGGTGGGGCAAAAAAGATTATGGCGGGCGCGAGAACCACAGTGGGAAGGTAGATATCGATGACGTCGACGTAGAATCCGAGTGCTGCGGCATTCGTGACTCGTCGGGTTTTCTTTGGCAGGGACCTCAGCGTGGGAGGGTTTTCATTCCCAGTTCGTGATGCGCGGCGGGTGTCTGCCTGCATAGCTATCTCCGCTCTGAAAGGGTCGGTCCTGAGATTGGAAAGATGCTGGAGTCCGCCCCTTCCTCGAAGGTCATTACCTTCGGGCGGGTGAACGGATTGAGGATGTATGGATTTGTTCCGGTTCGGCGGCTTTAGCAGGCCTTAGCTTCTCGGACATCGGCTGGGCCGTCAACAACGAAAGTGCACACTACAGAGGACGGAAGCTGTGCATAGTGACTTGAATCACAGTCATAGGTGTCGTCGAAGTAGCCCTTCCGGTGGTCAGCAGGGGCGTGACGGGCCGGTCGCAGTCGTAGGCATGATGCCTCCGAACCTCGGCCAACATCGGAACCATGCACCGATTCAAAGGTCTCGAATACCAACGCCTCACCATTGTCGGAGCCGGCGACAGCATCATCCCGCGCAGCACCATCGAGCGCTACCGGACCGACGACCCACCGCGTTATGACCGCGAACACCGTAAAGCTCGGTCACTGCTACTCGTCGCCGCGACTCGGGCCAGGGACGTTCTGCGGGTGAGTTGGCACGGCAAACCCAGTCCCTATCTACCCGTTGGGAGCCGCTCCTGATCCGCTGTCGAACAGCGGATCAGGACCGAACGTTTACACATCCCCGCGCCATATCCGGGACAGCGAACCTGGCTCGTAGCGCAACTGGTAGGCGCGGATACCCGCGCCGTTCATGCGGTACAGCGTAATCTCCGACAGGAACTGCTTTTTGACCTTCACCGCACGGGAGATCTCCTCGTCGGCAACTTCGCCGATCCAGTCCTCGAAGATCACGAAAAAAGTGGGCCAGAACCAGTCTTCAGGCGGAAGCGACAACTTGCTGTACAACCGGATTCACTACTCGATTCTGAGACAAGACCGGACGCGAAGGCTACGCCGTTTTCCGATGCGATCACGGTGAATTCAGATTCGAACGGTGTCGGCGCGCAGGTAGCTGTAGACGGTTTCGCGGCTGATGCCGAATTCCTTGGCCAGCAACGACTTCGACTCACCCGCCGCGGCACGCTCACGCAACTGGCCGGCCTTGGCCGTAGGGCATGCAAGGACTTTCAGGCTCCCCCACGCCTCGTCGTCGCTGGAATGTCAGTAGTTCCTCGTCATGACAAATGCCAGTGAACGTCCATGCGGCCCAGCCGCAATCGAGTCCAACCCGACACGGTCACCCGGCTCGCGGTGCAGCACGGATGCTGGCGGTCCTGTCAGGGCGATGATCAGGCGAGCGCAGGTCTCGGGTCGCTGGCAGCAGCGACATCGGTTCATTGCGGTCCAACACTGCCGGATCCCGCAGGCGATCGACATGATCGATCTACCGCACTCGAATGGCGGATTGCTATCGACCCAGCGGTCCTGCGAAAGGCAGGACGACCGTGCAGGAGACGGGTGCGGCGTGCGCAGGGTCGAGGGCATTGAGGACCACGCGCACCGTGACCGGATCCGCGGGCAGTTCGTAGTGCTCGGTGTAGTCGGTCGGGCAGAGGTCCTGCAGCACCACGTCGTCCACATTGGGCCCGTCCAGCAGGCCGGTGGTCCAGGGGGTGGCGATCTCGTCGTAGCGGGAGACCACGGTGGTGAACCGGATGTCCGGTGCGAGGGCTGGGTCCGCGTTCAGGTCGACGGCGACCTTCGAGCCGGGCGAGAGCTGGCACGGCCCGCACTGCGCAGCCAGTTCCGCTCCGGGCGCGGTGGATTCGAGCAGCTTCTGCAGGTTCGCGAGGCCGCTGACCGTGGAACCGTGCAGCGGCGCGGCCAGCGCCACGTAGCGGTCGATCTTCGGGATAGCGCCGAGGTGGTTCAGGGCGTAGAACGGCACCGCGCCGCCCATCGAGTGGCCGACGAGATCGACCTTGTCCGAGCCGGTTTCGGCGCGCACCCGGTCGACGAAGTCGGAGATCTGCCGTGCGCTGGTCTCGACTGGCGTGATGGCGCCCATGACCGGGCCGAGCGCGCCGGTGCCGTAGGTCGTGGTGAACACGCAGTAACCGGCGTTCACGAGGACCGCGGACAGGGTGTTCCAGGTGACGGTGTCATTGGATAGCCCGTGCAGCAGCACCACCGGATTCGGGTGCGCGGCAGCGGGTTTGCAGGACCAATCGTTCGCGCCGGGCGGGGCCTGCCCGGGCGCGGTGAACTCGGCGGCCAGTCCGCCGAAGTAGCTGTAGGACGGATCCGGCTCGTCGGCCGCGGCCGGGCGTACGGCGAGCGCGGCGGCGAACAGGACGGCGGCGGTGAGGCAGCGGGTGGCCGATCGCATGGGTACTCCCGGGGATTCATGCCGGTCGGCCTCACGATGCCCCCTTCGCGCCGCATGTGACCGACCGGTCGGTCATAGACTAGCCGCTGTGTACCCTCGGGGGAAGAGACAGCACAGGAAAGGATTTCAGCCATGCCCCGACCCGCGGAACCGGGCCGCAACGCCCTGCTCGACGCCGGGGCGGAGGTCGCCGCGCGCACAGGCCTGGCCGGACTGTCGGTCAATGCCGTGGTCCAGGCCGCTGGCATGGCGAAAGGCACCTTCTATCACCACTTTCCGGACCGACGCAGCTATGTCGTCGCCCTGCACCGCCGGTATCACGACGAGCTGACCGGTCTCGTCCTCGCCGCCGTCGGCGACCTCGCGCCCGGCCGCGAGCGACTGCGCACCGGCCTCGCCGCCTACCTCGACGCCTGCCTGGCCACCCGGGGCACCAAAGCCTTTCTCGCCCAGTCCCGCACCGAGACCGATCTGCTCGACGAGGTGAACGCCCGCAACCAGCTGGTCGCCGCGGTGATCGCGCCCGATATCGAGCAGCTGGGCTGGGCGGACCCGCCCGCGGTGGCGCTCCTGGTCATCGCCATGGTGGCCGAGATCGCGCTGGCCGAACTGTATTCCGACGCGGCCCGCCCTGAGCTGCGCGCCGCGCTCACCGCATTGATCGAGCGCACGCCGGCCTGACCGCCGTCGCGGTCACCGCCCGTAGTCGGCGAGTCCGGCCCAGACGAGCACGGAGAGGTGGGCCGATCAGCGAATGAGGCCATTGCTCTACGAGCTGTGGCAGGCCCATCACGACGCCGCACCCGAAGCGCCGGGGCGATGCCCGAGACAGTCGAATCGACTGCTGCGACCGCTGCAGCGCACCGCGCCGCGGCCGCCGGGGTTCCGGTAGTAATCGCGCGGAAAACAACGACAATGGCTTGGCCAGCGGAAATGCTGTGCCGCAGCTGCACTTCGGCGTCATCGTCCGAACCCGAGCCGTCCCTGCTCGTGGAATATTTTCCGGCGCTGACCAGCGTGCCCAAGAACTGGACAACTGATTGAGCCCTCCTGCCTATTGTCCGGCTCTGTTCCGGCGACCGAAAATGCTTACGGCATAGAGCATTTCCGGCTCCGAAATTGGAGCGCCTCCAACCTCAGCGGTCCGATCGACGCAAACTCCATCGTCGCTCGGCGGTGATGCCCTGTGCCCGAAACAAGGGAGGTTCATTATGAACACAAGGGCCGGTGATGTGGTCGCAGATCGGTGAAACGGTGCGCAAGGCGATGGACGGGTGGGCGGCGTTGTGGCGCTTCGTGGTGTGCGTGGTGGTGCTCACTGCGGCAGCGGCGGTGCTGCTGCTGTCGGTATCCGCGTGGTGAACACCCAGACGGCGGTGCACCTCTTACAGGCGCTGAGATTGCTCGACGAGGCCGAGAAGCATCCCTGGCGCGACAAGGCCCCAGGACTCGTGGTCCTGGGGCCTTGTCGCGGGTACGGGGGTCAGTGGCCGGCGGTCACGAGGGCGGCTACACCGAGCCACAGCCAGGCTGGAGTGGCGGAGTTCGTGCAGATCCCATCTGGTACCGGGCCCGGCGGTGGCGGTGGCGGCGTCTAGTAGATCGCGGGCCTGGTCGTAGGAGAGCCGGGCTCGGCCGGTGTCGGGGCATACGTCGCGGTCGGTGAGGTATTTGCCGGGGCCGGGTTTGCGATGGGTGAGGAAGATCGGTCCGTGGGTCCGGTCGCGGATCAGCCGCGGTAGCAGCCGGGCGGTGCCGGCGTCCCAGTAGACGGTTTCGAGGACGTGCTCGTGGTGGGTGGCGCCGCGGCGGCGGGTGCGTGGTTTGGCGCCCTTGGATTTCACCGGGGCGCAGCGTCCAGGCAGGTCAAGGTCTTCGATGTTGATTCCGAGCAGTTCGTCTGTGCGAGCGCAGGTTTCGTAGAGCATCCGCCACAGCGTCTTCTCCCGCAGGTGGACGTCGCGCCGGGTGATGAGCCGGTCGATCGCGGTGCGGGAGCGGACCGGGGTGTCGGAGTCCGGCGGGGGTGGATCGTGCGGCCGACGTGGGGACAGCGGGTGCGTCCCAGCCTTGGTCGCGGCACCAGGCCAGCCACTTGCCCACGGCCGCGCGGCGGGCGTTCCATGTGTTGACTGCTGCGCTGCCCCACAGGATTTCGAGGGCGTCCCCGATCTCGTCGTCGCCGACCGTGTCGAGGGGGCGGCTGGGTCCGGGGAGGATATCGGAGGCGGCGCCGTCGAGCTGGTTGATGGTCTTGACGAGGGCGATGCCGTAGGCGCGGCGAGCGGACGGTGTCGAGGAAGGCCTCGGCCGATCCGCGCAGGGTGCGGGGCGCGGCGGTGCGGATCCGGGTCACGCTCGCCGTCATCGGACCACTCCTGTTCGCTTGCCCCGGATAACGGGGCCGCTTCACGTTGCGCCGCGACAGGGTCGTCGCAGCGCGCCTCCAACTGTTACCCCGGATAACAGCCTGTTATCACGGGTAAGGTTTGTCCTAGAGGCTCCGGCAAAACGCGTATTGCCGTTCGCTGCCGTCATTGGTGCCCCAGGCCGGTCTGCGCGGCCGGGCTCCCGCTATTTGTTCGGTGGAGGGACCGGCCGATTAGGTTCTCATGCGCGCTGAGGACGCATGGATGTCTTGTCCTGAGCGGAATAGGGCTGGCTGCGGTCAGGCGTCGAGCATCAGTTGCAGCAGTCGGTGCAGGGTTTCGCGCTGCTGTGTGGTAAGTCGGTGGAGTGGGGCAGAAGCGAAGGGTGTACGCGCGCGGAGATCGGCGGTGACGGTGCGGCCGGCTGCGGTGGCGGCGACGAGCTTGATGCGGCGGTCACCCGGGGCGGGACGGCGCTCGACCAGACCGCGGGACTCGAGGCGGTCGATGATCGCGGTGACGTTCGAGGGCTCCGCGCCCAGGCTTTCGGCGACGGATCGGGTCGGGACCGAGTTCTCGGCGGCAAGCAACGCCTTGGCCTGGAGCGTGGTCAGCTCGTGAGCGGCAGCGGCGGCCTCGTATTCGTGTGCGTAGCGGCGGTTGATGGCCGCGAAGAGGCCGACGACCGCCCCGGTCAGCTCATCCGATGACGTGGACATGAGGTCCACTCTATCCATGTGCTTGACAAATATGACTATAACTGACCATAGTTATCATCAGTCATAATAGTTATGAATCATAAGCAAGGGAGCCTTGCATTGAGCACCAAGACCGTCCTGATCACCGGCACCTCCTCCGGCATCGGCCTGGCCACCGCCGTCGCCGCCGCGCAGAGCGGCTGGCGCGTCGTGGCCACCATGCGCGACACCACCAAGGCGGGCGCGCTGCTCGCGGCGGTGGAGGAAGCCGGGGTGAGTATCGATGTCCGCGCGCTGGACGTGACCGACCCGGAGTCGAGCGCGTCCTGTCTGGCCGGTCTCGACCGCCTGGACGTTCTGGTCAACAACGCCGGCGCGGGCCACCTCGGCACGCTGGAGCAGGGAAGCGTCGAGGACGTGCGCGCTGTCATGGAGGTCAACTTCTTCGGCGTCTTGCACGTCACCAAGGCGGCACTGCCCTTGCTCCGGAAGAGTAAAGGCCGTGTGGTGACCGTGACCAGCGTGGGCGGCGTGGTGGGCCAACCGTTCAACGAGGCGTACTGCGCGGCCAAGTTCGCCGTCGAGGGCTTCATGGAGTCCCTCGCGCCGGTTATGGCGACGGTCGGCGTGGCTGTAAGTGTGGTCGAGCCCGGCGCGGTGGCCAGCGAATTCGTCGTTAACGTGGGCGGGCGCGATGCCGCGCTCGAGCAGGCCGGCCCGTACGCGCCCGCGCTGAGCGCCTACCTGGCGCGTTCCCGCGAAGCCTTCGCCGCCGCGCAGACACCCCAGGGTGCGGCGGCAACCATCGTCGAGCTGCTGAACATCGAGCGGCCCGCCTTCCGCGTGCAGACCTCCGATGCAGCGCGCGCCTTCACCGCCGTGAAACTCACCGACGGTGACGGCTCGGCCGTGCAGACGATGACCAGCAGCTGGATCACCCAGAACACCAGCACCAACTGAAATCGGCGTTCCGAGAGCCCTGCCCAACCCAGGAAGCCCGTATCCCGACACCGAAGTTAACTGCCAAAAGGGAATTCGGTACGTACGGCCTGGATGGACAGTCCCTTCGGGAGCTGGGCCCGGTCGCGGGATAGGACCGCGCAGAATGCACCGTCACGGGCCTTTCCGCGTTGTCGTCGCGGAGGAACTACCAGTGCCGCAGTCCGGCGAACTTGTTCCGCGCGCCAATGGCCTGCTGCACGATCCGCGCCCGCAGCGCGGGGGCGCTGAGCCGGTCGATTCGCGTCAGGTGCAGCTGCGCGGCCACCGCCCGCAGAGCCGGGGCCTTCAGGCCCAAGCTGTCCAGGTACGCCGCCCCATCGTCCAGGGTGGCCAAGGACCGCAGGTGCGCGGCCACCGCCGCCGCGTCCACATCCGGAGCCGAGGCGGGTGCGGGCTGTGCCTGCGGGGCGGGCGGCACGCGTGGGCCGGGCCTGCGGCGCGCTCGCGGTGTCGGCGGCAGCCAGGGCTGCGGCGCTGGCCAGGTGCGTAGCGGCTGCCTGCCAGCGGGCGGCGTCGGCGGCCTGCTGCGCGTCGCGCATCGCGGTAGCCATCGCGGCAGGGTCGGGGGTGGTCATGAGCGGAATCCTCCCTGGTCCGGGGGCGAGGAACATCGTTGAGAAATCCGGCGCTTAGGGGGTCGAGGAACATCTCTGCCCGATCCGGCGCTTAGCCCTCACCGCACATAGTCACTGACTACTGGCGTCGGCGGTCAGATGGTTCGGCCTGACCTGCCGATCCAGAGATTCTGTGGCCGGAAAACGATTACCCTGCATGACGATGTCCTCCTGGAGCCACCTACCGTGGTCAGGCCCGCTGTGGTTTGTTCTCATCCCCATCCTGGGGACTGTCGGGTCAGGACTGATCGGTTGTATTCGAGCCTGCCAGCAGCATCGTGATACACGAATGATCTTGCGTGAAGCACCTGCCGGTAGCCGAGTGATCAGAATCAACCAGTGCGGATCATCGATCGCATCGCATGTGATCGAAGTAGCAACCGTCCCAGCGATGGACGTGGTCACGCCAGTCGAGTTGATGCCACAGAAGAGACCGCGGGCATGACGGAAGCTTCCGATAGCGAGGATTTGTCGTCGATCAGGGACATTTACGTACGTGAGTATCAGCGCCTTCGTTCACATCTGAAGTTCGCGTTGCGTGGAAATTCCTGTCTCGCTGAGGATCTCGCCCACGAGGTCTTCCTGGAACTGTGGCGCTTACACGGCGATGCCATCGCTGCGATGTCGCACACTCACGTGCGGGCGAAGCTGATCATGACAGCGAACTCTCGCGTTATCGACTTCTACCGTAGGAACCGCAGGGAGATCGCAGTTCCCGATCCCACACATGAGACCGTGCAGGCCTTAGCGAGACCCCCCGTGGCGTCGGATCCCAGTGAACGCGTTCTGGCCGTCGATGTGCTCGATAGATTCTGGCGGGTGCTGCGAGAAGACCTGACCAACAGAGAATTTCAGGCCGCGTATCTCAGCTGGGCGGTAGAGATGAACGGTGCGGAGGTCGCAGCCGCGCTGGGGACGACACGGACGGTCGCCTACCAACTCAGGGACGCGGCACGCAAAAAGATCGAGGTGCTGGTCAACCGCGACCCGCACCACATCATCTTCACGGACGACTCAAGTGGGGTCTGTTCGCTCACGCTCAGGTGGGTGAGCGCACTCTCTGGGACATCGATACCCTCCAGAAACTGGCCGATCTCTGCCGTCTGCACAGCTACACCTCGATGGCCGCCCTCGACGCCCATGACTACAAAGCCATGAAGCTCGGAGAATGCGTCGGGGGGCGCATGAAGAACATAGCCCGCGAGACTATCGACTGGTTACGGGTGATCTACTACAGCCCGGCCGACACCCGCGACGCCGGATTCATCGAGACCGACCGCTTCGGTCGCCGCTTCCCCAGTGCCGCAAGCTATTTCGATTTGAATGCGATTTCCAGCGATGGCTGCGCAACCTGCTCTGGGATCATTCGGCCGAGCTGCTGCGATCGCCTGAGTGTCCGCGCACCCGTAATCCGTTCGACCAGATGCGCCGCGCTTTCGTCGAGCTCTCGGCGTTCCTGGAGGTCGATGCCCCCGAGGGCGGTCACGACCCACGTTTACTCGGCGAAGAACACGGGCAGCGATTCGTCGCTGACCACCTGCATCGCGAACGCCACGGGCTCACCTCGCTGGCCAAGGTCCGCCGCGACGGCGCGCCCGTGATCGTCACCCATACCACCCGGCGAACGACATTCAACTACGCCCGCAAGATTCTCTACCGCGCAGTGGCGTCCGGCCGGGTCGCCGACATCGGGCTGGAACCAGCATTCGTGGCCGCATTCCGTCCGCAGGCAAGTGGCACAAGCGCGCACGCAATCCGTTCAGCGATGAGATCGCGCGAGCACTCGCCGACGAACGGAACCCGGAATAACTGGCTATGTCAACCTGATTTGGCCCCGGTGTGACGGGTTGTGTTGGCCCCGCCCTCATGAAGTTCGGTCGCTGGATTCCCAGGATTGGTAAGCGGTTTGTGGGGGGTCCGGGGACGATGCTGGACATGTCGAGCATCCTCACTCCCACGCGCTGGGCTGGCATCGTCGGCCGGACCGGCATGTTGATCGGTCGCACGGTGAAGGTGGGCGGGAATGGGCGGGACCGGAAAGAACATGAGCGTGCGTCGGCGCAGACGCCTGCGCCTGGTGTGAGTTTGGTGGGCGATATCGTCGGGGCGAGAAGCCGATTGCTGCGGGCCGTCGCCATCACCGTTGCCGTGTCGGGGCTGATCGTCGGCTGCGGTGCGGATGCTGACCAGTCGTCGCGTCCGGCGCAGATCGTGTTCGCTGGCGACGGGTACTCGATCTTCGTGATGAATCCCGACGGCACCGGGGTCACCCGGATCGGCGACGGCGCCTGTCCGAGCTTTGCCCGTGACGGCTCGAAAATCGTCGTCGGTGGGTACACGATCACGGTCATCGATCCCGACGGCAGCAACGTCAGGAAACTCAACGACGGTGGGTACACCTGGTACACCTCCCCGACGTTCTCTCACGACGGCACCCAGATCGCGTTCGTTCGTGGTCATGCCGTCTACGTGATGAACGCCGATGGCAGCGAGCTGAAGCAACTCGGCGTGATCCCCGATCCCGCCCCGACAGCCCTCCCCGGCCTCCCCGTCATCGTCATTCCCGGCGCTAACGTCCCTGTTCCATCCGGTCGCGTCGAGGACCCCGACAGCGAGGGCTCGACGGATCGTCCCGCATTCTCACCGGACAGTTCCAAGCTCCTGGTCGCCAAAACCGGAGCTATCTGGGTGATGGCATCGAATGGAACCGGTGCGAGGCAACTGCTGCCGGGCGATCCGAATGACAATTCCAATCCGGTCTTCACCCCGGACGGAGCCGGGATCGTCTTCGCCAGCAACCGCGCTCACAATGGCCGGTCCGGGATCTACGTGATGGACATCGATGGTCACAACATCCGACTGCTCAACGACGACGGGTGGGGCCCGTCGTTCTCGCCGGACGGCACGAAGATCCTCTACACCCGCGCCGCCCGCGATCCGGAGTCCACACGAGGAGTCGAGTTCCGTGAGCTTTGGGTGATGAACAGCGACGGCAGCAACCCACACCGTCTCACCGATCCGAAACAATCTGTGCAGCGAGCTGGTTGCGGCAGTTGGGGCAATCAACCGTGATCCCGGTGGGGCGGCGGCAGATCGTTGGCAGAGGTGTGGCGTTCGGACGGGTCGGGCATAGTGGCCTCATGAAGTATGTGTTCCTGATCTGTGACGATGAGAAGGTGTCACCGACCATGGAGGAGATTGCGGCGGACCCGGCGTATCAGGCGTATGGGGCGGAGGTGGATCGGCGGGGAGCCATTGTCGGTGGTGCGCGGTTGCGCCCGGTGGCGGATGCGACGACGGTCCGTGTCCGGGATGGGGAGACGCTGGTGTCCGATGGTCCGTTCGCGGAGACGAAGGACTTCATCGGCGGTATCGACATCGTCGAGTGCGCGGATCTGGACGAGGCGCTCGCGATGGCGGCCCGGCACCCCTACGCGAGCCGGGGTTGTGTCGAGGTCCGCCCCGTCTGGGAATGACCGCGCCGGAGGCGGTTCGGGCCGCGGTCGATGCGGCGTATCGGGACGAGTGGGGCCAAGTGGTCGCCACGCTGATCGGGCTGACCGGGAACTGGGACCTGGCGGAGGACTGCGCGCAGGACGCGTTTGCCGCCGCGCTGGCGACGTGGGCACGCGATGGTGTTCCGGCTCGTCCGGGTGCGTGGCTGACGACCACGGCACGTCACCGGGCGACCGATCGGCTGCGGCGGAACGCAACGGGGGCGGCGAAGTTGCGGCAGCTTGCTGTGCTGCAGCGGGATCCTATCGAGCCGTCGGCCGAGGAGATTCCGGACGAGCGGTTACGGCTGATCTTCACGTGCTGCCATCCCGCTCTGCCGTTCCCTGCCCGGGTCGCCCTGACGCTACGGGCGCTGACAGGTCTGAGCACGAGCTTCCCCGACGTCCTTCGGCTGACTGACCTTCTACGTCACCGACTGGAAAGATCGGCGAGTTCATGGCGGGGATCGAGCAGGTCGCCGAGGAGATCGGGCTCCCGTTTGCCGCTGCCACCAGCATCTCTCATCGGCGTGGACTACCTGTTCGAGCCGGATGTGCTCGTAGAGGTCGAAGCGACCGCCCTCATCGACTGACCGGATTCCTCAGGTCGCGTGTGGACGGTCCCATAATCTCGAAGCTGCCATAACTCTAGCCTCCGCCCCTCGTCAACGTCCGAAAACCGTGCGGTGCCAGTCTTTTCGGGCGATGCCGGTGATATCGCTCATCACATGCTTGACGACCGTGTACTCCTCGAACGAGTAGGTGGACATATCCTTGCCGTAGCCGGAGGCCTTGTATCCGCCGTGCGGCATCTCGCTGATGATCGGGATGTGGTCGTTGATCCAGACGCAGCCGGCGGCGATCTCGCGGGCGGCGGTCTGGGCGCGGTATACGTCCCGGGTCCAGGCGGAGGCGGCCAGACCGTAAGGGGTGTCGTTGGCGAGCGCGATGGCTTCCGCGTCGTCATCGAACGGCAGCACGACCAGTACCGGGCCGAAGACCTCCTGCTGCACGATCTCGCTGCGCTGATCCGCGTCGACGATCAGCGTCGGCTCGTAGTAGTAGCCCTCGGCCAGCTCCCCACCCGGGATCGCGCCGCCTCGCACCACACGGGCTCCATCTGCGCGGGCACGTTCGACGAATCCGGCGACGTGCTGCTGCTGGCGGCGCGAGACCAGCGGGCCCTGATCGGTCGCGGGGGCACCGAGGGCACCGAGGATGACGGTGTCCATGAGAGCGGCCACGCCCGCGACGAATTCGTCGTAGCGCGAGCGTTGCACGTAGGCGCGGGTCGCGGCGGTGCAGTCCTGGCCGGTGTTGATCAGCGCTGCGGCCACTGCGCCGTTGATCGCCGCGTCCAGGTCGGCGTCGTCGAACACCACGAACGGCGCCTTGCCGCCCAGTTCCAGGTGCAGCCGCTTTCCGGCGGCCGCGGCGGCGATCTGCGTGCCCACCGGAGTGGACCCGGTGAAGGACACCATCCGGACATCGGGGTGGCGGACCAGGCTCGCTCCCGTGCTGGCGCCCGATCCGGTGATCACGTTCACCACGCCGGCGGGGATGCCAGCGCGGGTCGCGGCGTCGGCCAGCATGAGCGAGGTCAGCGGGGTGATCTCGGCGGGCTTGAGCACGACGGTGTTTCCCGCGGCGACTGCGGGCAGGATCTTCCACACCGCCATTTGCAGCGGGTAGTTCCACGGTGCGATCGAGCCGATCACGCCGATCGGTTCGCGCCGGATGCTCGAGGTGTGGTCCGGGGAGTATTCCGCGCTCGACTTGCCCTCGAGGTTGCGGGCGGCGCCGGCAAAGAACGCCACGTTGTCGATGCTGCCCGGGACATCGAACCCGGAGGACAGTCGGATCGGCTTGCCGGCTTGCAGCGTCTCTATGTCAGCGAGTTCCGCTGCGACGGTGTCGAGTTCGGCCGCCCAGCGGAACAGCAGTGTGGAACGCTCGGCCGGTGTGGTGCGCGACCAGTCGGCGAATGAGGTGTGGGCGGCGCGCACCGCGTCGTCCACATCACGAACGTCGGCCTCTGGGCGGGAGCTCACCACCCGGCCGGTCGCCGGGTCACGCACCTCGTAGTGTTCGGTACCGCCGCCTTCCCGCGGCACGCCGCCGATGTGCAGGCCGGGCAGATCTGGGTCGGTGGTCATGCCGTGTCCTCCTTCGCGGCGGGGGCGAGCACGTAGATCTTGCGCAGCGTTTCGGTGACCGCCCAACGGGTGCGCTGACCGGACGCCAGCCGGGCCACAGTGCCGGGTCGCAAGGTCAGGTCGGGGGTGCCGTCCTCGAAAGAGACGGTCGCCGAACCGGTCAGAACCACGAACATCTCGTCGGCCTCGACGTCGCGGGTCACGCTGGGACCGATCTCCCAGATACCGACGCTGACACCGGCGAGTGCGCCCAGGGAGAGGTTGCCCACGGTCGGTTCTGGTCCGCTGATGACCTGGTCCTCCGGCAGCGGGCTGCGATCGAGGGGGGCGGCAACGGCGTCGGTAGCGGTGCCCGCGGTCAGTTGCGGGCCGGTCATGATTCGAATCCGAGGCCGACGGCGTCCAGCGCGCGCAGGAGGAGATTGCGCCGGCCGTGGTTGTGGTCGGCGCGGTCCAGCGACCAGCGTGCGGCATTGATCCCGATCGAGGCGAAGGGTTCGGGCGGGAACGGCAGCGGGCGCTTGCGCACCATGCGCAGCCGGGTGCGCTCGGTGTCCGCGCCCTCGAGTAGATCGAGCATCACGTCGCCGGCGAACCGGGTGGAGGCGAGGCCGAGGCCGGTGAATCCGGCGGCGTAGGCGACCTTGCCGTGGCGCGCGGTGCCGAAGAAGGCGCAGAACTGGGTGCAGGTGTCGATCGCGCCGGACCAGCGGTGCGTGAAGCGCACCCCTTCCAGCTGCGGGAATGTGGTGAAGAAGTGGCGCGCCAGGGTGCGGAACGACTCTGGTCGATCCTCGTATTCCGGGCGCATACGCCGACCGTAGCGGTAGATGGCGTCGTAGCCGCCGAACACGATCCGGTCGTCGGCGGTGAGCCGGTAGTAGTGGAACTGATTGGCCAGATCGCTGATGCCTTGGCGTCCCTGCCACCCGATCTCACGTAACTGGGCGGAGGTCAGCGGATCGGTGGCCAGCACGTAGTCGTAGACCGGCACCGTCATCAACCGGTTCCGCTTCAGCAACGAAGGGAATACGTTGGTGCCCAACGCGACTCGCGACGCCCGCACCGAACCGGCGGCGGTTCGCACCACCATGTGCCGTCCCTGCTCCTCGAGCCCGATGACCGGCGATTTCTCGAACACCTGCACACCGAGTTCGACTGCGACGCGAGCCAGTTCCAGGGCCAGCTTCGCCGGCTGCACGATCAGGTCGCCCTTGTCCCAGTGGCCGGCGAGGTAGGTCGGCGAGTGCACCGCCGCACGCATCGCCTCTTCGTCGAGATAGACGTTGCGATCGTCGCACTCGCGAGCGCGCAGCCACTCCACCTCGTGCGGTTCGACGGCCACCTTGATGACCCCGGCGCGCTCCACGTCGGCCTTGATGCCGTAGCGGTCGATGGTGTCGGCGATGTCGGCGAGGTTGCGTTCGGCCAGCGCGTCGATGGTGTCCAGCTCGTCTGGCCAGCGCCGCAGGCCGTTGTCCCGGCCGTGGGTCAGGCTGACCTTGCAGAAGCCGCCGTTGCGCCCCGACGCGGCCCAGCCGATCCGCTTGCCCTCGAGCAGCACGACCCTGGCGTCGGGGTCACGTTCCTTGGCGCGTAACGCCGTCCAGAGGCCGGTGTACCCGCCCCCGACAACCACTAGATCGGCGTCGATGCAGCCGGTCAGCTCCGTGTGCGGGGGCCGGGTCAGGCCATCGAGCCAGACCACGCCGTGCTCGGTGCCGCGGAGCGCGTGCTCCACCACCGCCTCCGCTGGAGGGCGCCGCTCGAAGACAGTTTTCTGCACATCTCCACCTTTCACGATTCATTCAAAAATAGGCTAATCATTCATCGATTCGTCAAATATTTGCGCAATTGGTTGCGCATTCGATGAACGTTAGTCAAACTGTCCGTGATGTCAATCACGAAAGACCGCCACTGAGAGCGGATCGCATTCGGTGTTCGGCGTCCGCCAGGAGTCCGGCAGCACGCGAGCTGCCGATGACCTGACGCCCCCTCGGTGCCGCCCGGCCCGTTTCCACGGAGAGTGACCATGGCCCACAACGACACTTCAGCTCCGCCGCCTGCATCCGGCGACGCTCTACCACGCAAAATGCGGTGGTTCGACGGATTCGCCTTCTCGATGACGATGCCCGCCGCGCTCATCGCGACCCTCGGGGCATCGATCGCCGGCCTCGGCGTCTGGGGCGCCGCGGTGCTCTGGGCCGTCTCGATGATCATCGCGCTGGGCGTGAACTGGCTCTACATCGAACTGGCGGCCATGTTCCCGAATGCCTCGGGAGGCATCTCCGGCTACGCGGCCGAGGCGTGGAAGGACCGCCTCCCGTTCCTGGCGCCGCTGGCCGGGGTCGGGTACTGGCTGCCCTGGGGCTCCAACCTGGCGACCTACGGCTCGCTCACCGGCCTGCTCATCCAGTCGCAGTGGTTCCCCGACCAGACCTGGCAGGTCGCCGCGGGCCCGCTGCATCTGAGCTTCCCGATCGTGATCGGCCTGATCGTCATCGTCGCGCTCTACGCCATCAACATGGTCGGTGTTCGGATGACGATGGCGTTCGTCTATGTCACCGCCGCCATCCTGATGATCCCGCTGACGGTGTTCATCGTCTTCCCGCTCTTCAAGGCCGAGTGGTCACCGCTGGACTACGGCTGGAACCTGCACGGCCTCGACGGCCTACACACCGCCATCGTCTGGCTGTACGTGATGGCCTGGACGACCCTCGGCATCGAGGTCTGCGCGACCTTTGCCTCGGAGTACCGCGACCCGGTCAAAGACACCTCCCGGGCGATCCGCGCCGCCGCACTGTTCTGCCTGGGCATCTTCTTCCTGGTGCCGCTTACCCTGGGCGGTTTCGCCGGAGAGGACGCGGTCGCGGCGGACCCGAGCACCTTCTTCGTCTCCGCCTTCTCCGAGCTGACCGGGGCCGGAGCCGGCGTGATGGTGCTGTGCCTGATCGCTTCGCTCCTGCTGGTCATGCTCACCTCGGTGGCCGACGCCTCCCGCGTCCTGTTCAACATGGGCAAGGAGGGCATCACCGTGCGGGCGGTCGGCAAGCTGAACAGCCGCGGCGTGCCGGTACGCGCGCTGAACGTGATGCTGGTGCTCAACGTCGTGCTGCTCGTGGTGTTGCAGCAGCCGCTGGCCATCATTGTCACCGGCAACCTGGGTTACCTGCTCACCCATGTCCTCGCTGTGGCCGGGTTCGCGCTGCTGCGCAAGGATCGACCGGAAGCGCCGCGGCCGATCCGGCTCCCCCGCGTTTTCGTGCCGCTGTCCCTTGTACTCTCCGCACTGCTCGCGGTGATCCTCGTCGTCGGCGCCACCGGCTTCTCGGTCACCGGATACGGCGGCACAAAGGAACTCAGCATCGCACTGGCAATCCTGGCGGCCGGTGTCGCACTCTGGTTCTTCGTGCAGCGCAGCGACGACAGATCCACCGAACTACCCGCGTCGGCTGACGCCGAGCCTGGACCGAAGGGCGACCACCTCACCCGCCCCACCACCCCCGCCTGACCCACTTTCACCCCGTCGAAAGGAATACACGAGATGACCAGCACCTTGCTTTCGCAACGCGCTCGTACCCAGCTCTACATCGCCGGCGAGTACGTTGACGGCACCAGCGGCCGCACCGCCGACATCGTCAGCCCGGTGACCGGCGAGACCATCGCGACACTGCCGGTCCCGGGCCGCGACGACTTGGACCGCGCCGTAACCGCCGCGCGTCTGGCGCAGGACCAGTGGCGCCGGATGGGCGTGTGGCAGCGCGCCGAGATCTGTCACCGCGTCGGTGATCTGCTGTCCGCGCGGATCGACGAGCTGGCCCGGATCCAGACCCTCGAGCAGGGCAAGCCGCTCGCGGAATCCGTTGCAGACCTGGAGGAAGCGGCCAAGCTGTTCCACCTGCACGCCGAAGACGCAGTGCGCCTGCACGGCGAGACACTGCCGTCCAACGATCCGCAGAAGCGGATGTGGACCTTCTACCAGGCAGTTGGCACCTGGGCCATCGTGGTGCCGTGGAACTTCCCGGTGCTGATGTTCACCGAGTTCGCCGCGCCGGGCCTGGCCACCGGCAACGCCCTCGTGGTCAAACCGCCGACGCACACCTCCCTAGCCCTGCTCACCGCCGTCGAGATCCTCGAAGAAGCGGGCGTGCCCAAGGGCCTGGTGAGCGTGCTGCCGGGCGAGGGAGACTTCGGCGCCGAACTGGTCACCCACCCTGGGATCGACGCGATCGGGTTCATCGGCTCCTCGGCCACCGCGGAAAAGATCGTGCGCTCCGCCGGACTCAAGCGCGCCATCATCGAGGCCTCCGGCAACGGCCCGCTGATCGTGCTCGACGACGCCAACATCGAAGCAGCCGCGCTGGCGGCGGTGCGCGGCGCCTACTACAACGCCGGGCAGGTGTGCTGCGCGACCGGCCGGGTCCTGGTGCACGCCGACGTCCACGCCGAATTCGTCGCCGCCACCCTGAAGGCTTCCGAGGAGGCCGTGCTGGGTGATCCCTTCGCCGGCACGACGACTCTCGGCCCGATGAACAACGCGTCCACCGCGGCCAAGGTCGACACCCATCTGGAGGAGGCCCGCGCCCGCGGCTTCGACATCCGCACCGGCGGCGGCCGCAGCTCCGGCTACCCGACCGACCTGTACTACGAGTTCACCGTGGTCGACAATGTCGCGCCGGACAGCTTGCTCAACCGGCAAGAGACATTCGGTCCGGTGCTGCCGATCATCACCGCGACCAGCGACGAAGAACTGCTGCGGCTGGCCAACGACGACGCCCTTGGTCTGCAATCGGGGGTGTTCACCTCCGACATGAACCGCGCCTACCACTTCGTGGAGAACCTGCGCACCGGACAGGTGATCGTCAACGACAGCAACGGTTTCTGGGACATCAACATGCCCTTCGGCGGGGTCGGCGGCAAGCGCACCGGGTGGGGCCGCATCGGCGGGGTACACACCCTGATCGACATGAGCGACCTGCGTACCGGAGTGCTGCACCTGGGCCGATGACCACCGGCCGAGCACCCGGTGGCGGGCCGGTACGCTCGCACATCGTGGACATCGTCGACGATATGGATGATCTGGACCGGCGCATCATCGCCGCGCTCCAGCTCGATGGTCGCCGTACCTTCTCCAATCTCGCCGACGAGCTGGGCATCCCGGCGTCTTCGGTCCGCTACCGGACCAAACGTCTCGAAGACGCCGGGATCCTCCAGATCGTCGGGATCGCCAATCCGCTGGCCATCGGATTCGACCGGCTTGCCATGATCGGGGTACGAGTGCGCGCGGGCCGAGCCCGCGAGGTCTGCGAGGCACTCGCCGCGCTCCCGGAAACCAGCTACGTGGTGATGACAAGCGGCCGATTCGACGTGATGGTCGAAGTCATCTGCCGCGACGTCGCACACTTCGTCGATGTGGTCGAGCACCACATCGGCGCGCTGGAGAGTGTCGTGTCGACCGAGTCGCTGTTCGTGCTCGAAGTGCACAAATTGGCCTACGGGTGGGGCGTTCCCGGCCTGGAGTCCGGTTTCACGCCGGACACGGTCACGGAATAGCCCCTCCCCCGCAAACATCCGCCGAGCCCGCCAGGGCACCGACGTTCATCAGTCGTGCCCGCATCGGGCAGCACAATCGCGGGAACTACTGGCCATGCCCGAAGATCAGCGACTCGCCGCGTCTCTGGAAACCGTGCGGTCGCACACCGGCGACCGCGGCCTCACCACCGTTCAAGCCTCGACCTACGACTGGGCGCAGGACAAGTACGCGCTGGGCGCCTACCCCGCCCCCAGCTCAGAACGGGATGGCTTCTACGAGCCGATCGAGAACACCGTCTTCAGGGCAGGAGCGGTGACCAGCACGATCCACAAGTCCTACAGCACCGGCCTCACTGCGGGCGAGGCGGTGTTGCGCACAATGTGATGTGCTGCTGTGTCGTCGGCCTGAGGGTGGGGTAGGCATCCAAAGGGATGCCGACCGCCGCGAGCACGGCGTGGGTGCGGCAGGTCGCGAACCATATCGACACCAAGCGGGCGGCCTGCCCGCGCTCAGTTTCGGCGTGTCCGGGGCGCATCCAGGATCAGCACGGCGGTATGCAGCGACGTCCGCGATTCCGGATCGTCGAGGTCGACGCCGAGCAGGCGCTGCACTGTCGCGAGTCGGGCATACAGCGTCGGCCGGGAGGCGTGCAGCCGCTTGGCCAGCTCCGACTTGTTACCGCCTACCTCCAGGAAGTGCCGGAGCACACCGTAGGTGTCCTCGCCGTGCCGGGCATCGTGATCGAGGATGCCGCGTAACTCGGTCTCGGCGAAGGCCTGCACCCGCGCGTCGTCGCGGAGGGAGGCCAGTAGGCCGCGCAGCCGGATGTCGGTGGCACGGTGGAAGTCCTTGCCGTCGTCCGGCAGCGACAGCGCCACATCCGCGATGTGCGCGGAATCCTCCAGCAGCGCAGCTGCTTCCAGTAAACCGTTCGCCACCGCACCCACTCCGATCGCGCAGCACGACACCGACTCCGAACGCAGCAGGGCGGCGCGGATCGCGGCACACAACGCGGACAACCGACGCCCGCTGGCATCGGTGGACGGCAGCGACACGATCAAATCGAACTGCCACGGGCGCCGTGCTGCGGTCAGCACCGTGAGCCCGGTGGATCGCACCGCTTGGCGCATCGCGTCCAGCAGCCGGACCTGCAAATGCTGCGCCAGCACCTGATCGCCGCCGGGTGGGCCCTCCATGCGCACTGTGACCGGGATGTAGTGCCCGCCGATCCGCAGCCCGAGGGCGGCCGCGCGAGCGAGGCCCTCGGCCTCGTCCCGAATGCGGCCGCGGCACAATTCGTCGACCAGACCGCTCTGCGCCCGCTGCTCGGCGGCGGTCCGGTCCTGTTCCACCATGCGATGCAGCGCCAGCGCCTGCGCGGCCCGTTCCAGCGCCATGCGCGCCCGCGAAGGCACGGCGCGCGGCGCGGGCACGACGAGCCGACCCCATTCCTGCCGGTGCGGGCCTACCGGGGTGGTCAGCCACGATTCGGGGCCACTCACTGCGGTATGCACGGTAACGGGCGTCAGCCGTGAGCGTCGCTCCCAGTCGTCTAGCAGCACCTGGGTGGAGCGGCTTCGCGCGACGAAAGCGAGCACCTGCCGGTTGAGGTCCTCGAGTACGACCGGGGCGTCGACCATCTCCGCGACTGCCTCGACAATCTCGTCCAGCGAGGCCCGCCGCATGCTCAGTCCGGTGAACACCTCATGGGCGTTGCGTGCGAACACCAGCTCGTCGTACTGGTCGGCCACGATCGCGCGGTGCACGTGCTCGGTGACCTCGACGAACCGCACCTCCGCGCGTAACACCGCCACTGGCAGTCCCAGTTCATCGGCCTGCGCGGCGAGTTCCGGCGACACCTGCGGCAGCTGCGGCCCCAGCTCGACCACGACCCCGACCGCGCCCGCGGCGCGCAGGCCAGGCAGGTAATCGGACCGGGTATGTGGGTCGGCCAGCGGTCGCCCGGTGGTGAGCACCAGCTCGCCACCCTGCAACAGCTGTGACAGGTCGGCCAGGTCTGAGACGTGCACCCAGCGGACCGGATGATCGAGCGGGCCGCCACCGATGACCTCCGGCTTTCCCGCCTGGATCACCGGGGATGCGAGAACGTCGGCAACAGTGGGGAGCATTGACACAGTGTAAAGAAGAGATCTAGAAATCTGACAACCCGTCGGTCCATCCCGACTGTTTCCTGCCGGAGAGTGGAGCCGACCGACCCGCCTCCCCGACCCGACAAGGACATCCACCATGACAGCCCCTCGGAGCAGCACGCAGGCCGACGTCATCGCGCACTGGAGCGAAGGCAAGCTCTTCCACGGCACCGGTGGCGTTACCGCCGCAGTGACCAACCCCGCGAGCGGAGCCGTCACCGGAGAGGTGCTGCTCGCGACCCGCGACGATGCGCGCGCCGTGATCGCTTCCGCCGCAGCGGCGTTCCCGGCTTGGCGGGACACCTCGTTGGCTCGGCGCACCACGATCCTGTTCCGGTTCCGCGAATTGCTCGACCAGCGCAAGGAGGAGCTGGCCCGGATCATCACTGCCGAGCACGGCAAGGTGTTCTCCGACGCGCTCGGGGAGATCTCCCGCGGCCAGGAAGTCGTCGAATTCGCCTGCGGCATAGCGCATCTGCTCAAGGGTGAGGCGACCCAGAATGCCTCCACCGACGTCGATGTGCAGTCCATCCGGCAGCCGCTGGGCCCGGTGGCGGTGATCTCGCCGTTCAACTTCCCGGCGATGGTCCCCATGTGGTTCTTCCCGATCGCGATTGCCGCGGGCAACAGCGTGGTGCTCAAGCCGTCGGAGAAGGATCCGTCCGCGGCACTGTGGATCGCCGAACTCTGGTCCGAGGCAGGCCTGCCCGCCGGAGTGTTCAACGTGCTCCAGGGCGACAAGGTCGCCGTCGACGAACTGCTGTCCAATCCCGCGATCAAGGCGGTGTCGTTCGTGGGTTCCACCCCGGTCGCCCGCTACGTGTATGCCACCGGCACTGCCAACGGCAAGCGGGTACAGGCGCTCGGCGGTGCCAAGAACCACGCTGTGGTGCTGCCAGACGCGGACCTCGACGTCGCGGCCGACGCCATGGTCAACGCTGGATTCGGTTCGGCGGGTGAGCGCTGCATGGCCATCTCGGTGCTGGTGGCGGTCGGCGCAATCGCCGACGACCTGGTTGAGCGGATCGCCCGCCGCGCGCGCGAACTGAAGGTGGGCGACGGTACCCGCGACGCCGATATGGGACCGCTGATCACCCGCGCGCATCGCGACCGGGTCGCGTCCTACATCGACGCGGGTATCGAGGCCGGCGCGACCGTCGTGCTCGACGGCCGCACAGTGCAGCCGGACGGCGAGGCCGACGGATTCTGGCTGGGCCCCACCGTGATCGACCGGGTGCGACCGGAGATGTCGGTATACACCGACGAGATCTTCGGCCCGGTGCTGTCGGTGGTGCGGGTCGATAGCTACGACGAGGCCCTGGATCTGATCAACAACGGCCCGTTTGGCAACGGCACCGCGATCTTCACCAATGACGGTGGCGCGGCTCGGCGTTTCCAGAACGAGGTCGAGGTGGGCATGGTCGGCATCAATGTGCCGATCCCGGTGCCCACCGCCTACTACAGCTTCGGCGGCTGGAAGGCCTCACTGTTCGGCGACATCCACGCCCACGGCGCCGAGGGCGTGCGCTTCTTCACCCGCGGCAAGGTGGTCACCAGCCGGTGGCTCGACCCCGGCCGTGGTGGCATCGATCTCGGCTTCCCGCAGAACAACTGAGCGCCCCGGAAAGGACGGACATCATGACCACCTCGCTCGGGCAGGACCTGCTTCCCAACGGCCAGACGCTGGAATCCGCACTCGCCGAAGGGAAAACCGCGTACACGCTCGACCGCGCCCACGTCTTCCACTCGTGGTCGGCGCAGAACCGGATCTCGCCGATGACGATCATCGCCGCCGAAGGCTCCCACGTCTGGGACGGCGCGGGAAACCGGTTGCTGGACTTCTCCTCCCAGTTGGTGAACACCAATATCGGGCATCAACACCCGAAGGTCGTCGAGGCGATCCAGGCCCAGGCCGCCAAACTGTGCACCGTGGCACCGCAACACGCCAACCACGCCCGCTCGGAGGCCGCCCGGCTCATTGCCGAACGCACCCCCGGCGACCTGAACAAGATCTTCTTCACCAACGGCGGCGCCGACGCCGTCGAGCACGCCGTGCGGATGGCACGGTTGCACACCGGGCGGCGCAAGGTGCTCGCCCGCTACCGCTCCTACCACGGCGGCACCGACACCGCGATCAACCTGACCGGCGATCCCCGGCGCTGGCCCAATGATCACGGCAGCAGCGGAGTGATCCACTTCCACGGGCCGTTCCTGTATCGCTCGCAGTTCCACGCCGCCGACGAACAGCAGGAGTCCGAGCGCGCGCTGGAACATCTCGACCAGCTCATCCGGTTCGAGGGCCCGGACTCCATCGCGGCGATTGTGCTGGAGTCGGTGCCGGGCACCGCCGGAATCATGGTTCCCCCGCCCGGTTACCTCGCCGGGGTCCGCGAGATCTGCGACCGGTACGGGATCGTGTTCATCGCCGACGAGGTGATGGCCGGCTTCGGCCGGACCGGGCGCTGGTTCGCCATCGAACACTTCGATGTCGTGCCGGATCTGATCACCTTCGCCAAGGGGGTGAACTCCGGCTACGTCCCGCTCGGCGGCGTGGCGATCAGCGGAAAGATCGCCGCCACCTTCGCCGACCGGCCCTACCCCGGCGGGCTCACCTACTCGGGCCACCCGCTCGCGACCGCCGCTGCGGTCGCGACCATCACCGCCATGGAGCAGGAGGGGATCGTCGAGAACGCGGCCCGGATCGGTGCCGAGGTCCTCGGCCCCGGGCTGCGCGCGCTCGCCGAGCGACATCCGTCGGTGGGTGAGGTGCGCGGACTCGGGGTGTTCTGGGCGATCGAACTGGTCGCCGACCGGGCCACCCGGGCTCCGCTCGCCCCCTACGGGTCGTCGAGCCCGGCGATGGACGACGTGATCGCCGCGTGCAAGGCCGGCGGCCTGCTGCCGTTCGCCAATTTCAACCGTATCCACGCGGTACCACCCTGCACGGTGTCCGAGGCCGAAGTCCGACGCGGGCTGGAAATCCTCGACACCGCGCTCACCGTCGCCGACACCCATCTCGCGGGCTGACCCCACCATTCCCCAGGAGCGTTCATGACCGAACCCACCTACCGCTTGGCGCAAAAGCGGCACCTCACCTCCGCGATCCCGGGCCAACGTTCGCTGGAACTCACCGCGCGACGCCGCACCGCGGTGGCGGCAGGCGTCGGCTCGTCGGTCCCGGTATACGCGGCCGACGCCGACGGCGGCGTGATCGTCGATGTGGACGGCAACTCTCTGATCGACCTCGGATCCGGCATCGCGGTCACCAGCGTCGGAGCCTCCCATCCCGGGGTCACCGCCGCAGTGGCCGAGCAGGCGGCGCGGTTCACCCACACTTGCTTCATGGTCACCCCATACGAGGGGTATGTCCATGTCGCTGAACAACTCTCGATGATCACCCCGGGCGAGCACGAGAAGCGGTCGGTGCTGTTCAACTCCGGCGCCGAGGCGGTGGAGAACGCGGTCAAGATCGCCCGGTTGGCCACCGGCCGGTCGGCGGTTGTCGCCTTCGACCACGCCTACCACGGTCGCACCAACTTGACCATGGCGCTGACCGCGAAGAACGTGCCGTACAAATCCCACTTCGGACCGTTCGCCCCGGAGATCTACCGGATGCCGGGCTCCTACCCCTACCGCGACGAATCAGGTCTCACCGGTGAGCAGGCCGCAGAGCACGCCATCTCCCGGATCGAGAAGCAGATCGGCACCGACTCGCTCGCCGCCATCATCTATGAACCCATCCAGGGCGAGGGTGGATTCATCGTTCCCGCACCGGGATTCCTGCCGACTCTGGCAGCATGGGCGCGCAGCAACGGCGTGGTGTTCATCGCCGACGAGGTGCAGACCGGTTTCGCGCGCACCGGCGACTGGTTCGCCTGCGATCACGAAGGCGTCGTGCCGGACCTGATCACCATGGCCAAAGGCATCGCCGGCGGTATGCCGCTGGCCGCCGTCACCGGCCGCGCCGAGCTGCTGGACGCGGTGCACGCCGGCGGCCTCGGCGGCACCTACGGCGGCAACCCGGTTGCCTGCGCGGCGGCCCTGGCCACCATCGAGGCCATGCGGGACCTGAAACTGCCCGCCCGCGCCCGCCGGATCGAGACCCTGGTCGTGCCGCGCCTGCAACGCCTCGCCGCCGAAGTCCCGACAATCGGCGATGTTCGCGGCCGCGGCGCCATGCTGGCCATCGAACTGGTCCGGCCGGGCACCGACATGCCGAATCCCGAATTGACCAAAGCCGTTGCCGAGGAACTGATCTCCCAAGGCGTACTGATCCTGACCTGCGGCACCTACGGCAACGTCATCCGGCTGCTGCCGCCGTTGGTGATCGGCGACGAGCTGCTCTCCGAAGCACTCGACGTCCTCGAAGCCGTACTCCGCACCCGCAGCTGACCACCTCCGGTCATCCGACATCGACAGGAACACACCGTGATCCAGCGCGACGCGCTCCTCGCTGCACTGCCCACCTCGCTGTGGATCGGTAACACCCCGGTCCCGGCCAGCGGGGCGGCTACCTTCCCGGTCTACGACCCGGCCACCGGCCAGGTGCTGCGCGAGGTCGCCGACGCGACCCCCGCCGACGGCGCGGCCGCGCTGGACTCGGCCGCCGCCGCCCAACCCGGCTGGGCCGCGACCCCGGCCCGGGAACGCTCCCGGATCCTGCGCCGCGCCTGGGAACTCATCATCGAACGCCGCGACGAATTCGCCCTGCTGATGACCCTGGAGATGGGCAAGCCGTTGGCCGAAAGTCAGGGTGAGGTCGACTACGGTGCGGAGTTCCTGCGCTGGTTCTCCGAGGAAGCGGTCCGCATCAACGGCCGCTACACCGAATCTCCGTCCGGGCGCGGACGCATCCTGGTCACCAAGGAACCAGTCGGCCCGACCCTGGCCATCACCCCATGGAATTTCCCGCTGGCCATGGGAACTCGCAAGATCGGCCCCGCCTTCGCCGCCGGCTGCACCGTCGTGGTCAAGCCAGCGCAGGAGACACCGTTGACCATGCTGTTGCTCGCCGAGGTCTTCCGCGACGCCGGGTTGCCCGATGGCGTGCTGTCGGTACTGCCGACAACATTCGCGGCTGCGCTCACCACTTCCCTACTCGCCGATCCCCGGCTGCGCAAGCTCACCTTCACCGGTTCCACCGAGGTCGGCCGGACCTTGCTCGCCCAGGCCGCCGGCCGGGTGCTGCGCACTTCCATGGAACTCGGCGGCAACGCCCCCTTCGTGGTGTTCGACGACGCCGATATCGACGCAGCCGTCGAAGGCGCTATGGCCGCCAAGATGCGCAACACCGGTGAGGCCTGCACCGCGGCCAACCGCTTCCACGTCGACAACCGCGTCCGCGAGCAGTTCACCGCTGAACTGACCACCCGCATGGCGGCGCTGCGGATCGGTCCCGGAGACGCCGACGGCACCCATGTCGGTCCGCTGATCAGCGACAAACAACGCCGAAGTGTCGCCGAACTCGTCACCGATGCCGTGGACAAGGGTGCGGTCGTCCGCGCCGGCGGCGACAGCGTCGGCGACACAGGTTGGTTCTACACCCCCACCGTGCTCACCGACGTCCCGCCCGATGCCCGCATCCTCACCGAAGAGGTGTTCGGCCCGGTGGCCGCGATCACCGGATTCGACGGTGAAGCCGAAGGCATCGCCGCCGCCAACAACACCGAATACGGCCTGGCCGCATACATCTACACCGAATCCCTCGACCGTGCCCTGCGGGTGTCGCGGGCACTGGAGTCCGGGATGGTCGGCGTCAACCGTGGCGTCATCTCCGACGTCGCCGCCCCGTTCGGGGGTGTCAAGGAATCCGGGCTCGGCCGTGAGGCCGGCAGCGAGGGCATCGACGAATACCTGGAGACCAAGTACATCGCTCTGCCGTAACGTCGACAACGCTGAGTAGCACCTCACGGCGAAGATGATTCGAGGAGGGCATATGCGCAAGCTCGTCTCACATGTCGCTTTCTGCATTCTCTGCACCTTGATGTCTCCGTTGGTCCTAGTCGGCTACGTCGTATGGATGGATGGGTAAGGCCATCGCCACGGGCCGCTCGGGTGTATCCGGGACGGCACAGGGCCCGCTGACCGCCCGGTTCATCGAGCACAACTTCGGGACCAGGCAGAATGAGGCGGCCGACCGGCTGATGCGAGCACTGCCCGGCGTCCCGCGCCTTGGACTGCGCCTGACGGCCGGTCCTCTATTGCTGGCGCATCGGTTGGCTGGTGCCGGTGGCAGTATTGATCGAATGACCGACGAGCGCTCGGAGCGCAGCTTCCTACCGCTCACGGATGAGCACCTGAGCCGGCTCGCACGTTTCGCGGAGACCGATCACATGGAGTTTTGTCGGACTCATCCCGAGTGGGCCGCCGATCTGCTGGCATGCTGCCTCGTTCAGGGTGGGGCGAGGCACTACGTGTACGGTGACCGTGGCGTCAAGGACCTCGATGTTTACCTCTTCTACGGGCTCCCTCCCGGACGGAGTGGCGAGAAGTGCCCGTGGAATCGTTACACGCGTCGTCGCGATTTCGGCGTGAGCGAGTTAGTCAGCGCATAAAAAGGCCATCCACCCGCCTAAACAGGTAGGGGGCCGGTGGACCTAACGAGGCATGACGCGAACCCGCTGACCGTGCCGGGACCGAAACTACAGATCGCACGTGTCGGCACCCGCCGAACATCTTCGGCCAGCGTCGGCGAATCGCAAGCCCGGTGGGTTACGGACGATAGGCAGGCTGGCATCCTTTCGATCATGCCTCGACAGTTTCAGGTTGTCATCGACTGCCACGATCCGGATCGGATGGCCGCCTTCTGGTCTGCGGCCCTGGACTATCGGGTTGATCCAGCTCCGGCCGGCTATGACGGTTGGATGGACTACCAGGTCGGCCGGGGGTTCCCGGAGAACGAGCGGGTTCACTTCGCTGCGGTGCACAACCCGCGGGGGCCGGAGCGGCTATGCTTCCTCGCGGTGCCAGAATCCAAAACAGTCAAGAACCGGCTGCACGTGGACATTCAGGCGACCTCTCCGGATGACTCGTTGGCGCGCAAGATCGAGCGGGTCGACGCGCTGGTGGCCGAACTCCACGGCCTCGGTGGTACCGCGCTGCGGACCGGCCGGGAGCGCGGTCAGTACTTCGTGACCATGGCTGATGTCGAGGGCAACGAATTCTGCGTGCACTGAATCCCCGGCATGTCAGCAGACTTTGATGTTCTCCGGGTTTCTCGGAGTCGGTTTGGTTGCCCGACCAGGTCGAGACCGCCGTCCACCTCTACCGGCTCGGATGGTCCCTCACCTGAGTCGGGCAGCATCTCGGCGTAGCCCACACCACGACCCTGACCGCACTCCGCCAACACGGAATACCCACCCGAGATACTCACGGAAGACCTCGGTAGCGGGCGCATTGCCATGTCATCCGTCTGAGTAGCGGCCCGCTTTGGACCGACCGACCCGGCTACCCGGCGCTTGCGGTCGCCGACTGAATTTGCCGCCGATGAAGGCTGCCGCCGAACGTTCGAGTCACATTATGCCGCAGCGTATCCGGTGAATTCGTGCGCGGTCACGGTGACCATGCGACCGCCCATCGCCCGCACCTGCGAGTGGACTCTGGGATCACCACTGGGCGGCAACAGCATCGACCACACCGGAGTTCCGTCGACGCCATCGATCGCCTGCACGGTGACACCGTCGGTCAGGATGAGATGGGTTGCGTCGGTGATGCCGTCATAGCTTGTGAATTTCGTGGCGTGTTCGAACGGCGAGGGCCGCTGCCAGATTCGATGCCCGTCGGTGAGATCGAGCCCGGAAAGCATTGTGCCATCGAGTGATCGGATGATCACGGTATCTCGCACCACACCCTCGATCGCGTCCTTGCGCCCGGCTGTGTCGTCGATGCCGATCTCGGGATTGGTCCACAGGACTCGGCCTGTCGTGCGCTCGTAGGCACTCTCGCCGGTCAGGATCGGCAGTGGCGACGCGGTGGCGACCGGGTACCACTCGAGCATGAAGCTGGCATTGGCGACCTCGGTGATGCGGTGTCCGTCGCGGCCGAGCAACGCGACCTTTCCCGCGGTGCCGCTGCGATCGATCACCTGCGAGGCGATCATGCCGCCGTCGAAGACATAGCCGACCGGTCCGGTGAAAAGCGGCTCGCCAGTGCGCAAATCGTAGACACGAATGTTGCCGTAGCGCCCGTACCGGAAGTAGTCCGGTGCGCTGATGACGGGTATGACCGGCTCTCCGGGAACCACTGTCGGAAACGTCTTACGCCAGCTCGCGGCGATATCTGAGACGGTTCCTCGCGTGAAGACAGCGGTCTGCCAATCCGCGGTTCGCCCCGCCACCGTGACGACACCGTCGCGAGCATCGACCTGCTCCACCTCGAAATCGGTGATGTGGTCGGTGAGCACCGTGCCCGTCGCGCTGTCGACGATCAGGACCCGATGGGTGTCCCAACAGCTCAGCAGGCCCTGAAACACCCGTTCGGCACAGCTGGCGATCGCGCCGACATCGATTGTCCAGTGCGGCTTTCCGGTATCGGGGTCGATACCGTGCAGTCGCACCGCGCTGACCGGCTGCCCGACCCCGCCACCCGCGCTGTCCGGCACCGCGGTGGCCGCCACGATCGTGGTCCCGGCATCCATCGGCGTGCCGTTTCCGTAGTAGACGTTCAGACTGTGCGGAGCGGACAGTAGAACAGCGCCGGGGTCAGTGGACAGATCGGCGGCGCGCACCGTCCAGCGAGGAGTGGGTGCGGAGCCTAGAGTGGGCTCGATACGAAACTTGCCGCCCACCACCGGCGTTGCCTGCTGGGACTGCCGTGGTGATCGGTCCGCCCATACGACCGCAGCGACACCCACCACGACGGCCACGACCAGCACCGCGATCCAACTTCGACGCCTGTTCGGACCGGTGAACCACTGTGCAGCCGTGTTCATGCGGAGAGGTCTCCTTCATACATCTATCTGGACCAGGCACTGGCCGAACTGTGCGAATCTGCAAGGTATCAGCCATCGTTGAAGGGTGGCGATCGTGAGGACGACCCATCGCTGGTGATTTCCCATAGCTCGAAGATCAAGTTCTCGGCGCGGTGAGATTCGCCGACCTGGAGATGCCGCGTCTGAGGAAGCAAACGAGCTTCAGATGGTGACGCCGCAGTCGATCTCGACCATGATCGGGACGATGTAACAGACCCCAGCGGGTGGTGGCCATCAAGAACCCTTCTTCGAAGTGACACGCTGCTGCGTCTGGCGCGGCGCGGGGGCGGCCAATGCCACGATTCAACAGCGGATCGTGCCGGTTCGGCTGTACTACGACTACTTGATGGAGGAGGGCCCGCGGGAGTCCAATCCTGTTGGGCGCGGCAGATATACACCGCGTGGCCGCCGAGGTGGGCATCAGCGCGGCCTGGTTCCGCGACTGACGAAGCTGCCGTGGATCCCTACCCACACGTCGAAGACGTTGTAGACGACCGTGATTCAGCCAGAGATAACGTCGGGGCGTTTCGCCGTGAACTCCGCCTGGGTGCTGTGCGCGACGATCGCGTATAGCCTGCTGCGCGCCGCCGGTACGCTCGCGGGCCCGATCCTGAGCAAAGCCCGCAGCGCGCTACCCTCCGACGAAAGATCATCGCAGTCCCTGCCCGACTGGACCAAGGATCATGCAGGAATCAGTCGTCGGTCAGCTGCTTGCGAAACTCCTGCCGCCAATGGGGGTCCTGACGCCGCCCCACGACCAAGCCGAGGGCTTCCCGGGCCGGCAGGTTGAGCGCGTCGGCCAGGGCGCGGGCGGCCATGGCGCGGTCCTGCCAGACAGACCGGTCTTTCCAGTCGGCGTATATCACCTGGGCCTCGGCGTGCACGCGGCGCAGCCGCAGGTCAAGGGCGGAATCGTCGGTAACGCCAGGGTGATCCTCCTCGCTCAGCAGGGACAGTGCGGCAGCGACCTCGTCATAGGTGTCGAGTCCGGTCTCGGTGGCCAGTGACGACATCTGCGCGGCGAGTACACGGCGCAGGCGCTCAGGCGTCGCGGCGTCGACGAGGGCGGTAAACCGGTCAGGCACGAGTGTCTTGAAGTTGTGCTCCGGGAGCCCGAAGTTGTTGTCCGGGAGCAGGGGAAGGATCCGCGCGCTGTCGAGTTCTCCGTCCAGGCCGGGCGGTGGCAGTGGGATGCCACAGCGGCGAACGACCTCGTGACACACCGCCAGCAGCCGTTCCTGCCACTGCTGTGGCGTGGGTTCCTGACCGGGTGGCGTCGGCAGACCGGGGAAGACCTCGAACGGGTCGCGCGCGTCGTGGGGGACGGCCGATCGGGTGTCGTACCTCGTCACCAGTTCGCCGTTGTCGAAAAGGGACACCGAGATAGGGCCGCTTTTACCCTGATAGCTTACGGACACCGCGCGGGTGCCGCGGGACACACGGCGCAGCACCTCCTGGCGTGTGCCCTCGAAAAGATGAAGACCTTCCTCGATGCCGAACGCCCAACCGCCGCGGGTTCCCACACGGACCACCGGCAGCAGCACGCGAGGGTCCTGCCGCTGGTCTGGAATTGCTGCCTCCTCCCTCCACCGTGGGCGCCGGGTCTCGGGCAACGCGCCGAACCGGCGCAGGAGTTCGGTCTCGTCCAAGGCCTGCGCGAAGGTCAGGCAGAAATTGTCGTAACCGCTGGGCCAGGTCTTGTTCAGCGTGGCGTGGGAAGTCGTCCGGCCTGGCGCGGCGATGACCGGGTCGGCGAGCGCAAGGGCGAACAGGGACCGAGGCTCGGCTCGCCGTTCGGGAGCGTACTCCCACAGCAGCATCCCGTCATCGACGACAGGCACATACGATAGCCCCACCTTCATGACGGTTCCGTTTTCGAGAGAGTCGGCTACCTGTTCCAGGAAGGCTGCGAGGCTTTCCCAGTTCCCGAAGCTCGTACCCTCGGACTCCGCGTGCTCGCCTACCGCGCCGAACGACTCGCCTCGACGGCAGTCCACGACCAGCGCGTCCACACTGGAGGTGCGGGCGAAGGTGACGAAGTCCTGGTGCCAGTAACCCTCGAATGGCAAGTCCTCGCCATGCCTGCCCCACAGTTCGTGGTGCATCCGGCCCGAGGAGAGGATCTCGGCAAGGGTGTAGGGCTGATGGCCGGGGAAGCTGAAACCCCCCTCCTTGGGGGAGACGAAACCCCGCTCCCCGGGGGAGACTCCGTCGTGGTGCCGCAGATACGCGACCAGATCCGCGGGGAACTCCACCCCCAGCTCGGTAGCTGCGGCGCTGATGGCATCCTGCGAGGCGGGTGGGCGCAGGGATGCGAAGGTACGCGGCGCATGTGCGGCGAGCCAGGAGTCGATCCGTCGCCAGGACTCTTCCATGAGGGTGACGTGCATCGTCCGATCATCACATCCACCTCTGACACCGATGCCTGCTCCGGAGGCCACCTCGGCCGATACGGGCGATGGTCTCAACCCTGCTGGCAAGCCGACCGCGCTGATCAGCGCGATGCCAGCCGGGGGCCGACCACATCGACCACGCCGATGTTTTGCGTGCCGGTCGGGGGCAGCTCTTCTGCAGCATCTCTATGAGTTCGACCCAGTCCGGGCCATCCAGGGCACTTTCGGGCATCCGCCAACGATGCACCATCGACACGACCAACGCAGTTCTTCCACCACACCTGTGGTGATTTGCTACGGTCTTCGCGAAAGCCACTGAGCTGCAACAACGTTCTCAGATCCGGGCATCAACTCTCCGGGACCTTTTGTTTTGGTGGGCCTAACGCTCCACAACGCGAACACCCTGACGGCCGATGGTCCAGAGATTCGGATCAGGCCGGTAGGCGTTCGGCAGGTGAAAACCATGGCCTGACCTGCTTTATTTCACCGATCGGCGCTCCGCCGGTGCATCGGGACCACCGCGCACACCCCGGACGGGTCCCGTCGCGGCGACGGCCCACTAATGCACGAAATCGGCAATTTCGGATACTGTGCGCCGCAGGGTATTTCGTTCCCTCAACGGGGCGGCTCAGCGGACAGGTGGGCCTGAAATTTCGGCCGCAGCGGTGGTAGCGATGCAGAAGGGATGCCCGGCGGGGTCGACCAGGACGCGAAAGCGTTGGCCTCCGGGCTGGTGCGGTGCGAGCGTAGCGCCTAGGCAGAGCAGATGCTGTTCGGTCTGTGCGAGGTCTTCGACGCAGAAGTCGAGGTGGAGTCGACGTGGTGCGGAGGGGTCGGGCCACGGGGGTGGTTGATGGTTGGCGACGTGTTGGAAGTCCAGACGTACCTCGTGTTCGCTGGTCAACACGACGAAGTCCGGGCTGCACGAACTTAGTTGCCCACCCAGGAACTCCTGATAGAACCGAGCAAGTCGGGTGGGGTCTGGGCAGTCGATGGTGACAGCAAACAGGTTCGCGGTGGCGGTCATCTGCACAATGCTCTCAACTGCCGGGGGATCTGCAACCCGTGCGATGCGCCGCGCGCTCTTTCAATGAGCAAGCGTCACTACGAACGAAGATGCGTTGTCGCACAAACGTTTACGAACCGATGATCGCGCACTCAGCGGCAAGAGCGTGTTTTGGCCGCCGGTGAAAACCGGTGGTACGGACCGCACCTGCATAGTTACGGTCGATCGGTGCCGGATGCGATCTTCGCTCATTCCCGCCTTGCGCTGATCTACGACGAGTTCGAAGGTGATCGCGAGGATCTGAATGTCTATGTCGGCATCGCCGACGAGTTGGGTGCCGAGGTGGTGCTCGATGTCGGCTGCGGGACAGGACAGCTCGCTGCGCTGCTCGCGCGCACCGGCCGGAGCGTCGTAGCAATCGACCCAGCCGAAGCATCCCTGGAGGTCGCGAAGACGAAGCACGTACCGCCCGGAATCACTTGGTTGCACGGCCACGCCGCGAACCTCCCTGCGGTAGCCGCCGACCTGGCGGTCATGACCGGCAACGTGGCCCAGGTCTTCCTCACCGACAACGACTGGACCGATACGTTGGACAGCATCCGCAGCGCCCTGAGGCGCGGCGGGCATCTGGCTTTCGAGACCAGGAGGCCGGAGCGCCGCGCATGGGCGGATTGGGCCGCCGACACAACTCCGGTGATCCGCGATATTCCGGGCATCGGGCGGGTCGAGCAGCGGGAAGTCACAGCTGTGGACCTTCCGCTCGTATCGTTCCGGCACACATACTCATTCGCCGCCGATGGCGCCGTCGTCGTATCGGACTCGACCCTCCGGTTCCGCGAGCGGGCGGAGATCGAGTCGGACCTGATATCCCACGGCTATCGAGTCCACGATATCCGGGACGCTCCCGACCGCCCTGGGCGCGAGTTCGTATTCATCGCCGAATCGACATCCTGAACAGGTGCTGGACACGCTGTCTTCGGCATAAGCGTGCGTTTACCCGGCTGCCCGGAGTGTGTCGGGCCTTGAAGGCCCTGGATAGCTCGCAACAAGTGACACTGAACCACCGCAAGATGTTCGCGCAATGCCACATAACAGCGAAGCCGCAGGTCGATGACCTGCGGCTTCGCTGTTCAGTGGACGTTGGGGGAGCTTACTACAACACAAACATGCAGGAAGACGCGCTGGAAAAGCTGCTGACGATGCTGCCCGACCCCGCCGGACCGGCTGCTGCACGAACTGGACATCCCAACCCGCCTCGGCCCCATCAGCTCCGACGACGTCTCACCGCCTGCGACCGCGCCGAGATCATTGCCACCTACGAAGCCGGTTCCTCCGCCAAACAGCTCGCCGCCCAATGGCAACTCGCCAAAGCCAGCATCCTGACAATCCTGCGCGACGGGGGCACCCGCATCCGGGGACAGCGGCGACTCACAGAAGACGAAATCGACCACGCCGTCACCAGCTACCAGCAGGGCGAATCACTGTACCGCATCGGCGACCGGCTAAACGTCGCCCACACCACCGTCGGCTCAGCCCTCGAACGGCGCGGCGTCCCGCGGCGTGACACCCATGGCCGATCTTGATGACGTCCCGCATCATCAGGTGGGCCATGAGCTTGTATCGGCGAAATCCGACGTCGCGATCTTGCTTGACATCCCCTGTGGCTGCCACGGACCGCGCGACCAGCGGCATTACCGGATGTCTCGAGCCGCAGCGCCTTCCGCCCTGTTCAGTCGCGCTCCAGCGGCAATGCAGAACGTCACGGCCCCCAGAGGGTTCACTCGCCCTTGGGAAGTCGTGGTTCCGTGTCGGGTGAAAGCCATTCGCTGCCAGGAGGGGAGAGCGGCTCCGGGCGAGTTCCGCACAAGTCGCGAATGGCTTGCTGGACCGCGTCTTCGGGTGAAAGCGGTTCGCTGCCGGGAGGGTAGATCGGCTCCGGGCGAGTCCCGAACAAGTAGTCGCGGAAGGCTCGCAGGTACTCCTCCAGTTCCCGTTGATCGGCGAACCTGGTTTCGGTCGGGTCGAACCATTCGTCCGGTGTTGGGCGCCACGCGATCATGTAGTCGAGGGCTTCGCACACCATGCCCCCATAGGTCGGATCCGTGGCGCAGGCGGCGCGCAGCACCGGGACGCTATCTCGCATTCCGCGGCCGTACTCGGCGCGGTGCGTGTTCACCAGCGGCCACAGCATGCCATTAATATGCGGAATCTCGTCCCACCACGTGGTCTTCGTGCGCAGGGCCTCACTGGCCCGCACTCGGCGTGATTCTGTGACAGGTGTCGGGTAGTCGCCGGGCGCGCCTCTTCGGTCGATGTCGCGGATCGGCCCGGTTCCAAGGTTGACGGGCGGATACCAGACGCCGCGCCACACCGAGACTCCGAGATAGCGCGAAACCGGCAGTGGCTCGGCCAGTGAGATGTCGACCGTAATCCGGCGCACGGGTGGCATCGGTCCGTCGATGAACAGATCCGCCACCATCGACAAGCAATCCCGCACGTCGAATGCAGTCACACCGACGCCCTGCCATAACCATGTGGGGCACTCCTGCCGGTCGAATTCGATCCAGAACCGCCGCACCGTGGTCATGCTCGATTTCCCCCCAACGGCATCAATATCGAACGCTGACCCGATGATCCCAGAACTGATCAACGCCTACCACTCGATACTCGGTAGATGCGGACGTTCGCGACAGCGCGGTAGACGGCAATGACAGTGCGGCCGAGTTTTCGGCGCGGACTCGGACTTCTACGTACGAAGGGTGCGTCCGGAAACCTCTGAACGCGCTGATGCGCGTTTGGACGTGCACCAGGCGCCGGGATGATACTGGCGTGGCTTCACGTCCCGGTCCGCCGATATCGCCTGACGACCTTCCGGAACCGGATACTGTGCGGCGACTGGTGATACGCGGTCAGGAGGCGAAGTTCCTGTTTTCCGCGCAGGTGACTTGGTCACAGGCGCGGGACGCGGCAGACAGACTGCAAACAGAGCTGTCCACGGACGACGATCTCCTTGTCATCGCCTCACCCGGTTTCCACTCGCAACCCTCGCCGTCGCTGACTGTCCTGCAATTGATCGGCGTGGACGATGTTAAGCGGCTGCATGGCCGACTCGAGGCGCTGGTAGCCGATTACCGCGCCCTTGCTCACCGGGTTGGCCGAGTTGTTGCGACTGCACATTGAGCCCGCCGACAAACGAGGCGAGCAGTATCGGAATCCGCTGGAGGCCGACGGCGAAACCTGGTGGTGGCACGACCATGGCGAACACTGCCTGTTCGCCGACCCGGACAGCGACACGGAGATCGAGGTGAACACCTACTGCCCCGATGAGGTCGACCCGCACTTCTTGCTGCAATACGCCAAATCCACAGATCGTTACCGAGACATCCACACTGCTTGTCTCGAAGGTATCCATGGCATGGCCCGGATGTTGGAACTCGCCGCCATCCCACCGACTCGTCGACCGACCACTCACCGAGGATCATTTCGCCGCGTACACCGAGCTGGGCAGGATCATGGGTAGGAAGCGGTGAAATGCGCTGAAGCTTTCAAGGACGCCCGGCTAATCTGAGCAATCACAGCTTCTAGTTTGTCAAGCCGCTGCTTGTTGATCTTGGTTGAGGTCCGAATCGAACCGACTTCCCGATTCGCACACACACGGTTGTCGCGGAGAGGAAGATCGGGAACGAAATACACGAGCAGAGTACTCACCGGAACGGCGACCTTCGACGCTGGAGGAGTGGCAATGTCCGTGTACCGATCCAGATGCGACGACGATAGACGTGACCACGGATGTCGCCCGTGACCACGCCGGAGTCGGATCTACGCGCCGACCTGGTTCTCGCGGGTGGTGGCGTGAAAGGTATCGGCTTGGTGGGGGCAGTCGCCGCGCTGATCGACGTCGGGTACCGGGTCTGCAGAGTGTCCGGCACTTCGGCCGGAGCGGTATTCGGGGCCATCGTCGCGGCAGCGTCGAAGAGCAGACGGTTGACCGGTACTGATGTGAAGGACCTCGCGCTCAGTCTCGAGTACGACAAGTTTCTCGACCCTGGGCCCATCGAGGACATACCCATCGTCGGACCGTCGTGGGCGATGCTTCGTGGAAGCGGAATCTACCGAGGCGACTACGCCCACCAATGGATCGCGGAGAAACTCGATGAATTGGGGGTGACCACGTTCCGGGACCTGCGCATCGACGACGACGCCCTCCCCGAACAACGGCGATATTCCCTGGTGGTCACCGTCACCGACGTGACGACCGGCCAGCTCGTGCGACTGCCGTGGGACTACGACCGGGTCTACGGTCTGGACCCGGACACGCAACCGGTGGCCGATGCCGTCCGCGCGTCGATGGCGATTCCGTTTTTCTTCAGACCGGCCTGGTTGACCAGTACCGCCGGGGTGAGGTCGACCTTGGTGGATGGTGGGGTCCTATCGAACTTTCCGATCGATTCTCTGGATCGGACCGACGGCCTGCCGCCCCGTTGGCCCACCTTCGGAGTTACCGTGCTGCCCAATCTGCCTGGTGGCAGCGACAAGGTGATTCCGCAACTCGGTCTGCTTCGCCTGGGCGGGGGCCTGCACCTGTTCGAGAGTGTCCTCACCACAATGCTGGTCGGCCACGATCAGGCATATTTGAGCCAGCCCTGGGTCGACGCCCGCGCGATCCGGGTGGATTCGACCGACGTCGGCGTACTCGACTTCGACATCAAGGAACAACAGATCGAAGCGCTCTACCAGAAGGGGTATGTAGCCGCACAGCAGTTCTTGTCCACCTGGAATTGGCCGGACTACGTCGAACGCTTCCGGGCTCCGAACATATAGTTGTGCATCGCCATCCGCCCGCACAGACCCCGCGCACACCGATCTGGTTGTGAAACACCCTGCTGCCCAACATATTCAGCAGACTCAGCCGCGGCGGCAGTGAGACCCGGTCCAAGCCGAGTCGAGTTCCGAACCCGAACGGCCTCTCGCGCTGCGACACCGCGACCAGCGCTGCCGACCCGGTCGCAGCGTGACGGTGCGCCCGACCCAGCCAAATCCGACAACGTGGTGGTGCCCGCCGACACCGACACCGCCGTCTCGATCGACGACCCGGTCTATTTCGATCGCTTCGCCGACGGGAATCGCGATGGTGCCGTTCGCTTTTCGTAGTGCCGGTTTGGCTGATTGGGGCCCGGCCGGGCGCGCGCCGCGCATGCGCAGCAGCTGTAGGTGTTCGGGCAGCAGTCGGGACGAGACGGTGCGGATCAGATGCCCGTCGAGGCTGATGTAGAGGCTGCGTGGATCGGCCCAGACGGTCACCATGTGACCGATATAGGCGCGCAGGCTCACCTTCTGCCGTGCATTGGCCAAGGTGATCTCGCCGCGGGCCGGGACCCGAACCTCGAGTTCGACTGCCCCTCGTTCGAGGGCATTGGAGCAGGTTCGATCACATCGATGAGAAGCGTTGCGGGCGAGGTTGTTTCGCCACCGACCGGATCTGGATCGAGGTTGGCAGGGACATCGAGGCGGGTGGGTCCGTTCGGGCGGAACAGGCTGGCCGGTGTGGGCATATCCAATGCCTGGTGAGGCCGGTGATGGTTGTAGGCGGCGATCCGACCGTCGACAGCCTGCTGGGCGGCGGTCAGCGATTCGAATGGGGCGACGTGGTCCAGGAATTCTTCCCGAAGCGTCTTGTGGAACCGTTCGATCTTGCCTGTCGTGGTCGGTGACCGTGGTTTCGTGCGTCGCTGGGTGATGCCGTTCTCGCGGCAGATCCTCTCGAACAACACCTCCACCGGCTGCGGCTCGAGTCGGCGGCCGGTGAATTGCGCCCCGTTGTCGGTCAATACCTCCGACGGCACCCCGTAGCGACGCATCGCCGCGGTAAATGCCTCACACACCGCTCGGCCCGACGGAGCCGATAGCACCGCAGCCACCACCATGAACCGGGAGTGGTCGTCGATGCCAGTCAGCAACTTGCACTCACGGCCGTCGGCCAGCGGAACACCACCGACGATGTCGAGTTGCCACAGATGCATCGGCGTCTGCCGCTGCCAGCGTCGACACTGGCGTTTATGCTGCTGCGCTTGCTCATTCACCATCCCGTTGCGAGTGAGTACTCGATGCACCGTCGCCCGCGACGGTGCACGATACAAACCCTGCCGGGCCAGTTCGTGACCGATCCGGCGGGCTCCCCACCGTGGATGCTCGCGCCGCATGCGGCAGATCAACGCCTCGGTGTCGGCATCGAGCTTTGTCGGGCTGGTGTGCGGGCGTCGTGAGCGATCGGCGAGGCCGGGCACGCCCTCGGCCCGAAACCGTTTGCGCCACGTATCCAGCGACTGCCGGGTAGTGCCGTAACGAGCGGCGACCTCGCCGATCGGAGCACCGCCCAGAACCTCGCACACTGCCCGATACCGGTACTCCGCCAACGCTTGCTGATCCACAACCACCCGCTCGTGCTGATCGCTGCTCGGGTCGGAACCTCGGCCAACTCCGCCGTCGATGCCTGCATCGCGCCTGGATCCAGCCACAGCGGCTCGCTCACCCGATCTCGCTACCTACATCGCACGCACTTCACGCTGTACGTAATATCCCGGAGCCGAGAAGTGTGTAGTCACGTCGGGAACGCCAGCACCGCAGCGCCCACACAGATCACAAACATAGCTGCCGCATTCAAAAACAGATTGCGGCCGAAATCTTGTGCTGCGACGTGCATCCCGATGGCTATGAGAAAATAGAGCACGAGCGCAGCGCATGTCACCGCGGTCAGATACGGCACCCAGAGCCCGAGAATCAATCCTGCGCCGGCTGCGAACTTGATAGGTGACATAACCCACCAAAATCTCCTGGGCCAATTCACCCCTTCGAAACAGTCAGCGATGAACTGAAACGGCTTTATGCACATGATCGCGTCACCGAACTGAATGAACGCTAGGACCAAAACAGGCCATAACAGGTCAGGAAACTCAAACATTCAACCCACTCCGTCGTTGTCGCAGGACTTATATGGATGAGACGAGATGCCACCACATAACGTGACTGTGATGCATATCGCAATCCACTGTGCGGGCAGCGCGGCCTTACGAGACTGTGGGTCGAAGGTTCCAGCCTGATTCCCCACAGATGGGCTGCGGGAAGGTGCCGTGTCGCCTCTTGCCGCCGGGCGAAGTTCACCATTCTGGCACAGTCTTCGTGCTGCCGAGGCTCGGCATGTCGTCGGCGGAGTACCCGACTCGGTAATGATGCCGGGCCATTTCGGGTGATCCTGTTCGGAAGCCGTCGCCGCATTTGGACGACCGATGATCGAAACAGTCGACAGCGAGGGTACTCGACGCCCATTCACAGCCCGACATAACTCCGCAAGTGTTGCGCAGTTACCGTCTGCGACGCACCTACCAACTCGGTTGGTGTGCCTTCGAACACGATCCGACCGCCATCCTGCCCCGCGCCCGGTCCCAGATCGATGATCCAGTCGGCGCGAGCCATCAGTGCTCGATGGTGATCTGCGGCAACAACCGTCAGCCCAGAGTCGACGAGGCGGTCGAGAAGTACGGTCAGCCGCTGTACGTCATCGAGATGTAGCCCGGTTGTGGGTTCGTCGAGAACATAGATGCGTCCAGGTCCGGCCAGCTGGATCGCCAGCTTGAGGCGTTGTCGTTCCCCTCCGGAGAGCGTCGTCAGCGGCTGGCCGAGGGTGACGTAGCCGAGGCCCACGTCGATCAGGCGGTCGAGGATGGTCGAGTCGACGTCCGACTCGAGAAAATCCCTCGCGTTTGCGATGGACATCGCCAGCACAGCACTGATGTTTTCCCCACGAAGGTGATACTCGAGTATCTTCGACCGGAACCTTTTGCCGGCGCACGCATCGCAGGGCGTGGCCACGGTCGCCATCATCGCGAGGTCGGTATATACAACGCCATTTCCGTTGCAACTCGGGCAAGCGCCTTCGGAGTTCGAACTGAACAGTGAAGGCTTCACTCCGTTCGCTTTAGCAAACGCCCGACGGATGGCGTCCATAATTCCTGTGTAGGTAGCGGGATTGCTTCTTCTCGATCCGCGGATGGACGCTTGATCGAGAAACACAACATTCTCACCGCGCGGGATCAAGTCGCGAAGTAGCGAACTCTTACCGGACCCTGCGACTCCCGTGACCACGGTCAGCACGGCCAGCGGAATATCGACGCAGACGTTCCGTAGATTGTTCGTGTTCGCAGAGTCGATGCTCAGTACGCCTGTCCACCGTCGCGGCGCCGTTTTGATGGCGATCGCATCATCAAGCCGTCGGCCGGTGATGGTCTCGCTACTCCGCAGCCCGGCCAGGGAACCTTCGTATGTGACGCGGCCGCCGTCGATACCTGCACCCGGTCCGAGGTCGACGATGTGATCCGCTATGGCGATGGTCTCCGGCCTGTGTTCGACGACGAGAACCGTGTTTCCGCCGTTCCGAAGGCGTATGAGAAGGTCGTTCATCCGACAGATGTCGTGAGGGTGCAGTCCCGCGGTGGGCTCGTCGAACACGTAGACAAGATCTGTCAGACCGGCCCCGAGATGGCGGACCATCTTGATCCGCTGCGCCTCTCCTCCGGAGAGCGAGACGGATGTGCGGTCGAGCGAAAGGTATCCCAGGCCGATTTCTATCAACGAGTCGAGCGACTGGATGACGCTCCGGATCAGCGGCGCTACTTTCGGCTCGCGAATGGATTCTACGAAGTCGCGCAGTTCACGTGCCGGCATCGATGAGCACTCTGCAATGTTCTTCCCCTTGATGCGGGACAAGAGTGCAGTGCTGTTGAGTCTGGTCCCATCGCACTGTGGGCAGACTTCATCGGTGAGGGCCCGCTCCATGAATGCACGGAGATTGGGTTTCACCAGGTGCTTGTCCTTGGAGAGTATCGTTCTCTGCACTCTCGGTAAGAGACCCTCATGTCGGGCATTTATGCCGTTCATAGGCACCGTCACTGCTTCTCTGTGGAGGAGCTCGTGCCACTCGGGCTCGCTGTAGTCGGCGAGTTTCTTGTCGCCATCCAGACCGCCGGCCTCGACGAAGAGGCGAACCAGCCATCCACCCGGCCGGTAGCCCGGAACGGTGATTGCGCCCTCGTTCAGACTCTTTGTTCGGTCGACGAACTCCTCGAGGCTGATGTCGCTCACAACACCCACCCCTTGGCATCCAAGGCACATGCCGTCTGCCGCATTGAACCCGAACGACGACGCCGGCCCTGCCTGCGGCCGGCCGAGCCGACTGAACAGGATCCGCAACATGGAGTTGATATCCGTCGAGGTGCCGACGGTCGACCGGGCATTGGCGACCGGGGGCTTCTGATCGATGACGATGGTCGCCGCGAGGTTCTCCAGCGCGTCGACATCCGGACGAGATAGACGCGGCAGATGGCTCTGTGCGTACGACGAATACGTCTCATTGACGAGACGCTGCGACTCTCTGGCGATGGTATCGAAGACCAGCGATGATTTGCCGGAGCCCGAGACTCCGGTGAAGACAGTGATACATCTCTTGGGGATGTCCAGGGACAGGCTCGCGAGGTTGTTTTCCCTGGCGCCACGGACTCGGATCACCTCGTGCGAACGCAATCCGGGCGCGTCACGAATCGTCGTCGTCCGGGGAACCTCGTCGTAGGCCGTCATCAACGAAATCCCGAATCGTCGGCAGGCAGGCCCCGATCTTGTACTTCGACGATGTAACGCCAGGCATCTGGGCGCGTGCCGTCGACATCGTCGAAATTGTAGCGAGATGCGAGTTCGAAGCTGGAAACGACAGAACCCCCGAAACGATCGCGATCGAGGTCCTCAGCCAGCGCCGCGATTCCCCGTGCAACGAACGTGGGCGACTCCGAAATCACGAAATGCGGCTCAGCCGCGAGCGCCTCGCGCCAATTGTCCGCCCTGACGCCGAAGAGGTCCAGCATCGCTTCAGAGCGAAGCCAACCCGGCGTGACTGCGATAGCCGTACCGCCGTGCTGGGCCATCTCGTATTGGAGGGCGCCGGTCATCCGCTCGGTCGATGCTTTGACCAGATCATAGAAAAATCCCTGATCCTTGCGATAGGACCGGTTGTACTCGGTTGTCCCGTCGGTGAGTTCGATCAAGAGCGATCCGGGCCGACGTAACATCAGTGGAAGCACCTGGTGCGCGGTGATGACATGGCCGTCGATACCCAGTCGCAGCATCCGGAGACCTCGCTCCAGGTTGTGCTCCCAGAGTTTGTCGCCGAACTGCGCATAGATGTCGCCGCCGAACAGACCGTTCACCAAGATGTCCAGTCGGCCCTTTTCCGACTCGATCTGCTCGACCAGATTCGACACCGCCGATATGTCGAGGTGGTCGACGACGAGTGCGCGCCCGTCTCCGACGGCGGCGATGAGGTCGCCCGTCTCCTCGATCGTTTCGGGCCGATCGATCTCCGACCGCCCCGCGGATGCACTGCTTCGGCCAGTTGCATACACGAACGCTCCCGCTCGCGCGAGCTCCACGGCGATCGCGCGACTTGCACCACGGGTAGCGCCGGCCACAAGAGCGACGCGTCCGGTAAGGGGGCGGGTGGGTGCAGTCATCGGATGACCTTCCAGGAGTAGACAAGGGTGGTGAGCTGGTCGCGTGCGTCATCGACCAGACTGCCGACGGGGGCAAGCGACCAGGAAAGATGGATCCCGGCCACCAAGGCGCGCAACATACGCGCTGCTTTGCGGTGATCGGGAGCGGACGGAAGTTGCGCACGGGCCTCTTCGACCGCGGACTGAAGGATTCGAGTCTCCCGCTCCCACCCTTCCGCAAGCAGAGTCCGCAAGGTCGAGTCCCGCAGATCGTCGGCAAAAGCGGCCAGCTGACTGCTCGCCCTGAAGGCGTGGTCGAACGTGGAGGTGTCCCACAGCGCGCCGGCGATGAGTCGTTCCACAGGGTCGTCGTGCGGACGCATAGCGGACGCCATCCCCGGCGCTATCGAGGCCAGCCACCGTTCCGAAACGGCAACGACCATTTGAGACTTGGACCCGAATCGCTTGATGAGGGTTGCGGGAGAGACACCTGCACGGGCGGCCACATCACCGAGCGTGAATCCGGCCGCTCCACTCTCGAGGAGTAGTTCGTGTGCGTGAGCGAGCAGCTCTTCGCTTGTCGTTTCCCGAGGACGAACCATAGGGTTAGTAAACCACAATTTACTAACCCTACAGTCCGGGGGTACCTCGTCGCGGGGGCGTGGACGCCCCTCGCCACCGCTGGGCGAACCGGGCGCATGCAACGTTCGAGCGCATCAATATGGCTCATTTCGCACGGGTGGTCAGCGGCCGATGCTGTCCAGCTCGGTCACGTCTTCGTCGGAGAGGCAGAGCCCAGCGCCGGTGATGTTTTCGTGCAGGTGCGCCGTCGAAGAGGTGCCGGGGATGAGCAGGACGTTCGGGGAACGCTGCAGCAGCCAGGCCAAAGCGACAGACATCGATGTTGCCCCCAGTCGGACGGCAACCCTCGAGAGCGTCTCGGACTGCAGTGGCGTGAAACCCCCGAGGGGGAAGAACGGCACATAGGCGATGTCCTCGGCGGCAAGTCGGTCGATGAGATCGTCGTCGCGGCGGTGGGCGAGGTTGTACATGTTCTGCACGCACACGATCGGGGCGATGGCCTGGGCCTCGGCGACCTGCTCGCTGGTGACGTTGCTGACCCCGAGATAGCGGATCAGACCCTCCTGCTGAAGCCCGACGAGTGTCTCGAACGCCTCCGCGATCGAGCCGGGCTGAGGGCCTTCGGCGTCGCCCATGCGCATGTTGACCAGATCCAGTACCTCGCCCCCGAGGGACTGGAGGGTCTCGTGAACCTGCTTACGTAGATCCTCGGGTCGGCGGGCAGTGGGCCAGCCGCCCTGTGCATCGCGTTCCGCTCCCACCTTGGTCGCGATGAACAACGACCCCGGATAGGGGTGCAGGGCTTCGCGGATCAACTCATTCGTCACTCGCGGCCCGTAGGCGACGCTAGTGTCGATGGCCTCCGCTCCGGGCCCGCTACCGCAGATAAACGGGTAGCAACCTCGACGTCGGTATTGAAGCTCGACAAAACATCGAGGGTGTAGCTGTGGTCTGAATCCACCGGCCTCCAGCAGCGATCTGGCGATGTCAAGGTCATCCGATCCGGAGTCGCCCGATCGCATCCTGCCCTGGGCAGTGCAGCTAGCTGGTGGCCGCGGCGTCCCGTATCGCCGTTGCCAGGGGAGTCGGGTCGTAGCCCTCGGGCACGCCGTCGACCAGGATGATGTCGCCTTCGATGTGCCGCGAGCGCAGCGGCGCGATCTCCCGGTACGCGGGCGAGTCCCACCACGCCCGCGCCTCGCCGATCGACGGGAAGCCGATCATCAC
>NZ_JBFANN010000020.1:0-116235 GCF_040674855.1 Nocardia sp. NPDC049707 | reverse complement strand
CCTCGTCGAGACTTCGCCATCTCTGCACGATTTAGACCTTACTTTGCAGCTCAGGAGCAAACCCACACGAACACATCAGCCCCGGATTCCAACTTTGCTCCAAGATTCACCGGACAAAGGGACTCTAAGGCATCCGAATTGTCCACCGCAGGGTGCGTGTACCCGTCCTCGTCGACGTAGTGACGCAACGCCACACTAGACCCCTCCGAATGCCCCAACTGCGCACTAGCACGCTTCGGGTCCCCCGTCACCCCCGCAACATGCGTCGCCACGGTGTCTCGCAGGTTGCCGAACTGCAACCACTCCAGCGAACTACCCCGCCGGGCGTTCTGCAACGCCGTGTCCGCAGTGCTAAGCCGCACCACACCGCCCTGCATCGAAATGAACACCGCAGCCTCAGGTGACACCTTGCCGCGCTGGTGCTTCCACGCCCGAAGCACGGTCGTCAACCATCGAGGCAGCACCACATAGAAGTCGTTCGACACCTTCGACTTCTTCGCCGACTTCCGGTACGGCTGACGCACATACGCGCCCTTACGAGCCACCATCGTGCCGCCCACATGCAGCGTGATGTTTGCAAAGGATTCATCATCCAAGCCGTGCAAATCACACCAACGCACAGCCAGCGCCTCACCCGGACGAACACCCGTACCGAGGATCAACAACACCAGCGGAAGCAGATACCGCGCCCGCTTCTGGCCCACCCCGATGACCAGGCACAGCTCTTCACGCTCCCCCGCCGTCAACGCGCGCTGACTGCCACCCTCGGACATCGGCCGCGGCACTGGAAGCATCGGACTATAGTCGAATAGCCCGGCGAGCGTGAGAATCTTGAACGTGCCAGACAGGACCGTCCAGTGATGGCCCGCAACGCCGGGGAACGTCTCGGCCATGCTCTCTAGGTAGTCCGCCAGGAATGCAGGTTTCCCAACCTCACCGATCGACAAGCGCCCCAATGTCTTGCTCAGCTTGAGCGCATCAGGTTTGGCTTTCGGCCCTTCGCCCTTGTAGATCGCACGATGGATCGTTGTCAGCGACTGCTCAGTTATCTTGCCTGCGTCGGCCTTCTTCTCCTGCTGCTTGTAGTAGACATCGAACGCCCGAGACATCTTGTCCGACAGCTTGAGATCACCCCGCGAGCTGTCACTCTTGCTCGCACTCCCCTTGCGGCGATTCCGTTCAAACGCCGCATCCCAATCCGCGAGGCATTCCCTACGGGTGCGGCCAGAACCACTGGTCCGCACGTATGCGCCGTTGAACGCGCGATGCCGCACACGAGTCAACCGCCAAATACCATCCGGCCCCTTCACGGGGTTCAGCTTGTGCGGTGGCGGGAGCGCGCCGGGCTCTAATGCATCTTGTGCCATGAAAGTTCCTGTGACCGAAGGAGGTTCACGCCGCCGAGCGCTGCCGCTGCTTTTCCTGCCAGACGCGGACGTCTTCCAACAGGTACCGGTATCGGTTCGACACCTTGAAGCACCGCGGACCTTTCTGCGGTCGCATGGTCGCCCAGTTCTCCAACGTCTTGGGTGCGAACCCGGTGATCGTGGCGACCTCTCGGCGTGTGAGCCATCGTGTTTCTGACATGCGGGAGCCTCCCGTTCCGGAACGACGAAATCCAGACCCACACCATTAGCTACCAGGTAGCCAGTCGATGGCGTCTTGTTTACATCGCAAACATGAGTTTCGCATCAAATGTAATAGACAATGGCCCCGGACACAAGAAACCGCCCCGACCTCAAAACGAGGTCGGGGCGGCTTTCGTTGTACTGCTCGCGATTTTGGTTTGGGAGCCTAGGTCGCGGTGCCGGTCAGCCTACCCCGGATCCGACTCACTGGTCCACACTTTCCGTGCGGGTTCTACCACAGTGGTCGGCGGCTCTCCCAACACATGCGCACGCAACCTTGGCGACCCGCGACGAGCTGTGTCGATGACGTGCGTGGCTTCGCGGCCGGTCAACCCGAGGCGCTGCGCCAGCTCCAGGGGAACCGTCTCGGCGTCGCCGACGAGTTCGACCAGCAACCGGTTACGCGCCTGCTTGGCCGCATGGATATCGGCCTGGGCCAGCCGGAACGCGGACGACCGCTCCGGCGCGCGCCCGCCCTCGCTGCGCTCGTAGATCTCGCCCGTGCCCATCAGCTGGGCTTGCGCGCGTTCGAGCCGCCGCATCACGTCGGAAATCGGATCCAGACTCACACGGCCACGATATCGCGAGCCGCCAGCCGCGCATCGAGATCCTGCACTGCCCGTGACCCCGCCCACGGCGACAGCGCCTTCCGGCCATCTCGGATTGCGCCCGACAACCGCGGCGAGCGGTTGCGTTGGGTCAGATCTGCGGCCTGACCGACCACTGCCGCAGCCTCATCGATATCGCCGACCTGGATGAGTGCCCGCTCCAGCTCAAGCAGAGTCAGCGCGAGATCACGGGTGCGAGTCGGCTCGATCGCCGCGATCGCCCGCCGCGACGCTTCCACCGCCTCAGCTGCATCGCCGAGCAGCGAAAAACATTGCCCCCGATACGATTCCAAAAACGGCTGAGATACGTAGTAGGCGCGGCTGTCGGCAGGGGACAGTTCGACTGCGACGCCGTCCATGGCCCGGGTAGCCTCCTCAAGCGCATCCAAGCATGCCCGGCGTTGCCCAGCAGTCGCATACGCTTCCGCTGTGCGCATCGCGACGTAGGCGCGCAGTCCGAAGTCAGCGGACTGCGCGACCCAGCTGCGAGCAGCGACAGCGTGATCGACAGCGATACGTGGTTTGCCCTGCCAGATCGCGAGCTGACTCAGCCCGGCGAGCATGTACCCGGCTCCGTCGCTGTCCTCCGCCTCATGCGCGATGTCGCGGCCGAGATTGTAGAGCCTTGCGGCCGTCACATAGTCGTTCTGATCCCACGCCAACGCGCCTGCGAGACCGACCCATTCCGCGTGCAGCGATAGCATCGCTGCACGCAGTCCGGCTGGGCAGTCGCCGAGCATCGCTTCGGTCAGTTGTTGCTGCGCGACGACCATCCCTTGCGCCGCAGGGGATCCGAGCGCATCGTCCAACAGCATCGCTTCATGCAGGGTAGAGCGGATCCGTTCAAGCGCCCAACTGTCCGGCCGACCAGCGCCCGACAGCAACCATTGCGCGCGGTCGATATCGGCTCCGAGACCTATCGCGGTGAGCCCTCCCAGCAAGGCGAGCATCTGTCGGCGGTCCACAGCATCCTCCTCAGGATCGTCAGGGCGTAGTCGCCGAAACGCTTTGGCCACATCCTCAGACGCCCCGGACAGCATGGTGTCTAACGCCGCTTGGCACTCGACACCCGGCAATTTGCCTGCCTCCCATTTTTTCAATGTACGAACGTTGACGCCGATCTTGTCGGCAAATTGTCGCTGCGTCATGCGGAAGGCTCCACGCAAGGCCCGGCAATTCTCGCCGTTCCATTCGCTGACCATAGCCATAAGACCCCCAGCTGCCGTAGTGGTAGGGCCACTTTATCTGTGTTGGATCACTTTTGGGGCACCATGGGGCACCCCAGGGGCACTAGCCGTAGCGGGAAGCTCATGCAGCACCCGGCGTCGGGGCGAGCTTCTAGTCTCCGCCGCAGTAGGTAGGCCCCGAAGTGGACTGTTGCGGTACTCCCCTCGAAGCCCTCGGCGCCGGGTGCATCCACCTCCGAACCAAGCAATTTTAGGGGTATCGCCAAATGCCCGCAATAACTTTCGTCATCATCATCGCAGCCTGCGCTATCGCCGCGCTTATCATCCACGCCGCACGCCAGAGATACGGGCCGAACCAACTGCCAGAGTATGGGACCTGCCACCGTGCCCCTGATGCCGTCTACACGGTCGAAGAGGCTGGCTGGGTCATGCAGGAACGCATCAACTGCAACGTCTACGAATGCAACGCGAAGACGATGGCGTGGCAAGTCCTGGTCGAGGCCGGTCGGATCCAGCCAGTGAAGGATCCGCGATGAGCGGCTATATCGAGTTCAGCGACGGCACAGTAGGTCTCGTCGACGACGACGGATGGGTCGACGAATTCGACGGCATCGAGACCACACCCGAACTGGAATCGACTCCCGCGCTTGGCGCGGCGTTCATCGACGTCGACGCCACCTCCGTAGTCGACACCCAGTTGCCGGAGCGGACCGCGTTCGTCGGGCCACCGGCCCCTATGCGTATGCCGGATGGTCTGCCGACGGTCGAGTTGATGGACCAGTTCGTCGCGGCAGTCCGGGAATGGGGAGAATCCTGATGGCACTCACCGAATCCCAGGCCAAGGTGTTGGGCATCATGTCCACGCTCGACAGGATCGAGACCGCGCCAGTCTTGGCTCTGATGACCGGTCTCGGCTCACCCACTACACGGACCGCGCTGCGCATGCTCGAAACCCGCGGTTTGGTCGCCAGTAGCACCACGGTCCCGACCTTCTGGCAGATCACCGCCAACGGCCGATCGGTCATCGGCCGCCCCGTCTATCGCGAATACCGCGATCATCCACGACACGCCGCGCCGCGGTACAGAGACCTCCCCGGCAATCAGTCGGGGAAAGTTAGAAACACCTAACCGAAAGGGATAGGCACTATGGAGCAGTACAATCCGGGTCCGAATAGCAATGCTGGCGACCTCTACAACGAGGATCCCCGCGGCAAGGACGCGCCTCAGCACCGCCTCGGCGAGGATGTCCGGCAGATCAAGGGCCAGGACTGACACCAGCCCCTAGGCATGTGGCACCACCGTCCCCGGCTGTGCGTAGCCGGGGACGGGTTCCAACAACATCGTGAGACTTCCCCGCCACCACAACTCGGGTGCGGGCGGGGTTGAGAGAAGACCCTCAGGGCGTCGTTCCGCAGACCGCCCTGAGGGTCTTCGCAATTCCCGTCCTTCGCCCGATTGTCACTCGCACGCATGTTCGAATAATACTGCGCGAGCGGTCCGAGCGGATCACACCATTCACCTCTTCCCGCCACGCGCACCGATCGATACCCTGAACCTCTCAAACGTGTAACGCGCCACACCGCGGCTCGATTTGATCAGCAACACCACCACACCCGACGCAGGGGGCTTCTACCGTGTCCTATCAACCACCACCCGGACAACCGAACTACGTGCCGCCCCCCGGATACGGGCCGCCTCCGGGATATCCGCCGCGCCCACCGAAAAAGAAGACACCGGTTTGGCCGTGGATACTCATGGGTGCCGTGATCCTCGCGTTCGCTGGCTGCGTCACCGTGATCGGATCAGCCAGCGACACATCCAAATCCGCGAAAGCATCCACAACCGCGGAAGCCACTGTTGCGCAAGGCCAACCCACCACGGCCCCGGCGCCACCGAAGTCAGGGCCGAAAATCGCGCCCGCTGGTTCCGAGGTGCGCGACGGCAAATTCGCTTTCGTCGTAACCTCCGTCGACTCACCTGCCACCGCAGTCGGTTCAGGGATGTGGAAGGCCACAGCCAAAGGGCAGTTCATTGTCGTGCACGTCGACATCACCAATGTTGGCAATGAACCCCGCGGCTACTTCGATGACAACCAGAAGCTGTACGACGATCAAGGGCGCCAGTTCGCCAACGACTCTAAGGCTGCAATGGGCCTGAACACAGAAACCTACGTGTCCGACCTGAACCCAGGCTTCAAACTATCAGTACAGATCGTGTTCGATGTCCCGCCAGGCACAGTGCCCGCCTCGATAGAACTGCACGACTCGATGTTCTCTGGTGGCACACGAGTCGCCTTGAAGTAGATCCGCCGAACACGACGAAAACGGCCCCAACCTCGGAAAGGTTGGGGCCGTTCTGCCAGTTAAGTGGCGGGATCAAACGAGCGCACGAGGCTGTTCCTTCACGCTCGCTCGCAATGCAGGACCAGCACGTCCGCCCTCACACAGTCCCGAGGGGCGGCCGTTGGTGCATCAGGAATCCAGGTTCGGCACGTTCGGAATCTCTCCGACGTGATACAGATAGACCACCTTGTGCACGGTGGCACCCCCGTTCCCTTCTTCATCGGCTCCAACAACCATCTGCGACCCGTAACCTTCCGGGTTGATGATTATGGTCCCGTCCGGGAGCTCCGTATGCCCATAGGGGGCGGGAGCGCCTCCCATCAGCCAGTATGGGTGAGCGAACTTTGCTACCCACCGATTCCGAACAGGGAAGTTTTCGAGGACAGGAACGCCGGGGGGAGTACCACCTATGAAGTAGAATCCTACGTCGCCGTCTTTGTCGGCAGAGAATTCCAGGTGATAGAACTCGGCCCCCGGATATACGTCTGGGATATCGCTCCAGTCCGCAGTAAGCGAGGTTTTGACGTACTGGATTCGCATTTCTCTCCTTAAGGGATAGAGGACATCAGGATGTCCACGAGCTTCGACGTCCCTTGGTAGCTTGGATGCACACCATCGCAGGTGAGTTGCTGATCTATCGGAGACACAACCTGCGACAAGTTGGAGAGAGTGGTCGACGAGTACAAAACACGCATCTCCGAATCAATATCAATCACACCTTGGATGCCACACGGGAGCTGCGACAACCACGAATTGAACTGCTTTCGTACCGTCTCAGATGCAGCCGCAATACCTCGATACGGGTATATGTTCATCGCGTAAATCGGTACCGACACACCGACAATTGCCCTGAGATTGGTAAGGCATGCGGTCCAGTCGGACTGAATCTGAGCTAGCGATCGTCCAACGGCTACATCGTTAGGACCAAGCGCGAGTACAGCCATTTCATATTGGCCGGCGGACGTATCTTGTCGAGTCCAGCCGGAATAAGACGAGCTAGCCCAGGTACTGGCGAATCCGCCATACAGGGCGTTAACCTGGGGCATGATATCGCCGCGACGTTTTGCCCACTGGTCAAAGAACCGGTTGTAAACCTCGGTAGGCGCAGCATCCTGATAGTTACTTGCACTGCCAGACGAAACCAGCGCATATGCGGGCCCCTGAGTGCCTTCCGCGATCGAATCACCGATGACCAGGATGGCTTTTTTACGGTTAGTGGTCTGGTATTCAATCACGAAGTCGATCGGAATCCACGATGCTGTACTGGCAGCCCCAGAGCTAGCCGTCGCAGGGTTAACCGCCGATGTAGTATCCGCCCAGCGCCAGCACCTACCTATCCCCGTCTGCATTGTCTGAGCCGACGAGAAGTGAAACGCTATCGCTACTAGCCAATCCGCCTGTTCTATAACCTGATCTCCGGACGCGGTGATCCACGGAGAAACGTATTGTGTACCGTCGCCCGGTATTGTTCCCGACGTAGCAACCGTGGCACCAATACCGTTAAGGAAATTACCAGTAGCACCAGGGGTGCCTACAGTCTGAGCCGTAGCCTGTCCGACAACAATCTTATCCAGCGTTGCGGCAGTCTGGGCGGCTGTACCGTTAACGCTGGCGTTGTAATTCCTTAGCTTGATTCGCCATTGAGTAGTGCTCGCGGGCAACCTGAAAGGAATGCGAATAGAGCAGCTGGTGACCGATGAAATAGTCGCAGCCGCGCCGGTGCCGAATGTGGTTTGCTGACCGCCCTGCCCGCCGTTGCTGTAGGACAGGGTGCGCGACACCAGGGGGTTATCCGCGACAGCCGCCGCGATGCCCGCCTCCATGTGATTAAGGCGGGCCGCGCTGAGCGGAGATGCTGTGGACGGCGAATCCGACCACAGCTGTTGTACATATGCCATTTATGGAGCCCCCGGATAAAGAGTCGTAGACGGGTAGAGAGTCGTAGACGGGTACGGCGCACTGGTAGCAGCGGCAGACGCGGCACCGGAACCGGTGAAAGCCGCGGTTGCTACAGCGGAGTCAGTCGCTCCAGCGGTGCCGGTACCCGTGTACTGGGCGGAAACTGCGGGCACCGCTGGAGCGCCGAGAGATCCGGAACCGGTGAACTGGGCGGTCGCGGCCGGAACCGCGACCATGGTCAGGCCGCCAGTCCCTGCGAAAGCCGCCGCCTGGGTGGTCGGCACAACAAAGGATCCGGCGCCAGAGAACGCGACAACCACGGATGGAACAGCAGACGCCGATGCCGAACCGCTGCCGGTGAACGCAGCAACTGCCGCTGGTGCCGCTGACACGGTCAGTGTCCCCACGCCCTGCCATGCCGCAGCGGGTGGCGGTTCGTACATCATCCGCTCTGGGATGATTGATACTGTCCTTGCCGGTTGCGTACTGGTGACCGAGGATCGGTTCGGTAGGTGCACCCGCCAACCGGTGGGGGCAGGGAGCGCCGTCACGGTCAGCTCTCGGTGAAGCTGGGCGTCAGCTTGATCGGGCCTGCACCGCCCAGAGTGATGCTCGGCGACAGCAACGCTTTGTCGAGGAAGGTGCCCGCCGTGCTCGCGGTCCACAGTCCCGCGTAGGTGTAGGCGCCAGCAGGCGCGCTGAAGGTCAGTTCAGACATGGTGAGTGTGCCACCACTGCCTGATGTCCAGGTGCCTTGAACGCGGGCGTAGCTTCCACCGGATGCCTCACTGGCACCGGTCGAACCGGGGTCGGCGGTGTGGAGGGATACCCACACGGTGGACGAGCCGGAAAGGGTTTTGTATGCGTCGGCGAGAACCTGCCGAGTCGCGGCTACAGCAATAGGCATTTGTCACTCCTGTCGGGCCACTTGGCCCCGGTACCAGCAGAAATCTTTTCCGTCCGAGTAATGGAGGTAGATCCTGAAATGCGCTGAATTTGGAATGGTGTCGGCCAACGTGGAAGCGATATCCCAACTGACAGACGCCGATGAAACACCCGCCGACCAGGATGCGATCACTGCTCCAGATGGGTCATAGAAGATGAGGTCTGATGTGGTTCCCGCTGGGATTGTTTGCCCAGTCGGCGGGTAAATATCGTGAAGGAAGTCTTGCCCAGCGACTAGGACAAGCGTGTCCACGATCGGTTCATAGCCGATCGTCATAGGAAACCCCCAGGTTATTGGTTAGATGCCGGAATAGATGCGGACGTCGTTCCAGGAGTTCGAGATATTCGACGAGGACCGCGCGACAGCCAACCCGGCATAGGAATTGGATTGCGGTACCACCCCATGCACATTTCCGGTATACAAGATCGGTATGCCGTTTTTTTCCAGCCATGCAACACCGTTGTATACAGAGAACGCGAGCAAATCTCCGGACGCGATCGATACACCGCCGGTTAGTTGATCGAACACTGTGAAAGTGGGGGAAGACCCACCCAGCGACGTCGAGAACCGTGATATGTACACTTTGTTCGAGCAAATATTGGCGCACAAACCTTGTGTGGCATCCGAGTTAGAGCAGGCCACCAACGCGGCCGTGACAGTGCCATTGGGCGCGTTATTGCCGCCCGCGACGGCTTCAACCCTGACTTTTCCGCTCGTTACTCCAGTATCACGAACCAAACCACGGCAACCATCGGCGGTGCCAGTATTTGCCCAAGAATTGTTTTGGATAGCAGCATCGGCGCCGACCTGTGTCCACCCGTTATCTACCGGGCCGTTGGCGCGATTGAAATCGTCGTAATAGAGAGCATTCCACACGTTGACCGACGGGATAGATCTCGTGCGGTCGTAATGGTCGATCTGACGCATCCACGCGTCACACAAACCGGTGTTCAGGAATCGCACGCATCGGCGTGTAGGCCCAAGCTTGAAACTCGGTGTGATCATGCAGCTACCGACGTAGTTGTCGTTCAGCCATACCCGCAGCCACTCGTCGTTTTCGATCCAGATTTTCAACCGAAGCGCACTGCCGTAATAGCCGACCGGGCTTGACCATGAGGCCCTATCCGAGTTGAGCGACATTACATTGTTGAACTCGGCAACCTGGATTACGTCCCCACCGATAGCGGGAGCGTGCATCAGGCGTACGCCTACTACGTTCTGAAATGTGGCACCGATCTTCGTCCACGAGTCGGTGAAATACGTCGAAAATCCCTGTGCTGCAAGCCCTTCGACCGGAAACCAAACCTCGAATTCCAGCCCCCAGTTAGGTGTGAACGGCTGAAACTCGTAGCTTTCGCCGCCGCCATTGACGGTGAGGTAGTTCGAGGGTATGTGCAGTTCTTGCAGGTTATTGATGTCAGCGGCACCGCCGTCGCCGAGATGCACCCACGGCTGCTTCACCGGACTTTCAACGGCCCGATCAAAGCTGTCATACCATCCAGCCCACGCCAGCGGAAGATTGCGGCGCAACAGGAAGCTCATGTTTAGGCTGCTCTAATCTTCGTTGTACATGGCGCCGCTGATAGACGCGTCATCGTGGGTGGCCAAGGTGGCTCGCATCTGTTCCAGGACTTTGCGATTCCCGACAAGGCCGCGACGGTCGGTTGGGTCGAGCAGAGGCCGCAGCGACTCCGGGTCGTGGTCGAACTTGCGGATAGCGGCATCGAACTTGGGGATGGCACGTTCCGGTGTATCCAAGTCGAACAGCATGTCGAGCTGGTCAACGCCGAAGGACGCCGCCCACAACTTCTCCTGATATGCCTCTACCCGTACTTCCTCAGCACACTTGCCTGCACCATAACGGGTTTCGAAGAACCTCATTCCAACACTCCGAACAATAGAATCTGCAATACGACCGGGGCTGTAGACCCCGTTACAGATGTAACGTTTATGTAGACCCGTTCCTTATTGGCCATCAAGCAGTTGAGGTTTGGCCAGTTGCGCCGAGTCTGGTTAGCGGCGAGCGTGAATGATCCGAGCGTGCTGGCAACTGTTCCGGTGGCATCCCACTTCATGAGGTCAAATGACATGCCGTTAGGTTGTGTCAGCAGCGCTGCATGCATATCGGTAATAGTTCGATTCAGTCCAACTGGCACGTTTTGGCACAGGCCGATCAACAATTCGTTGACACCCAAAACTACAGCCGCCGACGCGACCACGAATTCCGCTTCCCAATAGCTTGCGCGGGCCGAAGCGCTCGCAGCCGTACTGTCCGCCGCAGCCGCCTGGTTCGCTGCCGCCTGCGCTTTCGTAACAGCCTGGTCGGCCTTACCCTGCGCTTCGAGTACAAGCGCGTAGTTACCGTCGATGCGGCTCACAACGTTCGTTTGATGCGAATTGTGGGCGTCACCAACCTTGGTAACCGTGCCGCTTGTCATCGCAGACTTAGCGTCGTCCGGGGTCATCGCCTGAAACGCATGGAAATCGCCAGGACCTAGCGCGCCAGACGGATCGCCTTGATTGGGGGCAGTCACCAGACATCACCCCCAATACAGTTGTTAAATGTCGTTCGAGATTTCGGCGGGAATAGGCGGTGGCGACGGAGCGGGAACATGCTCGCGAATGAACGCCAGCAGATCTTTCACGTAGTCGACGAGAACATCGATACGGCGCACGTCCTGGTAATGCTGTTCAACATCGGCGACGTGTTGGGTTTCGAGCGCTTTGACACGCTCACGAAGGTCTTTCAGCTCATCACGTAGAGGCTGCAAAACGGTTTTGAAATCCTCGCGTTGAGAATCCAAACTGCGTGACCTCGGTGTAAACCAGCCGAGGACCACACCCAAAATGCCAGCCGCCGCACCAATAAGGGCGGTGACCACGGATCACCCGAAAGAAGGAGTCTTGGCCGCAGCCACACCCAAACCCAGCGCCGCAGACACAACCGCAATCACCGAAGCCGCCTGCGAATTGTTGAACACGCCATAAGCGGTCAGCAACGGCTGAGCGGCACCGATAACGCCGTACAGCCACGTACGCCACGTCGAAGTGCTGTTCGCGCCTGCCATGGTGAAACCAACGACCGCGGCGACAGCAGCGACAATCAGAGGCGCGTTCGAGTCATTCAGCAGGCCGAACGAAACCAGCGCGACCTGAAGCGGCGCAAGCAGGTAATAGATGCGGGCACGCGCATCGGCAGTGAGATCGCGCAGAGAATCAAAAGACATAGTCGTCTCCTATTGGAATGGAAGGTGTTGTCAGCCCTGGGTGTCAGGCACAGGGACATCGGGGCCGTCCGCGTCGAGCAGAGCGACCGTGGCCCGCTTGCCAGGCCAGTAGATGCAGCCCTTTTCGAACCGCTGCCGGGCGCCGCCGTCAAACGGCTCCTCATCGCTGACAGGCCAACCAAACGGGCCGGACTCGAAACCGCTGCGGTTCCAGCGATTACGGATCTCGCCATGCACCCAAAAGCCAGGACGGCCAGTCTGGCGATAGATAGCGCCACCCTCGAAGCCCTGAACCACACCCGCAGGCAAGTCCGTGTGATGGCCGATCGGGTAGCCGAGAGCCTCCCAACCCAATCGAGCCCACGCCTCGAACACAGCGAGCGGAACCGCGAACGCGCCTGTGCGCGGATGCCAGTACACGTAACCCGAGTTGAACTGTGCGAACCGGCCGACACCGTCAGGGCACGTGTTCTCCCCCACCGTCACACGGTCGCCGAGCCAAGTGTTGACCCCAGCGCAATCGTTGATCGCATTGCCCTGCGGGACAGCCGCCGCGACCGGTGCGGCACCGCTGTAGACACCAGCCCAGTGCGCGGCGACGTCCCACGGGAAGTTCGGGCCGACGTCGGTATGGGTGCCAATACCCAGCGCTTTCGTGACGTACTTGTGGTCCGAGATGCCGTCGCGCACGTCATACGGTGGTGCGATGACATCGGTGGCGAAGCCGTACTTGCGGGCATCCTGCACAGCCAGGTAGCAGGCGATCTTGATGTCGTCTTCGATCGCCATCCACTGATCACGCGACCACGAGGCGCGTGAGCCAGCGAAACACAGGTTGATCGTTCGGCTATTGGCATCGAGCACAGACCATGACGCGTAATCGGTATCCACCACATCGCAGACGACCCCATCACGCACTGTGTAGTGGTAAGAGGCGTCATTTGCGGAGTTGTTCAGATAGGCGGCGAGGCTTTCCGCAGTGCCATCGCCCTCCTGCGTATGCAGAAGAAAGTTCGTGATCCGAGCACCGAACCGGTTAGAGCGAGAATCGCTCATCCGGTCCAACTCGGTGTAGTCAGGCTTGTCAGCCACGGGCGAATCTCCTTGTGCCGGAGTAGGACTCGGCGCGACAGCGGCAGCTTTAGACCACTGGCCGTAGTCGTCCCGAAGAGTCACGTTCACGTCCACACCGACCCCAACGACGGTGTCCGAGTCGATGCGGATTTGGTGGATATGCGCGGCGGGATGATGCGCGCCGTCAGACGGGTAACCGAGGTTGTTGTGCTGCCAAAACCAGGTCGCGACACCGTCTTCGATCGCGTTGTCGATCACGTCGGCGTTCGCGTAGATACCGGTCCATTCGACGCCGACGACCGATGCCCAGCCGCGCACGTAGTCGACGACAGTCGAGTTCCACATGTCGAGGGTCGGCGCCGAGTCGATCGCGCAGTACAGCGGGCGATTGACGGGACCACCAGCCGCGTAATGCAGTTCGAGCGCACGACGGGCGTTCGACTGGCCTGCCGCGAAGCCGCCACGCCAATCGGAGGTGGCATTGCCTCCAGCCGCGAACTGGAAGTTCGTTACGATCTCCAGCCCTGCGGCGAGCAACCGATCGCAGTAGTCGCGGGTCAACGGCTTCGCCTGCATCCACTCGGCGCCTGGACGACGATCCGAGAAGTAGCCGATCACACCGTCGTAGCCAGCAGCCTTGATCGCGGCAGGGTCGATGAGTGCAGCGGAGAAGTCAAGGAGTCGAGCCATCAGACACCGATCTCCTTGTAGCGCTTAAGAATCCCGGAGCGTGCGGCGCCGAGATTGCGTTCGATGACTACGACGCGTTCCTGCTCTGTCGGGTCCGCGTTGCGCAGGTATGCCAAGACCTCAGTGACCGTCGCTGTTATGGGATCGAAGGGGCGTGGCTCGTTACTGACGGTCGCACCGTCACGTGCCGGCTTCCCGTACTTCGTTGGCGGTGGCTTGCCCTCGTAGCCGTCGACGATCTGTTGATCGGACGGAACTGCGGCAGCCGGATCAAAGCCCAACGCTTCCGCCAGTTGGCGTTTCGCGTCCTGTGGGAGGCTGCCGACGAACTCTTTGATGTTGAACTGGTTCCTGTCGGGCTCGTTGATGTCGACCCAGATACCCGGTGAGGTCAGCCAATGCGGGTCGGTTTGCTGCGGGCGCTGATACTTGATCAGGCGTTCCGGAGGAACTACCGAATCCATCGCGCGCACACCGCAATCCCACTGCCGCCGACTGACCATCTTCAGGTACTCGACAGGGAAAGCGAGCGGTGCACCGGACATTCCCGGTAACCCGGAGTACGTGTGAAGCAGGGCCTCTTCCGGGCAATTTGGATTGGTATTGGCCAACGTAGGAAACTCGCCGTCTTTCAGCCACGGCGAAGTGTCGATTTCTGGCTGTTCTGGTTCCTGGTCCATCACTCACCTACCGGCCGAGAGCACCAACATCACGCATCAAGGCGAACAGATCACTGATCATGCCTAGAGCGCGTTGGCCTCGGTCTTTGTTCTTTTCTTTCTCGCCGATGGTGCATTTCCATTCAGCGAATGAGTCCCGATCCCATGCGAGGGTCAGTTCCCGTACACGGTCGACATAGATAGTGAAATCATCGAAGCCGTATTTGGCGGAGAAGTCACCGAGGACTTGCGCGCCGATCCTGTCACCCAGAAAGAAGTGACCCTTGCCGTTGTCGCCAATAAACCATGGTGCACCGTCACGGATAAGCACTTCATGCGAGAACCAAGAACGCGTGTCATGGAATGCTTTACGCAGAGAAAGCAGCGCTTCCAACGTGTACGCGCGGTCCCCATCAGACGCCCGGTATTCAAATAGATGAGCCCATCCAGAATGCGCCTTCCGACCCGGACTTCTAAAATGCATCCAGGCTGCTACAGTATCCCAATATAAAGGCTGAAGCACCGCGTCCAATGCGCCGCCAATGGGCGGGACAAATATCGCCATGGCGAGGAGATCGCCTAGGGTCTGAATTGTAGCTGAAATAAGTTCGTTGACGAATGGAAAACTGTGTCCACCGGCCACCATTTGCACTGCGGTCGACGGAGTAAACGTGAACTTTGACGACTCTATACCGGTCTCTTCGCCCTCAAGATAAACCACGTACGGGCAAATCTTGTCAGTGAGTTTCAGGCCAGGAGTTTTGTACGAATTCGGTACAGCAGGGTCGACGACGTCTTCGATGATTTCGTCGATGAAGTCCTCGGCGATCTGCGCGAAAGTGCGCTTCAAACCAAGGAACGGGTCGCCACCATTCGACGTGTCCGTGTAGTATCCGGACTTGTCGACAATATCGACAACGAGGCAGCCGTTACGCAGCGTTTGGCCCGCGATCGGCTGAGCATCGTCATCAGCGATGTAACGCCGCACTTGGATAGACAGTTGGGCATCTTCCAAGATGTCCTTGGACATGTCCATCCAATACTTGAACCGCGAGTTCGGAATCGACCAAATCGTTCCCGCGTTCATGTCGTCCATGAACGTAGTTGGCTTAATCGCCACCGACCAGTTCGACATCATCGTCGCCGGAGCCGAACCCTGATTCATGGGATCCGAGGGCAGTTCCCACCAATTTTCCTGCTCGCGCATTACGTTCAAAAAGAGGGCCGTCTTCAGGCCCCAAATTGACGGACCGGCCAGGAAGAAAACGCGCGGAAATTGCACGAAGTCAGGTAAAAATGGATTACACCACGCCAGATAATGCTGGAGCGTGAACAGGTCGTGCATCCATCGAACGACTAATACATGGGTGCCGTCTGCTCTTTTTTCAACAGTGTGGTCGAAGAGGATTCCGGACCAGCGTGCACCGTCTTTATCGACGGTGATGAAGACGTTCCGTTTTTCACCCGCGTTGATACGGTCTTTTACCTGCCAGATCCATTTAGCGAGCGGATCCCACAACGGAATCTCAGTCAGTCCCGTTCCGGCCTCGTTGTCGAGCCAGGTGAACTCGGCTGTGTACTCGCTAGAAAGCACTCCAGCTAGTGCGAAGTCACCCGTCCATACGCGAACCAATGGCGGTTCCAGGCGGGCGCGTGCTTCGGCTTCCTCGCGGGCTGTGGTGGCACCCCAAATAGCGCGGCATTGGTCTAGCAACGAGAGTTCGCTGAGGGCAGGCAATACAGATCACATCCGTCTGTGGAAATAACGAGCGCAACAGGAACGCTGAACTGATTGATGAACGAGAATGCGGACAGCTCCGCCGAAGAACGATGGCTTCCGGTAGTCGGCTACGAAGGTCGATATTCGATATCAAGCCGGGGACGCGTGCGCTCCGAGGACCGGTTCTTTCTCCGCAATGGATACCAAGTGCGGGTGCGCAGCAGAATCCTGAAGCCGATCGTTATGAAAAGCGGCGGCTATCATAGCGTTGGCCTGTGCGCGAACGGGTCGGTCCAATCACGCAAGGTGCATGCTCTCGTTCTTGAGGCATTCGTAGGACCACGACCGTCGGGCATGGAAGTCTGTCACAATAATGGCGTGCCAACTGATAACCGTCTCGAAAACCTGCGATACGATACAGCTTCGGCAAACCAGCTAGACAAGGTAATCCATGGCACCCACCACAATGCTCGAAAGACGCACTGCAAGCGAGGACACGAATTCACTCAGGCCAACACCTATTATTCGCCGAATAAGGTAAATGTCAGAGAATGCCTCACTTGTAAACAAGGCAGAGACTTCCAGCGATCCGCACGAGCAGCCTAGAAAAGACCCCACGGACGGCCCCAGCGGTGCGGGCAGTAAATCTCAACGCGAGCGCCACCAGTTGGCGCGTTCTCAACTCGTACGGGTAGCTCCGTAGCAGGCGTATACGGCGGAATGGCGTGAAGAAAATATATTCCATTCATACGGCCGATTAAGTTCGAATCGTTGAAGTCCCTAACCATGAGCTTCATCGGGTTGAGGTCGACCTTCGCCCCGCCTTCGATGTCGCCGAGCGCTGGCAGCGTTATTTTGCGGTTGGACCACGCACCGCCAGGCACGCGATGGTACTTCTTGCCGGTCCAAGAGAAATCCGGAAGCGTCCATTTGCCGCGTGTGACTACCCATTTCAGGTACATGGGTTGGTCGGTGGGGTTGGCGACTGTTACGAAGCCGTCTGTGGTGCCGGATGCGCCTGTTTCGAAGTAGTCGAAATAGGTGTCTTCCCATTTGTCTTCGAACCAAAAAGGCTGGGCGGCCGTGACCGCCATAGGCACGACCGAAGTGCGCGTGAGATGCGGGTCATGCTTCGACTCGAAAACAATGCTTTCGGACAGCGCGAGATACAGTGACCGTTTACCTGAGCGATCCGTGGTGATCGACATCTTGGTTAGTTTTGATGCCGGGTCCCACGGATCTTTCTCGTAATCCCACGCCGCCCGCCACCGCGAGTCGAGGTCTTCCCAATCCTCCGGGGTTTCCCCCTTCAGATGGACACCGAAAGTGATGTCCCGCTGTTCATACTTTTTACCCTGATATGTGGAGCCTTTTTGGAATGCCGACGACTTGTATTTCGTTGTGACCGGGGCGTCATAGATGCCTTTGACGTCGGTTCCCATGAAGATCCGTTCAGACATTCCGGGACCGGCGATAATGAAATGTGAGTCGTCGTCACCAAAGATTTCCACCTTGGCGGACTGACGCAATTAGTTTCCTCTTGCAGAGCGGCTGAGTGCCCGCAGTTCGGCAATCTGCTGCATTTTGCGGCCCGCGTCGTTGACGTCAGCCGGGTAAATGTTGACCGTCATCCGGTTGTCGTTGACAAGCCGATCAGTCGAATCAGTGCCGGATTGCATAGCGTCAGCGGTGCCGACAGGTGACACAGTCGCGGCCCGATAGTTTGCGTTCGCGAGTGCGGCGGATGCTTCAGCAGATGCTTGGCGGGCTTTCTGCCACGAGTCGAGTTTCTGCCCGTATTCGAGCCCAGCTTTTACGACCGGGATTGTGGTTGGATTCGGTATACCGAGGGCACCGAGGTTGGAGTCCCAAAGGTCGGACAGCCCGGTTTTGAATGCGTTACCGAACCGGTCTTGAGCGTTCTTACCGACCTGTTGAAGTGTCTCGACACCGGGATTCGTGGGCACACCAAATAGACCTGGGTTACCGCTGGAGTCGGTGCCGCCATTCAACGGCTGCGGCAACGCCTGCAACCCATTGTTGAATCCGGGAATGTGGTTGATGAAGTCTTGGAACATCTTCCACTGCGGGTTCGTGAGAACCGCTTCCGGAAGCCCGGAGAGGTTCCACCCGAACGTTTTGTGCGGGAAGATGCCGCCCTGGTCGTAGCCGTGGCCTTGGCCCCATGTGGTGGTGAGGTCGTTGCCGTAGCGCGCCCGGTAGTAGTTCAGGGCAGCGACCATGTTCGCGAGCGGGTGAGTTCGGTCATTCGGCAGGCTCTGGTCACGGTAGGTCGCGAACGTGCCAGGGATAACCTGCAAGAGCCCCTGCGCCTCGTTGCCGCCAGAGTTGACGTCTATGACCTGCTGGAGAATGTTCGGGTTACCACCCGACTCGCTGTTGATTTGCGCCAACATGGCGTTGACTTGCTGCGGGTCATCGGCATTGAAACCGGTGCGGCGCATCGCTTCTTGAGCGAGGCCACGCCACTGCTCAGCGCGGGAGGTGGGGTCGTAGTTGACCGTTCCTCCGCCTGCTGAACCGCCTGCGCTGCCTGCTGCAAGGTTGATCAGCTGGTCAACCATCTTGCGGGCGAACGTTTTCGGGATACCACCGAACTGCCCCAAGGCGGGGAAGTCGGGCACCCGGTCAGCGAGCGAGCGAAGTGGCCTGCCGAGCAGGTTTTCGACCGCGAAGTTCCGACCGGAGTTGACGACGTTGCCGATACCGGAGCGGATCCGGTCAAGCAGCGACTTCTTATCGTCGCCGGACAACTCAGCGAGCGGTGCGACGTTGGCCCAGTGGACGTGATCCATATGGCCCGCGAGATCGTTGGCGTAGATGCCTGCCAGCTCGCCCTGATTGGCGGGATCCACGGACTTTCCGCGAGCGTTGTACAGCAGCGGCCCAGGACCATAGATGAGCTGGGTGCTCTGCGGGAACGATGAGAAGATCCAGTTGGCGATCTGCTGGAGCGGTCCAGCAACGTCGACAGCTTGGCCCTTGCCGTGGAACCCTGAGTCACCAGGCCGGAGCGCAGACGTGATCGTCGCGTCCTTGAATGCGGCCTGAACAACGTCAGCCATCCAACGGTCAGCATCCGAACCGAATTGGACGCCACCACCGATCGCGTAGTTGCCGTCACGTGACTGCTGGCCACCGCCACGGAGGACGGATTGCCGCATCCGGTACATCGCCTCATGGCCACCAGCCGCCTTGACCTCTGCCGCGGTCCACATGTGTTCGTCGTTCGACGCCATGATCGGAATCAGGTCGTCTGTTGGCCCGCCTGGCCCCTTGATCGGGCCACCCATCCAACGCCCGACACGTGCGGGTCCTTCAGGGCCGGTTTGTGGTGCTGGCGCGGCTGGCGGTTGGGCACCGATTTGACCGATCGGTTCCCACTTGGGGAGGCCCAATTTGTCGGCTACCTTGTTCCAGATATCACCAAAGCTGTTCAGAACACCGATGACTGCGTTGATCGGGCCTTGGATTGCGCCGACCAGCCCGGACCAAATGGAGCCGATTCCGGATACGATGTCGCCGAACCAGTCTTTGACCCGGTAGAATCCGGTCCGCATTTTCCCGAGGATGTTGTCGCCGATGATGTCGCCGATCGCATCGAACAGGAAGTCTTTGAACGAACCGAATTTGTCTTTCGCGCTGTTAGCGAACGAGGTAACCGATTCAACTACATTGGGTAGGCTGTTTTTGAAATTGTCGAGTGCGCCGCCAGCTTTGGTGGTGACATTGTCGACGATCGACTTTCCGAGATCGACCGCGCCGGTACCCATCTGATACCAGAACGAAGTGACGTCCTTCGCCATGTCTTTGGCTTTGTCACCCAAGTCGGACATGATCGACTTGACGACGTCCACTTGTGCGTGCTGAGCACTATCGATGCCGCCGCCGATCAGTTTCCACGGCGCAATGAGCACCTGCCCTACGCCTTTAGCGGCGCCGCCGACACGCTGACCTGGTGTTTTGCTACCATCGAGCAGTCCGGCAACGTTACCGAGTGGCGTGCTACCGAAATTGAACGCGCCTATTCTGTCCAGCAGATTCGCGACGAGCGTTACCGCGTCCGAAATGCCTTTTACAACCTTCTCGACCTCAGTGAAGAAATCACGGATCTTCTGCTGTCCCTCGGGAGTGCCCAGGAAATCAGCGAGGTTCCGCGAATTCTGAACGAGAGTATCCATCCAGGACTCCCCGGTCTGGTCAGACCCACGGAAGATTTCCCTGATGACATCAATAATGTTCCGTCCGAGACGCATAAACTGCCCGAACGTTTTGATCGACTCTTCCAGGAAGTTTCGAAACTTGTCCTGCCCCTCGGGCGATTCAGCCCATTTACGGAACCGTTCCGTCAGGTTAACAAACCCGTTCGACATACCCGGCAGGAATTCGGATGACACACCCGTCAATGACAGGATTCCTTGCACAAGGTTTTCGAGGCCATCAATGAGCGGGCCGATAGAATCCTTGATGTTGTCGAAGATCTTCGAAACCTTCGACCGCGTCGCATCATTATCCAAATCTGCGAACGCGCGCCGCAAACCGCCATTGATTTCGATCGCGATCCCACGCAAACCCTGCGCGAGAGTCGGCAACCAGTTGTTCGCCAGTTGCGTGACAGTGTCGCCCATCCGATCAAACAGGCTTTGCTGAACCACGGCACGCAGCTCACCGAGGGCCGGTTTCAACGCCAGCATCTTCCGCACAAAATCCTGTGCGGACGGCGACAGCTTCCCCAATGCCTTCTCGAACGCTTCAGCGGCATCCGAGGATTTGGTCATTTCATCGGCAAGGTTCTGGTTAGCTTCAGCTAATGCCTGCTGCGCGTCAGACAGTCGGGTGTTCGCATCCGCCAACGCCTGTTCTGCGTCGATCTCCCCCTGAGCGGCGGACTCCACACGCTCTTTCGCAGACACGACCTGGTCGCTACCTTCAACGCCCTTCGCGTTCGCCTCGGCCGCCTGCTCCGCCAACTCTTGCGACTTACGGATCGTGTCCTGTTGATCGACCAAAGCCTGTTTGACCCGATGCTGCGCCGAAGCACGCTCGACAGCGTCGGAGTTCGGGTCCGAAAAGACCTTGAACAGCTCTTTCTGAGCCTCAGCGACCGCGATCGCAGCGCCCTCTTCATTCAGCGCAGTCCGGCCGAGCGACCGGTTCAGATCATCGATCTCGGTCTTGGCGTCTTTGCGGGCCTTATTCAGCGCCCTCTGCGCATCCAGGGTTTCTTTCTGCGCGGACCGCACACCACGTTCAGCGGTAGCGATACCGCGTTCCGCGTCCTGCACACTGCGCGCCGCCGAAACCTGCTGCTTCTGCGCGGACGCAACAGCCTTCGCATGAGCCTCAGCGTCTTTCGCCGCCGACTCAGCAGCCTTGGCACCGGTCGAGAACGCATCCCCAATGCCCTCGAAACCGACACGCAAGGTGGCAAACGCACCGATAGCGCCAGCGAGCATGCCCGGCAGGAGACCGACAACGCCGAGCGCCTGCGACAACTGGCCAAGCAACGGCACCAACGAGACCACCGCAAGCCCGATCAGCGCGACCTTGGCGAACCCGAGAACGTTGCTGAGTGATAGAGCTTTCCTCGCCGCGTCACCGAGAGCGCTGGAGAACGCCCCATATGCGGCTTCCAGCTTCCCGACGATCGAACTCTGGTCACGGCGCGCACGCTGAAGACGGTTGTCCGCGTCGGCTTCCTGCCCCATAAGACCGGTGACACGGCCCGTGGCGTTAGCGAATTCCCTGCGCGCCCTCGTGAGAGCGTTGGTGGCGTTAATCCGCTGTGACTCAGTCGCATTCGACCGGGCCATCACTTCGGAATGCCGCGCTTCAGCTGCCCGCAGCCTGCCCAGCGCATCGGTTTGCCGGTCCCGTGCCTGTGATAGCCGGGTAGCGATGTTCGCGACCTCAGCTTCAGCACGCGCCACAGACGCACGGTCGATTTCGACTTGCAGCCTGACAGCGCGAATGGGGCGCGTAATAATGTTGCCCGTCAACCGGGTTGCCGCGCGCCCTGCACCGCCTGCACCGATACCGTTGACCTGGTCACCGACAGCGCCCGCGAGAGCACGCAGAGCCAACAACTGAGCGACAGCCGCCGCAGTGTCGACGTTCGCATTGAGCGTCAACGGAATCGCGGCCTGCTCGCGGCGGAACGTCTCCATTTGAGCAGTCGCGCGCGCCAGGTCGATATTGACGTCGACCTTCACATCCGGCATGCCCTTGGTGGCATCCTTGACGCGCCTCCGCAGTCCTGTCGTATTGAGCTTGATGCCGATCTCGGCGTTGATGCCCGCCGACGCGGTCTTCACCAACTCTTTGAGGTCAGTGCGGAATCTGTTCGCCAACTTCGGGCTGGCAGTAACATCAAGCGATTGCTTGATCGGCTCCAGCAAACCCTTCAGATCGGTGCGAAACGTTTTACTGAGCTGCGGTTTTATGGTTAGCCGAGCTTGTCCAGCGGAAAACGTCTGGCCATCAGCCATGCGGCACCGCCCTTTTAGTTTGTTACGCCGAGATTCGCCAGCGCCTCATAGACATTTGCGGTTTCGATGCGGTCCCGGAATATGTCTTCCATCGTCATCGGACGCGGTTCCGGTTTGAACGGAGGCGGAAGTTTCCCGCTAAGCCCTGCGGCATATGCGCGCATCTGCTCTTTAAGAATGTCGATCATCCGCAACTGCAAAAGAATCGACAGCGAATAGCCCTGCGGTGTCGGCGGGCCAGCGACCTCATCAGGCCGTGGTTTTTGTGCCCGCTCCCAACCGATCTCGGGATCCATCGCGACCGCCGAGTGGTAGCGCCCTTCTGGTGGTACACGGTTTGCGAGAATCCGGTACAGCTGTGGCCAGGGATGGTTGCCACGGAAGAAATCCAGCAGATCCCACCCCGGGCCGTATTCCCATAGGTCGCCTTCGATTTGTGCCCCGTAGTCCTCTATGAGGAGTACGAGGGCTAGGCGCCCCCCGGCAGATCAGCGCCTTCCTCGCCGGGTACAGCGTTGAAGTGGTCGTTGATGTCGGACAGCAGCGAGAACAACACCTCGAAGGGTTCGTCTTTCACGATGCCCCATACGATCGGAAACGCTGCGCCGCAAGTGGCTTCGAGCAGCTTCCGCAGATTCGCGGCCTCGAAACTGCCGTCGCTGTCGATGAGCATGGCCATCGCGGTCACACGCTCAACACTGTCGGGAGCAGTGATCTCGGTAGGCGGCTCGGTGCCGTCAAACATGTACGGCGGGCGTGGCTTGTGCTCTTTGCGAGCCTCGTCACGCAGCGTCGCCCAACGGGACTTGGGTGCGACGGTCTTCTTGGGTGCAGTGGGTGCAACCATGCTTGTTCCTCCTGGCGGAACGGGATTACTTGGTGGGCTTCTTGACTGCGCTGGCTGCGGGCTTGTCGTCTTCGGTCACCACAGGGACCGGTGCAGGCGCAGGCTTCGGTTCGGGTTCCGGCTCGGCAGGCGTGATGCGGTAGCCGTGCGCGAGCAGGTGTTCACGCTCAGTAGCCGAACCGACCAGGCACGTACGGCCGTCCGGTGCGGTCATGCGGATAGGTTCAAATGCCATGACGTTCTCCTGGCTGTTCCTGGCAAGGCGTGAGCCAGCCCCGTGCGCGGCCAGGAAACACGCACGGGGCGGCGATCAGGGGGAATTAGGCGTAGATGACCGCGAACGGAGCAGACGCGCCAGTTGCGTTGGTAACCACGATGTTCTGGCTACCGGCGGTCTTCGCCGGGGTGACAACCGACAGAGTGGTGTCGTTGATGACGACAAAGTCCAGAGCCGCAGTACCGCCGACAGTGACACCGGTCGCGCCAGTGAAGTGCTGACCGGTGAGGATGATGTTGTCCCCACCCGCAATCGCGATGGTGCCGGGCGGTACGTAGGAGGCGATCGTCGGCACCGCGGCGACCGCGGTCCAACCCATAGCCGCAAGCAGACCGGAAACACCGGGACCGCAAATGACATTCTTCAGCGAGTAGCCGAGAGTCGAATCAATCTTGGCCTTAACGGTCATGTTGTAGTCGACCGCCTTTTCCTGCGACCAGGACTGCTCACCAACCTCGGTGATGGTTGCGCGTGGCAGGATCTTCAGAATGTAAACGGCATTCGAACCAGCGCCGTCCACCATGCCGAAAATCATTCGGTAGTAGCGGGTTTCCGGCGAAGTCGGATCGTTGTACTGAATTTCGGAGGTAGTGCCGTCAGCGACGTTCGCCGACAGGTCGATACCCGAATACAGTTCGAGAGTCTTCTTCTTCGTTTCCTGCGCGGTAAACGACACCGACAGGTCCCGAGTCAGGATATCTGTACGGGTTGCTTCAAGAGCACCCCACGACTCGATATCATTGCTCTTGACATCAGGCTTGAACGACGGCGGGGCGTCCTTAGCGATGAGACCAAGGCTGGTGAAGTTGTTCAGCGCCTGGAAATCGGCGGACACACCGGAAGTGAAAGCCGTAGGGATAGCGGTCGTTGGGTCAGCGACGAGAACGAATCCCTTATTCGGGCGCCGAATCAGCTCCGAGTGCCAATTAGCGACCTGCTCATAAGTGACAGCAGCCATGTGGTTTTCCTTTTTTGGGCACACCCAGAAACCCGGCAACCGTCACAGGTTCGGGTGGTGTGAAAGAAGTTGAGAGAGTTAGGCGCGTGGCCTGCGATACGACAACCGGACAGTTGCAGTCACGGCGCGCTGATCACGCTTACGGGGCGGAATGTATTGGCCACCGCCACCAGGGTTTTCCTCGGCTACATCAATCAGATAGCCGCCCGGCTCGGTATTGCCAGCGAACCGGATGCGTTCCTGGCCAGCCGTTTTCAGCAACTTGGATGCGGCGCGTGTTACGGCAACATACTCGACATCGATAATCGGATTGTCCGCAGTGCCGTCTTCACGTCCACCCACACGGGTCACGTAAATATACGGCGGATCGATCTCGTCGGATTCCGCAGTCACCACGGGCGCGATGTCGTCGAGCAGAGCCTTCATAACGTCATCGAATTCAGGGTAAGGAGGTAACGACATAACACCTACCCGTCAATATCCTGAATGAAGTCCCGCATCACATGCTCAGGACGATTCCAGCGTGTACCGCGCTCACGATATTCGGCATAATGCCCGTAGGCGTAGACGTAGCCTTCTAGAACACCGTCTTCACCTGGTTCAACACCCTGCGTCACGTGAGTAGCATTAAAGCCCGTCCGCCAATGGCTTCGCGCGGTCCAACGATCCGCGCCCTGCTCAGCGACTTCCAGCAGAAAATCACTGAGTTCGGAGCTTTCCCGCAAGTACAACTCAAGATCGTTGTCAGCGCCGTCGTACTCCACTACCGCCGTCCTTCGCGATCACAAAACGGACGCCAGTCGAGAACCCGGTAAAAGGGTTAGGGGTTTCACGGACTTGGCCGTCGATGACAAACAGTCGGCCGTTAGGGTGGCGAATCTTGTCGCCCTCCAACACATCAGATCCATGCGGGGCAGTCACCTGGGCCGCCAACATCAAAAGCTCACCCGTGCTGTTGTCCTCGGAGTCGGTCAACCATTTAAGATCACACGGGCCGATAGTGTGGGTTGCGACAGAACCATTGACCGGGTCGCCCTCCCAGTTCAGGGCGGCACCCCGCTCCACCGTCAGCATGACTCCAGCCGGGTATCTGCGGCGCGCGTAGTTCACCATGTGTTCGGCCTGGTGGACGCGAGTCCAGCGTTGCGAAGAATCAGCAGCGCGGCCGAAGAAAGCCGTGAAACCGACGCTTCGACCTCTTCCCGTTTGACCGCATCACCGTAAGTAACGCTGCCGCCATCCGCACTCTCGGAAGCAATCCCGATCTCACGGCCGATAGAACCGGCAGCCGGGTCGACTCCCGCGAGCACCCACATGGCGGCCTGCGCGCACGTCGCATGTCGCATCGCCTCGGCAATGTCGAGGTCGATCGGCAGCCCGGACGGGTACGTGTCGTACAAATCCAGGCGTGTCGCGTTCCGGACAAGCTGAGACGCGAACCGAATATTTTGGCGCGCAACGGCTTCCGGAGGTGCCTCAGTCAGCCAGCCGTCCATCAGATCATCAGGCACGGCATAGGTCAGCACAGCGCGTTACTCGCCTTCCGCAGCCTGGATAGCCTTAGCGGGAGCCTTCTTCGCTGGCGCCTTCTTCGCGGCGGGCTTCGCCTCGGGTGTATGCGCTGGCTCAGCTGCGGGAGCAGGCTCCGGCGCGACGACCGGTTCAGGCTTGGCCTTCGGTGCGGGCGCTGGGACCTCAGTCCAGTAGGCCCACTCCAGCAGATCGGGCCGCGGCTCCTGTGATTCGATAACCCAAGTCGGGTCATGCAGATACTGGTAGTAGTGCAAAGTTAACTCGCATTCGAGGTGGCAGTTCGGGCGCACCAAACGATTGGATGCGCCCGAACTGTGAGATCAGACTTCCCAGAACACGCCCAGGGCGATCTGTTCGACCACTTCTTTGGCGCTATCGGCGTCGGCGTAGGTGGTCGACCCCGTGATGGCGTTGGGCGAACCGCCATCAACAACGACGGTGACCGTGTAGCCGCTACCGGTGTTCGCGTAGTGCACGGTCACGATATGGTCAGTGTTCACGACGATGGGCGAAGGCGCAGCCTTGATCCGGATCCAACTCACGGTTACTGCTTCAGGGCGCCACGCAGCAGCACACCGCGGTTGGCGTCGAGAACCTTGGTGCCGAACAGGATGTCGAGCGAGATGATGTCGCTCTTCTTGTTCATGTCGTACTGCTTCACCAGGCGCAGCGACAAGCCCTTGTAGGACTCGATAGCCGCCCAGGTGTTATCGGTCGGCAGGTCCAGAGTCGCCGACGCAAACGCAGTCGAAGACCGGTGGTAAGCCAAGCCGACCTCAGTGGTCGGCTGACCGGTCGCCGGGGTGTCCGCAGCCTGCACGATGTTCTGGGTCATGTACGGGTCAAAGCCGAGCAGGCGACGACCGAGGTAGCCTTCGCGCAACACATCAGTCGAGCCGGAGTGCTCGGCGAACTTCAGCCAGTCAGTGGCCTGCCACTTGGCGCGAGCGGACGGACCGATCACGGCAGACCGCTCACTGGCAGGAACATTCTTGATGTTCAGCAGCCGATCGGCTTCGATCAAAACCTCAGGCTTGTCCCACGTATTGGTGCCGGTGTCGCCTGCGACCTGCGTGAAACCGCTAGCGCCCTTCATGGTCGCGATGATCGCGCGGTCAACCGACTGAGCCAGAGCTTCCGCAGCAGGCATCAGGAACTGCTGATCGAAGTCCTCAAGACGCAAGGTCAGATCCTGGACGCTGATCGCGAAGCTGACGTCCTTGTGGGTGTCGAGAGTGACATCCACGCTGGTCTCAGTCGCGTTCTGCAAAGTGATCGACGGCGACGCCGGATTGAAGTCGTTGGCGACGAAAGTCGTAGGCTTACGGATCTTCACCGTCGCGCCGATCTTGCGACCGGTCCATTCCTGCGAGACATCGGTGTACACGGTCGGGACCATGCACAGGTTCTCGTACAGATTCGCCAGAGCCTGGCGGGCGATCACCGAAGGGGTGAGGAGAGTGTTAGCCATAAGAGTTGGCTCCTAAAGAAGGATTCAGATCCTGTCGCCACGGCCGCGTCGTTCGCGCCGTTCACGAATCAGGTCTTCAACGGATTTCGGCGAATTCGGCTTAGGAGCCGCATTGCCGTTCGAGAGATCTCCGCCGCTTCGAGGAGCCGACACCCGGTCGACTGTTTTCTTCAGCTTCGGATTGTTTTCGACTGCCGCAGAAACGATCGCTTCCACCTGGGATGCGAAATCGTCGGCAGCCGGGTCAAGGTTTATCAACGCACCCGTACCAGCGAGATACGGTTCGAGAATGTCTATGTCGCCGTCACACTTTCCGGCAGCGGCATTGAGTGCCTTTTCGACACGAAGCGCCCGCAATTCGGAAGCGACGCTGTCACGTTCGCTCGACAATTGGGCTTCCCGGTCCTGTGCCTGCTTGAGCAGTTCAGCCGGGTCAGGTGCGACGTCGTCTTTGATCAGGCCGAGAGCACGACCGATCTGTTCAGACAATTCGCGAGTCGCTTTCTCGGCCGCCTCCTGGGCTGCCTGAGTCGCTGCTTCCTTGCCCTTCACACGGGCGGCAGCGGCTTCGTCGCGAAGCTTCCTCACATAGGCTTCGTCATAGGTTTTTGCAGGCTTTTCCGATTCCTTTTCGGAATCGGTCGCCTTCTCGGTTTCGGTGCCCTGTACATCGGCACCGCTTACCGCGGTATCCGCCGTTTCAGTCGACGTCGTATCGACATCATTGACGGCGCTATCTTCAGTTGTGCTGTTTTCCTGGGGGGTGGCTTCGTCGGCCATGAATGTGCCTCCTGGACACTGAGAAACACCCAGACGGCAACCTGGCCAGAAAGGGTGCGAAATGACGAAACCCCCGCGGCAAGAAAGCCAGACCGGGGGTCAAATACCCGCGAAAGCGGGAAGAATAAGGGAGCGGATCAAGCCGCTAGTTGCGCGGCACCGTCACCCATTTGAGCGGCGGAATCTCCACTATCGCCCTGAAGATCACTGTGCGCGTCCGGCTGGAGGTTCGCACTCGCGTTGTCGAAACTGCCGCCAGGCGCGGCAGGGGCAGCCATCGAAGCGGCTTCTTCCTTGATGCGGGCGACCTCTTCGTCGACCTCGTCGGACGACCACGTCGGATGGAACTCGCGCACGGCTTCTTCGGTCGACATCGCTTGCGCGGCACGAAGATTCTGGATCGCGATAGAAGTTTGAACCGGGTCCTGATCGACGCGCGGCGGGAACTGCATCTCCGGATTGGCCTTGATGCCGTAGCTACCGCCATACACGGCCTCATCGAGTTCGAGCATTGTGCGGGCAAGCGGAGCCATCGAAGACGCCCAGTACAGTGCCTTCTTCGCGCGAGTCTGATTCGACAGGCTCTTGCGGGCGGATACCTCGGTCGCGGTCATCGCGCCCGACAACTGGTCATCACCGAAATCGCCAGTGCTGTAGCCCGCACCAACAAGAATGCGGTTCAGCAAGGCTGCGCAGGTCGCTTGGTGCTCGGCATGGCGGATCGCGAACTGTTGTGCCTGTACGAGGTGAGATCCCTTGTCGTCGTTCAACGAACCGGACTGGTCACTCGGAACAGGCGTAAAGATCTCCTGCTCAGGATCCCAAGACGCGCCACTGCCAGGACCGTTGTCCTCCAACAGCGCTTGCGCCACAAACAAGCGGGCCTTCGCCAAGTCCAGGTCACGCATCCACGACGACCACGACTCGTCCAACTGGTCGAACAGCGACTCCAAACCCTCGAAGTCACTGCGCCCCAACGGACTCAAACCAGGGACGTTGCGCCACTTCCGGGCCGGTCGAACATTCGGCACATAGCAGGCGGTCAAACCCTTGACCTTGGTGTCGATGGCCGAGTTCTCGTCGTCAACCAGATCGGCAGCCCATTCAGTAGCGGGCAGCGAATTCAATGGCATCAACCGGCCGATAGTGCCGCGGTCACCCAGATAGAGGGCGTGTTCGATCTTGCCGGGTGAGTGGTGCTCCAGGTGCCGCCAGACCCCCGCCTTGTCTTCCTGCACGACAGTCCAAAAAGTGACCTCAGCCAGCTTGCCGTACTTCCACACCGGGACAGCCGCATCAGGCGCGACAACACCGAGCATCACCTTGTCGGAAACGGATTCGTCCCACCACAGCCGCAGATAGACACCGCCCAACGCGGATTGAATCTCGGCGGCCTCCAGCAAGGTCGCGACAACGTCAGCGCCTTCAAGCAACTGGTTCAAACGATCCTGCGCTGCAACCAGATTCGTCGCGTCGCCCTCGTTCAACACCCACGCCGGGGGCTGACCGAACAACAGGTCCGCGCTCGTACGCGCGACATCCGCAGGCGCCGGAACGTGAATACGCTTCGTCTGCTGCCTCGATGGTCTTCCCCAGAAGAAGCGGGCGAAGCGACCCACCAGCCCCCCGCGGTACTGCGACGGCCGGTTCGGCGGTATGCCGTCACGCCACAGCCCGTACAAAACAGCGAGGGCGTCAGTGTTGCCTTCGAGCCACGCCGAATACAACTCGTACTGTTCCTGAGCTTCGTCGAACGGTTTCGGCGGAAACTCGCCCTTGAACTCGGGCAGCGCCATGCCACCTCCAAGAGTGCACGCGCTAAACCCGTTGCAGCGCTGTAGAATTCAGAAAGACTAAACGAGGCTCATGCTGGAAACTTCGCCAGCGCGAGTGAGATAGATGAGACCACCGCGCTTCGCTTCAGCGCCGGTCAGGTCTCGGTAGTAGTTGCTTCCGCCGTCGAAGGTGGGGCTGCATATGCGGGTGCGGGTCTTCGCGGTTTCGACAGCCCACGTGTGATAGTGGCCGTGCGCTAGCACGTGCGCGCCCGCAGGGTTCTGCTGATGGAACGCTTGATCAGACCACCAGGTGAACGCGTTGCTTTGCTTCGCGCTGCCGCCACCACGCCACTGATGCCCGTGGGCGATCGTGAACACAGTGTCACCGCGGGCGACGGTCATGAACCCCTGCTCAGGGTCAGGCACTTCTACCGTCACGTGACCGAACGCGGCCTCGTTCATCTTCAACGCGTCAGCGACGCTGATCGCGCACTCGGTGGCCCACCCATCGCCAGGGTTCGTGTTCTGGAAACGTTGGGCCTGATCGTGATTGCCGTTGACTGCCGACAACCACACCCGATCCGTCAATGGTGCGAATCGCTCCACCGTGTGCAGCATCAAGCGCCGCAGGATCCGGGTTTGTGCTGTGACGCCGTATTCGGTGCGCCACATGTTACGGCCGTCCTGCGACTGGTTCCCCTCAATGCAATCACCGGGGAACATGACGTGCACGCCAGCGATGCCGTGGCGGGCGAGCGAGCGGTATTCGTCGACGGCCCGATCGACGGTTTCCAAGAACTTGTCGACGATCGATTCAGTACCGCCGTTGTCAACCTTCGCGATCTGGAGATCCGAGCACTGAAGGTTGAACACATGCGGGCCGCTGGCTGTAACAGGCTGGTGTGCGGTCCATTTGTCGACACGCGCAATCAGTTCATCGATGTCGGTTTTCTTGCCGCGGGGCGCGATTCGGAAGCGGTAGGCAGCTAGCCAGCGCTCATCGTATGTCTGCCATCGAGAGATGCGCGGACTACCGACGATCTGAACTTCATCCGGGTCATAGCCGAACTGCCGCAACAGATCCACGAAGGACGCAGGCGGTTCATCGAGCGGGCCGGTCTGAATGTAGCCGCCCGCTTGAGAATCGAATTCAGTCCGCGGTCGGTACTCGGATTCAGTAGCCGTGGGCTGCTTCGTTAGGTCGTCAGCGAGGCTCACGCGGCGCACTCCCCTACCGTGTAGCAGGTGCATCGTCGTGTGCAGTGTCGCCGGAAAGTGGTTTCGCCGCCCTGGAATCCGTTTTTCAACGCCGTCCGCCACAACACGGCTGCGTGCCCACCGTCTGCAAGGAATGCGTCGAAGGCTGCCTTGTCTCGGTCGGGCAGTGATGCCACCCATATACCGATTTGGCATGGTTTCGGCGCATTCTTTTGGCGGGCAAGTTCTTGCACGTCATCGGCGAGGGACATTAACGCCTCCTGATCATTGTGTTCGATAATGATCATATCGGCGTTGGCAAACCCAACTTTTCTATCGATCAGGCATCTACGAGTTCAGGATTCGATTGACTGGCCAGCTTTACCCGTCTCCGCCACTTACGTTCAGTCGAAAGCAACGTATATCTAAGACTGTCGACGCCATGATCGTTCAGCTTAATCGGCTGGTCTTTGCCCTCGTCGGTGGCTTTCGTGTCCCAGCAATAGCCTGGTATCTCTTTGATGAGTTCCGGGCAGCGGTCAGAGATTTTCAACTTGTCGACGCTCAATAGTGCCGACACTGTGCGGATTCCGTACAGAACGTCGTTCTGTGCGGGGATCGTGCTCAGGCTGTCTTGCTTCAGTTGTACGCGGAAGTCTGCGGCAGCGGGGTCGACGGCCACTGGGCATGTGATGCGTGGCGGGTTGTCAGGGTCGTCCGATGGATGATGCGGGCTGGCGAGCCATTCCCGGAGCCCTTCGGACAACTGCACGTTCGTCTTCCGGGCTTCCCGGTTCGACGGCGTGTACCGCCATTCGTCCATCGCATACAGGACGTTGTCGACACCGAGGCCAGCCATGATCGCATGCGTCGGGTTGGTGGTGCCGTGGTCGACGCCCACACCGATAAGCCATTGCATATCAGGCAGATCGGACCATGGAACAACATGCCGGTCTGGGTCGAAGCAGTCGTAGACGGCGCCATCGGCGGCTACCCATGCGCCGTTGATGTTGCGCAGGTAGAACAGTCCGGAGAACTCGGCTTTGATCGCGGCAACATACTCGGGCGACAACGATGGGTTGTCGTCGAGTGTGAAATGCCATGCACACAGGTCGAGTTCATGCTGACGGTCAATGTAATTGACCTTCAGATAGTGTGCGGGACTATCCGGGTTCGTTGTCGCGAAGCACCGTGCACCTGGCACCGAAAGGCGGGCAAGTAGCTGCGTCCAAAATGACTCAGGCAGAAGCGTCGCCTCATCGACGAGCGCCAAACAAGCCGTGAGTCCGCGAAGCTTCCCCTCAGCCCGTACATCCGCTGCACCTATCAAATGCACAGTCCGGCCGAGAATGACCGCGATATTCGAACCGCGGGTGTGGTGCACTTCGCTCGCCCAGGGACCGAATACCGCTGGGTCCTGCATCGGTTCGATAATGTTGCGTTCGATCGTTTGCAGGGTGCGCCCGCAAATCAGGATCAGACCGCTATCGGGGGCTTCGAGTACAGCACCGTAGAACGCGAGGATTGATGCGATCGTTTTGCCGGATCGGACGGCGCCGGACCAAATGGTGATGCGATGCCTGCGGGATTCGACAATCGAGGCGATCTGCTTCCGCGACAGCGGTAGCGTGTCGAGGTTCACTCCTCAGCGTCCGGGTCGGTCTGCTCAGTCTCGGCTGTGTTGGCGGCGTCATATACCTGGTCCAACGCAGTGAAGAACCGGCCGATCATCGACGACGTTTCAGAACTGATGCCGCCCTTGGCGTCCGCGATGGCCTTCAGTTCGGCAGCCTTGTAGGTGCCGGTCAGTTTCGCCCGCTGCTCCATAATCGCTAGAGCGCGGTCGATCTTCCAGGTTTGCCCGCGGCGTTCCTCATCGGATGCCGGATCAACGATCTGTTCCCAGATCGCGGCCCACATCGCGTCGAGCCGCTGGAGTTCGAGTTCGAGGTATTCTTGCGCGTTCTCGCGGGTGATGTCCGCGATTGCCTCTTTGATGTACAGGGAGACGGACTGTTTACTCCACCCGGTTTCCGCAGCGATCTGTGCCTGCGTTTTGCCTGCGAGCCGCATTTCGAGCGCTGTATTGCGCTTGCGTTGCGTCTCAGCGAGCTTTTCCGGGGAGTGGGTTCGTTTGCGTGCCATATGGGGGACCTCCAAGAGCGCGTGGGGCTCCTGGCCGGTCCGCGTTCATGTGGTGGGGACGGCTGACACCTGGTCTAGCCGGGACAGGGGTGCGACGTGCGCTGCCCCTCGGGTGATCGGCAATAAGAGCGCCTTGCCGTGGGCGTTTCGAACGACCCAAACGAGTCGTATTACACACTAGACTCTAGTTTACGAGCGCAACTCAGTGTATCGTCGCTTGCATGGAAGACATTGAAGGCAACACTCGGTTGCGGCGCATTGCCGAACTCATCGAGCACTTCACCAGGCAGCGTGACAAGGAGATCTGCGCCATGCGTGGGCAGATCAACCCAGACACCGGCAAGCAATGGACGTGGGATCAGATCGCGGCCGAAGCGGACCTGTCCCGCATGGGCGTCATCAAGATCTACAACCGGACGGCTCCAGCCGACGAGCCAACGCCCGCTTCCCCTTCTGAGTCAGTCCAGGAAGATATGCATACGGATCAAGTCGGGTAGGAAGCATATTCAACAGGTGTCCTGCGGTGATGAGGATCGCGGCGTGCACCAACACTGGGTGGCGCTCCAGCCCGCGATCAACACCTTCAGACAGCAACTGATCTGGCGGGGCAATCAGCTCGGCCGCGATGACCACAACGCCGATGACAGACCAAAGATGCCATGCCTTGATACGGGACCGCACAGTTACTCGCCGTCCGTGTCATCCTCGGCGTGATCGTGCAGACAGTGCACACAGATACTCATCTCACGCTCCCCTTGCGACATAGCCGAGAAGACCGTTGCAGCAACGTCCGCGGTGCTGATCTGCACCGGTTCAGGGGTTTCGATTTCGAGGGTAGGCGGCCACAGACTCAGCCGGAACTTCATGCGCCGCTCTCCATCCGGCTGCCCGCACGGGTCAGTCTTCGTCTTGATATTCGCTGAGGGATTGCTTCAGTTCTTCGAGCCTGTGTGGCCTATACCCTGTCCAGTGGTCGTCTCCAGCAACGACAACTGGCGCCTGTAGGTAGCCGAGGCTCTTGATGTAGCTGAGCGCGTCCGCGTCTTCGCTGACGTCGATCGTCTCGTGCTGGATACCGAGCTGGTCAAGCTTCTTCTTGGTAGCGTCGCATTGGACACAGCGCGGCTTGCAGTAAACAGTTACACCAGTTGGCATTACCGGAACCAAACCCCTGACACGTCGTCACTATAGTGTTGCGAGCTGTAGTCGTAGCGGCCGTGCGCGCCCGTGAGATAGCCGAACCAGCCCGCCTCTTCGTTGCAGATCACGTCGTCGTGGTTGCACACCTGGAGCACCGGGAAGTCGCCGAAATCATCGTCGACGCCCGCGAGAGGGTAGCCAACCAAGGGGGCAAGCGGGTCACCTGAAAGCCCTGCACTACCAGGCCCAGCAACACGTTTCGGATCAGACAGCAAGATCGCATTCGCGTTCTCCACGTCCTGATGCGCTGTCACCCAAGCGTGAATAATGCCAGCACCTTCCGAATGCCCGATCAACGTCACCTGATCATCAGGACACGCATTGCGATGCTGCCAGAACAGGCGATCCAACTCACGCAGACCCGACATCGGGTCAGCCGAGTTGTAGCCAACCGGCTGATCCGCCGCGAGATAAGTGGAGTCCTCACCGAATCCGAACAACCCGATCGCCAGACCACCGACGCCGATAGACCAACTGCCGATGCAGCCATCCGCGCGGGCAGGCGCAGCAGGCGAGACAGTGAAAGCTGTTGCCGCGGCGAAGAGTACGAGCGCGGACAAGGCAACCGATGCGCGAGCACGGAACATGGGCGCCTCCAGGGCGAGGGGAGGTACTGCCCGCCGGACTCCGAGGTAGCGACAACGGTCCGGCGGGCGGGCCACGGCGCCGATGAAGGCTGCCAGCGACCCCGCCACCTGACGCCCTGCAACCGCGGCAAAATGGAACCAGCGGCGGCCCCGACCGAATGGGGCACGAGGGTGGCGGCGAAACTTGATATGATGGCGGCAGAACGCCCCCGATTTACCGTCGCCTCTGCATTGCATGCGACGTCGCCTCTACCGTGCAGGTATGCGGTCGGGGGCTTTCGCCATGATTGCGGTATATGTTCTCTGGGCAGCACCGCCACTACCCATATCTGCGTTACCTCAAGTCACAGAGGTCGCAACTACGCACGCGCGCAGTAAGATGTTTTATCGCGCAGCGGCGATAATGTCGATCAGGGCCTTGATGACGATCAGACCGATACGGCCAATCAGCTCAAATGTGTTGATATCTACGCTTCCCATGGTTTCTCCTATGTTGTTCTGTTGATTGAGTTAGGTGCTGAACGGATTCACTCGCGCCAAAACGCGAACAGCCGCGCAGCCTCGTCGACCCTGCGAATCTCGATTCCGTCCAGGCGTTCAACACGGCGCGAATCGTTCTCATCGGTCGTCAGGTAGGCAGCGCCACCGTTCCGTGCTGTGCCAGACAGGAACTCGGCTGCCGGGTGATCCAACGGCAACCCGTTCTCGAACACCTCGTCCGGGCCGAATACGTGGATGAGGTTGAAATCCTTATCCCACACGCGGGCAAGCTTCGTTGGTGCGGCTTCAACAGCGTTCACGTTCACTACCTCCCACCGCGACGGCGGTGCTGTTTCGATCCGGGGTAATAGCCGAAATGCATGAAGAAGTACTCTGTGGCTAGGCCGTTGGCCTTGCCGATCGACATATGCTGGAGCAGTTGACTCCGCAACGCCCGCCACGGCGTCGGGCTATCAGCCCACTTCGCCAAACCAGGACCAGCGAGCCAGTATTCGTTTAGGTCTTTCGACGCACCAACACCAGGGTTCGGGTCAACTGCCATTGCGCCACTCCCCCAACGGATCAGGCGGCAAATCCCACAGCTGATCTGGCCTCGTAGCGATATTCGTCAGCAGGATCTCAATAAACGCAAGCTTTGCGGGACCACACAGGCAACTGCGTGCATGCGCAGAGACCATGCCATCCACCCACACGCGTTGCTCCGCGGTTAGTTGATCAGCCAACGGTGAACCCTCCCTCGCATGGGGTCAGATCAACGCTGCGTTGCCGCCATGGATCACACTCGATCGGGTCCCGGTTGCAGGTGCAGCGCAGGCCATCGTTCGGGCACTGGTCGCCGGGAAACTCCGACTCCTGGTACTCCTCCCGCCACGCCGCAGTCTGCCGCTTCTCACGGGTGCGCTGAGTCTGCTTGTCTGGCTGATAACCGCAGCCGTCCCAACACCCAAAGCACTTCTTCGTTCGACCGGTACCGCGCCCATAGACAGTGGGGCGTCCGCCGCTGTCACCAAGCATCCGCGCCATAGTTCAGAAAGAAAGCCGTGACACCGGAACCGAAATCAGAGCACCACGGCTCGTACGGCACTCCGCATACGGAAACGGCCACTGCCAGCAACGAACCACAGTCACCGGGTCATCATGATCAGGGGCAAACGCCAGCGTGCCAGGAAGAGGAATCACTGAGCCTCGTTGGCCTTCCATTCTCTGGCTGCGGATGTGACATCCCTATACAGCGGGCGCAACGCCTCGTCGACCGCGTCAGCGAATGACGGAATCCCAACAGCCTCAGCGAGGAAGTCACTCGTAGCGCGAACCACGTCACTGACGCCCTCCACGCTGGCAGGAAGGTCGGCAGACGGACTCATTCGATGCTCCTGGAATCAGTAATGCTCAGTAGAAGCGGAATGTCGATCGAGCACGATCGGGTCGCCGATCACGGCGCCGTCCTCGTCACGCTCCGCCCAGAACAACGCTGGGGACTCATCGGCATCAAGCCAAAGAATCCACCGCGAGCCGTCCTTCCGGACACCTTCAACAAGCCCCGACCAGTCGCTTGTGATGGACGGGTGGCTGTAACGTTCGACATTGATATTGCGCATGGGGATGCTCCACAGTTCGTAGGAACCGGAACATCCATCCGGGTTGAGGAAGTAACGGGATTCGAACCCGCTCCGTCTGCTTGGAAGGCAGAAATGCTAGCCAATTGACAACATACTTCCGAAAGCCCGCCGAAGTAAGGAAGCCGAAGCTCTAGCCTTGGCGGGAATCGCTGTCGGTCCAGCAAGATTTGAACTTGCGGCCTCCGCGTTATCAGCGCGGCGCTCTCACCACTGAGCTACAGACCGTGCCGCGGTGACGTGTGGCTGCCGTAGCTACACCACGCGCCGTGAAGGCCGCCGAACGTGAGCCGGGGGGACCTTCTACTGTTACCACAGAAACCTCACGCAGGGCCTATCAAATCCGGGCGGCGATACCCTTTACGCCGGACATCTGTTTTCGCGTGAGGAAGTTAGTTGGTGGGGAGTTTCCTACGCTCCGACCGGGGCACGGGCCGTAAGGCTATGTAATCCCGGTGCTGCGACTTTCCCGCTAAGGATCGGTTTCCACCCGCTAAGGCTTCCCGTACCAGCCACTCGGCCGTCAGGTTCCCGACATCGCACACATTCGCGGCCCGACCACGCGATAGCCGCTCACTCTGTCACCACCAGCGCAGCTAGCTAGGCCGCGCTTTGCTTCTCGTGCGGGATTTGAACCCGCATCTCCCACGTCTGGCGCTCGTTCCGTTGAGCTAACGAGAAACCTTATTCAGTTATTGGCGGATTACCTGGGCCGATCCACTTAAGGAGAGCGATGCAGCACCGCAGGCTTTCAGGTCAATGTTACCGCCGTCTACCCAACCAAGCCGGGTCGCCGACCGGATTTTGGGTATGAAGAAGATGAGTCGATTTAATCATATTCCCCTGCCGCCGTCTAACCAATTTGGCAATTTCAATCGGTTAAATATCCAAAACTCGGGGCAATTACCCGATTTACCTGCGGAAATATTTGTTTTGTGAATTACATCACATCGCACACAATGCAACGCCATCAGGCAACCTCAGCCGCAATAGCCGCATAACCAGCAATGTCGACGCACGAATCTTGCTTGTGCCCCGCGGCTTCTCTCGCGACTTTGACGAGCACCATCATCAACGCCACATCGCGCGGTGCGAGCGGATCATGCGGGCCGAGCGCGTCAGTCAGGTACCGGTTCCAATAGTCGGCTATCCGCTGGAGGTTTTCGCCGGGATGCCCGTACTGCTCTTCACGGTCACCGCACACGAGGGTTTCGGCTTCACGCAAGACTTGCGCACGAACAGGCAGTGGAGCTGACGCCTTGATATCGGCAACCAGCTTGTGAGCGTATTCCGGGTCCAGAATGTCTGCCATTATGCCGCCTCACGTTCAGCCTCGATCATCCCACCGAGGTACTCATCAATATCGGCATAGCTCCACTGCCGATGATGTGTCGTCTTATCAGCGAGGATGAATGTGCCGTTCTTTTCTTGGTCGTTGTAGTCGGTCGCCCAGTTGACGCCGATCTCGTGCAACATGTCATGCATCGCGGCACGAATCTTGCCGAACAGCTGCTTGTGCGAGAAGTGGGCGCGAGCAACCATCTGAAGACTGTTGCGTGTCCAGTCCTGTTGGCGCCACACGAACACATTCGGCACATCCGCACGCGGTACCACGAAAGCCCGCGAATCGAACGCAGCCGGGCCAGGATCGTTGTGCATCGCGAGATTGAAATAGCCCGTGAACAGCGACGCCGACAACGACACCAGCTTGTTGACCTCGTACCCGAACCAGCCCGCCGTGTCATGGGTGTCGAAATCGGTGAGCAGGAACGTGGCCTCATCCGACTGCACGTAGCCGAGCTTGAAACCCTGCATCTCCCGCGCGGTAGCTACTGCCGCGTACACCATGCGGTTCATGAGCACGTAGTCGAACGGACGCTTCATCCCCCGTGTGTAGGTGTGGAACGCGCGGCCGTCGACACGGATGATGACCGGTGAATTCGGTGTCAACCTGTACTGCGAGGCTGCTTCGTACGCTTTCATACGATCAGCGAGACTCATGCCGCTGCCTTCCTGATTGGTTTGCGGGTGCCTTGTTTCTCCCGCACTGCGCCAACACCACGCGGACCGTAGAATTCGGCTCGTGTCACTTCACCTGACCGCACTTCGTCCGCCAAATGCCCACCGTGATAAGCGCCCCCGAAATGAGGGCACGGATAGCCTTGGATATTCTCGTTCGGGAACCGGCGACGACACGCATTCTTCGCGGCCTTCCGGGTGCGGAACAGATGTTTCTGGCAGTGCTGGCACCAACCGAGCGAAGGATTCAACTTCATGCCGCCTCACCTTCGATAAGGACTGCGGTTAGCGCCTGTTCATTCGGACGCCACGGAGCTGGTTTGAGGAGAAGATACGTCCAGGTGCCGTTGGAGCAGTGGAGGGTGAACGTGTCTCCGTCTCGGGTCAGGAATTCAGGATCGGAGTCGCGCAGGAATTCGAGGGTGACCGGAATCCTGCATTGCGGATTGACGCATTCGATGTCGACACCGCCATCCTCGCGCCGATGCTCCCGGAAATATATGACGCTCACGCCGCCTCCCGGCCATGCACTCGATCCAGGTAGGCTCGCGCCTCCTCACCTACCAGGCCAGTACGTGCCGCCGACTGCTCCGCCCGCTCATACCAAGACGGCAGGCGTCCACAATTCCCAGGCCGGACAGCACGCCCGCACAAGCAGAACGTGGCATCCGCCAGGTTGTTGTAGAGCCGTCCCTCATGCCGGGCTTCGATGCACCGATACCGGGTCTCAATCTCCCAGGCCAATGGCAGATGGGATAAACCGATCCGTCGCTGACGAAACACCGGTCGGCCAGCCGCCAACTCTTCACGCACTGTCATGCCGCCGCGCTCCAACCGTGTGCAGAGAGAACGCCAGCGATATCGGGAGCCCGCCAGCCGGTCGGCTTCATGATCTTGTTGGTTTGCGGGTGCCGAATCACCTTGCCGTCAACCAGTTTCGCGAGGTTCGACCGTTGAACTTCCGCCCACGTGGACATCAGTGGGATACGCAGCATCAACGCCAGTTCACTCAGCAGGTACATGAGCTGATGCCCAGTCACGTCGACGTCGATCAGGTTCCGGGACCACATGGCGTCGAACAGTTGCTCGTGCCGGTCACGCAGGTTGCCCATGATGCTGGGGTTGAAGTGGATCCAGGTCGGTGGCTCGATCGGTTCGCGCAACAGGTCATTGATGTAGGTGCGCGCCAGGCCGAGACGGAGCAGCAGACCCGATGTGACGTACATTCCGTCTGCGATCGCGTCGGCCACCTCGATCATGTCGAACCGATGGATAGCGAGCTTCAGTTCCTCGAACTCTTCGTCGATCAAGTCGACGGCGAGCTGAAGTTCGTTGTCGGGCACCCAACCTGGTGTCGGCCGCATCCTCACACCAACGGCGTCATTCCAGGCCGCGACATCAGACCACAGCGTCACTCTGCTACCTCTTCCGACAGATCATCATCTAAATACGTCATTGCCCGCAGAACCGCCTGATGCAGGTGACCGAGCAACATGCGCGCACGCAACACATCCCCACACAGCCAGGCAGATTCGATATCGGCGCCGAGACTGGCTATCTCGGACGGGCACCACTGGTCAGAAGTCGTCATGGTCTGGTTTCCCCAGTCGCATCAGCGGAAGATTCATGCGAGCCCATGCCCGGCAGACGCTCAGGCGATCATCGAAGACACCGAGGACATGGAACCGGTAGCGGATGTGCTCGTCGAAGATCTCTGTCTTCATCTTGTAGTCCGGGCGCCCATCACCGGTCCGCCGCATATGCAGCTCCGTGAACGGGACACCGTTCGCACGTAACCAGTTGGCGGTCTCATCCCGGCAGTCGTCGGTTCGCCCAGACAGGACGATGATCGCCGCATCCGCCGCAAGCTTCTGCAACACCATCACCGTATGAGCAATCGGGGTGTCCTCATGGACGCGCGTGTAGTCATAGATGTCACGCGTAGGCGACTTCTCCGCGAGCGTCCCGTCAACATCCGCGATCCACGCTCGCGACAACGACTCATCCGGCACATAAGGCTCCGGATAGAAGAACAGATCCGGTGACGGTTCGATCTTCGGCCATGTCTTGCGCGGGAACCTGCGCGCGGTCTCGCGTATGACCTGCTCCCCCACCATGCGCCCACCAGCTGCACCGCGGGCAGCGTCGCGACGTACGCACTCGTCGACTGGCACGTCGAAATCGATGACTTCGAAGTCGGCGCCGTTCAACGCTGCGAAGTCAGCCCAGCCTTGCGCCCACTTCTTACGAAGGTTTAGGGCATCTACGAAGATGTCATAGCCAGAGTCGAGCAGCGCTTTCGCTTGTGCTCGTTCGGCTTTCGAGATGATCTCTTCTTGCTGGAAGGTGAGCCGCCCCGACTCGCCGAACAGGTGCAGGCGCAAATGGTCACGTGACACGCACGCGAGGAGCGGGTTCTTGCGACGCCTGTCCGCGCACTCTTCGGACTTGCCAGAGCCTTGATAGCCCCTCGCCAGGTATATCGTTGGGCGGTGCGGAGGCTCGATGATCTCGATTGGGTCGATGCTCACGCTGCCGCCTCGTCGTCCTGGTTCCACATGCGCGTGTCGCCTTCGGGACGAATCTGCTTCCAAATCTCCTGCTCAAGTTGGTGCATCGGGAACAGAACGTTCTTCATGTCGTCTGGCTGGTCAGCGATGCTGAGCGCGAACTCTTTCCGTGCTTCCGAGCGTGGAAGACCGGGGGTGCCGATGATGTCTCGGCGAATGATTTGGGCCGCGCTGAGGATGTCGCTGTGCCGCATGTGGAGGGTGCTCCACACGCTGCGTACCCAGCCGTGGAATTCGTCCGGTAGATCACTAACCAGTTCCCGCAGTGAACGACCCGCGGCTGCGTGCTCCCACACGACTCGTTCGGACAGGCCGGTGACGATGTGGTGCAGGCGGACATACTCCGCGAGTTTCGTTTTTACACGCAGGTCAGAGCCGTCGAGGAAGCGGATCACGAACCCTTCAGCGTTGTCGCGCACCGGGGCGGCGAGAGCTTCGCGGAGGGTAGCGTACTGGAACTGTCGCACCTTCCCGCCAGGCCAGTCGAGGTCGCGGGCAGGAATGAATTCACCGGTCTCGGTACGGATGCCACCAAGCAATACCAGGTCCGACCAGCCGTAGTTAACGACGATCCGATTGCGAGGGAAAATGATCTCGCAGAGATAGGTCAGGTCTGGCCGTGGTGTGAACACGGGAGCGTAGTTGTAGCGGTAGAACTCGGTAGCCCAGACCGCTTGTTCAGAGGTGAAGCTCCCTCGCGTGGCGATTGCCATGCCGTACGGAGTGGGGTAACCGATACCAAGCGACCCGTCCAGCTTGTCCGTGACCTCTACGGGCGCATCGAGATCCAGCGGGGGCAGGTTCTCGCCCTGGTGTTCGGAGTCGTTGAAGAACTTCCGAAAGGGCCGCGCAAGCACGGTGCCGTTCTGGTCGATGATCAGCCCGCGACACTGCAATGTTGCTTCGTTCCACACGCGGTCGTACTGCGCCTGGTCGGTGTAGTTGAGGATCCGGTACGGGTAGTTGGGGTGTGTCTGCACCCGCACATAACCCTGTTCGATCATGTCGGACAGCAGCGTCGGGTCTATCAGCTGCTCAATGTGGACCATGCGATGAGATTACACCGCAAGCATGAGTTTTGTCTATAAACTCAACAGGTCGACGACGGTCATGCTATCGGCCAGCGAACCGGAGTCATCCGCGAGGATGTCAACAACAGTCCGGTAGTTGCCGCCGTTCAACTCGCTGGTTTGACGGCAGTGGTAGTGACCCGCGAACAAACGGTGTGGCCGGACCTCATCGACGACTGCCCGCAACTGTTGCCGGTGGCATTCAGCTGCATAGATTTCGGCTTGCAGGAACCCGTGCGGGTTGCCTTCAATGCTGGGGATGCGGACGCCCTCAGGTACGTCGTGACAGATCATCACATCGGCGGGGCCGTCGTTGATGGCCTGCAATGCTTGCTGGTAGCTGATGGTTTCACCAGCCCACCATTCGCGGCCTGCTACCCGCCAACGTCGGTCGACGGAGTGGGCGCCACCGAGCGCGAGAAACTGAACGCCGTTCCAAGTCCAGCGGTAGCAGCGTGGGAGGTAGAACAGGTTGGGGCGGATCGCGATCGGGGTGACACCCTGCTGTTCAACGAGGACGTGCAGACGTTCATGATGGTCATGGTTGCCGTCGACCCAGCCGAGCATGAGCCCGGTGTCTTCGAGCGCGCGCTGCACGCCAGCGAGGAACTTCGGGGACAGATCGTACGCGAAGTCACCGACATGCAGGACCGCTTCCGCGCCTTGTTCTTTCGCGTAGCGGATGGCGCGGACGGCGTAGTCCTTATTGGCGTGCCAGTCCCCCGCCACCGCGATGATAGTTGGATCGAGCGATTCAAACGCGGTCATGCTGCGGCCCTTTCTCCTGATCGGTGATGCGTGCCAGGTCGGCCTGGTAGGCGGCCTCGTACCGGAGCCACGAGTCGGCGGGAATGCCCACGACGCGCTCCAGGCGGATCGCAATGTCATTGGTGACGGGCGCGCGGCCAAGGATGATGTCATTAAGCCGCTTTCGCGTGTATCCCAAGAGGTCTGCGACTTGCTGCCGGGACATGCGCTGTTCGCAAATCCATTCCACCAGGTATTCACCTGGAGCGACGGCGTAGTTGGTCGGGTTGATGTCGGCCCAGGCGGTCACTCGTCGTCTCCTGCTGGCTCATACACGCCGTACCACTGCCCGATCTGTACCCACGTAATCCGGTGCCGGACAGTGTCGTAGTCACCTGTGCGGTGCATTTCGGCCAACTCGTTGAACGTGCAGCCGAGCAAATCGAGCGCGTCACGGATCCACGCCCGGCAGTCGTCCTCGGTCAGTACGATCAGCGTGTCTCTGTCGGTCACGGGTTCGCTGCCCGAAGTAGTGCGTCTACGTGACAGGGAGCCGACAACGGACACCAGCACGCAAGGTCTTTGCCGCGCAGCCAGATTGACGCTTCATGTGCCATGGTCCACCCGGATTCGCCGATCTTGCATCGGATCCACTTCTCGTACGCGTCGATACACTCTTGCGCAGTGAGGACGTGTTCATCATGCAGATCGCGCAACCCACCCCAGTCCCACAACGTGGAGTGAGTGTCGAACACAGAGCCGACTGTGGCGCCGACTCGATAAGGGTTGCCCCAGTACCCCGGACGGCCCACGTACACCGCTCCCGCGGGCATCTTCCAACCAGCCGAGCGCTTCCGCTGAATGCGTTGCGGCATCAGCTCCCCCACCCCAGTTCGTGGATACGGCGGGCACGGGCGACTATCGCGTCCATGTGCGCTGTCGTCTCGGCGAATTCGGTTAGCCATTCGGCGCGTTGTTGTTCGTTCTCGGCGTACCGGATGCCGACCCGTTCCCCCGCTTTGTGGTGCCAGCGGTATGGCCAGTCAGCCCAAGTGGTTTCGCGGCGTAGCATCCAGTGCGCGACGTTGTCCGCGAAACACGGAACGAACATGCCTGTGCAGTGCATGAACACGCCGCGTTGATGGAAGTAATACCACCAGTCTCGTAATCGCCCCATTAGTCCTCCGTGGAGAGTGCATCCCGCAGTTCGGTCAAGGTGTCGCGCCGAGGCACAGGTGACGGGCCAACTTCGCTACTGCGTCGTCGAACCCGTCACCGTCAAGCTATTCCGGCATGTTTACGCCGCGGCCTGTTCACCGAGCAGCCACGGCCAGTCACCGTTACGCCCCTGTTCCAGTTGTGGAACCAGCCGGAACGTCGAATCGGTAAGCGAACCGAACTCATGGCGGTTCGCACCCAACTCGTAGGCTGCGGGGCGGTAACCGCCCAGGTTGAACCCGTAGATCGGCACATGCTTCGGCACAGCGGCCGTGATGTGCGGTGTCTGGGTTTGCATATCCGAGATGATGAACACCCGATCATGCCCGTTGTACTGACGACGGACCGCACCCGCGATATCGGTTCCGTGCCCGACTTCCCCGACTCGGTTGATGAACCGCGCGATCTCCGCAATGGGCGACGCACCCTTACGCACCTCGTGCCGGAACTCACCGTCCGCGAACCCGTGAATGTCCGCCTTGGCGCCGTTGCGAACTCCGAGGGCGACACCGAAAATGGAGGCGGCTTTGACTGCGGTCATCGTCGACTTCGCGCTGATTGTGGCCCGCATTGATCCGGACGTATCGATCAGGATCAGCGAACGGCCGCGCAGTTCGGGAATGTTCTTCAGTGCATGTCCGAGTGCGATATCTAGGGCGTGGCCCCACCGCAGCGACGGCGCAGCCTCGAACGCCGATACGAACCGGAACGGGAACTGACGCGACCGCGCAACCTCATCCGGGTCAGACAGCTTCGCCATCACCTGCGCGGCAACCTCATCCGAGACACCAGCCACATCGAGGTTCTTCAAATTCCTCAACAAGGCCATGAAGCCCATCGACGGAACGACCGCTTCCCAGCGCTTCGCGGTCCACACACCGAACGAGCCAAGCTGTTCCCACGTCATGCCAGCGCTCGCCAATGCTTCAGCGAGTTCGCCACGTTCGGCCGCGCCATCGATATGCGCTGGAGTCACCAGCTTAAATGCAGCATTCGCGCGCAGAACAGCCAGCGATTCGGGAATGACATTGTCGCGGTTGTGGCGTCGGTCGAGGGCATGCGCGAACAGGTCGTGCTGCCAGGCTGCACTAGCCTTCGGGTGGGTGAGGTCGATTACGTCACCGAACCGGAAGCCGTGAGATGCGGTGTCGTACTTCAGCAAACTGCGCTCGCTGTACAGCCGGACGGCAGCATCAGCCACACCCCGCTTGACAGGCTTGGGGATGTTGCGCCCGTAGTGCGACACCCAGTAGCCGACCATCTCACCTGGTTCGTCTGCGCGCTGCAACACGCTGGAGATGACGTGACGGTTACCGCCGTCGATGCCTGCGTCGAGGCGCGCTTTCACGTACTCGGCTGCACCAACCAGCGACGCGGAGCGCATGTTGCCTTCAGGGCCACGCAGCCACGCCAACAAGGCAGCGGTCCATTCGCCGTCTTTGACGGCCATCTTGTGAATCAGCTTGCGGTATCGGTCATCACGGTCACCGCTCGATTCGTAGAAGGTGTTTTCGCCAACGAAGTTGGACACGGCGAGCAAGAACAGCTCAGAGCGCGCGTCGCGGTTGAACGCTTCGGCACCTTCGTGGTTGACGGTCTTCTTCGTCTTGGTCTTGATCGGTCCTGTCACGGCCGGACGTACCTTGGTGTCGTTAAATTTGCTCACGACAAAGCCTCCCAACAAGTTCCTGGATTGCGTTGGGAGGCTTTCACATAGGGTGCGCTGAGAACGAAGCGAAGTAGGTGACGTTACGGCGCTCTGACAGTTGAGCTACACCCACGCCTTGCGCGGGTAACGGGACTCTAACCCGCAACCTCCGGCTCCAGATGCGAAGTAACCCACTTCTACACACCAGCGCACCCCTGTGAAGTTGTCTCCCGAGAACAGTTCCACGTTGCGGTGCTATTTCGCCAAATGAAGTAACCGCGGTTGTGGTTCACACCGGGATCCGATGTTGATTTACATTCTAATCACAACTCACGTTTGCAGTCAAATCACTACTCCAGCACGCCGGGCGGAAGAGGTGCGTTGATCAGCGCAGCCAAGAGCCTGTAGTGCTCAGGTCCCCAACTCGTCTCGCACGCAATGCATTTCGCGCTCGACTTGTCGGCTTGCAGCACGTAGGTTCGCACCTGCTCCCCCGCCCCGTCATCAACGTTGACAGTGGTTTCCCCGCACGCCGGGCAGGCTGCACGCAACTCCCAACTGTGGGTTTCCTCAGTGGGCAGAAGGTTGTTCGCGGTCCGCACCCATTTGCTGACTTGCTTGGTCATGCGCCGCAACAAACCAACATCTTGCGGGCGCCAACCGTGGTCCAGGAGCGCGTATAGGCGGCGTACTGTCACGTGACGGTTATGACTGTCGTCAGGGACAGTCGGCCACCACGCCTTCACTGTCTGGTCGATCTGAATTATCAACGACAGCGCATCAGTCCAACCAGGTGCACGAGATGCTGCGGGTGGCCTGCGTATGGCTTCGCCGCGGCGTTCACCGTGGCGTGCTTCGCACAGTTCGATGTACAGGGAGTCGAGCACGATGGTTTCGCGGGTGAAGTCGTCGCGTTCGATGCTGTCGGGTCGCAGGCCGATCAGGTCGTGCACGGCGTCGGAGAACGCAGTGTAGGCGCCGGCGACTAGCTCTGCGGTTTCTTCACTCACGCAGTTCGTCCCCCTCGTCGTCGAACATGTCCCATTCCAAGAGGACGCGCATCAGGTGGCGGGCATCTTCGAGCGCGTTATGCTGGCCTTCGGTCTGCTCGACAGGCTTGAAGGTCGGCGTCAGCTTCAACGCCTGCTGAAGGTCGTTGGTGTACATCGGGATACCTTCGGGGAGGTCGATCATCCGACCCCACAACTGGCACAGCGCCACATGGTCATAGGCTCCGTAGTCGGCCCAAAGGTCTGGTTTGCCTTCAGCTAGCAGGAACTCTCGAACCTCGTTGGCGATAACCCACTTGGGCTTCACGGCCGCGTTCGTGCGGTCGAGCTCGAACGGTCGGCCAGTGCCAATTGCAACGACCATCGTTTTGGGGCGAGTAGGCAATGATGGGACGACGTTCTCCATCAGCCACCGCTCATGCCGGATCTCATCGACAGGCATGTCAGCGTTCACCGCGTAATATTCACGCCCGGTCTCACTGACGATCCCGATAGAGATCAGTTCGATTGTGCGCCCGTCCTCCAAAAATTCGAGATCGTAGGCGTACATGGTCGTGTCACTCATCGCTGTTGTCTCCGTCGTGTTCACTGCGGTCCCATTCGAAGTCGGGGATGTCCCATGTCGGTTCGTGCATCCAGTTGCCGGGTTGAGGTGCCTGCTGCCAGAAGCATTTGTCGGGCGGCATCGGATCGGTTCCGCCGCCTCGGATCGTCCACACGCTGCCGTCGACGCCTCGGATGTGGACTTCACGGCCCTTTTTGGTGCGGTGTTCGCGGTTCCGTTTCCGGAACGGGTTCAGCATTCGCAGTCCAGGAAGTGCCGCCCGCAGGTCACGCACACGTCGGATTCGTCCAACCAGTCGAACTCGTCACCGGGGTCGTCGTAGTCAACGTCCATCGAAACGAATCCCCCGCAGCTTCTCGTACTTCTGCGCATTTTCCTGCGCCTTGCGGAACGCCTCGTTGGCGTCAGCAACGTTGATGGTGACCGCCGTCGCGGGGCGATAGACAATCCCGTTGTCGGTTTCTTCAATGGTGCTGTGAGTGCGGAACTTGCTGGGGTCATTAAGGCATGCCGCGTGCCAACGGTTGAGTTCGACGGAATTCCGCATGTATCCCCATTGCCAACAGGCGAGCCACGTCGCCAAGATTGCGTCGACCCAGTCAGTGCGTAGTGCCATTGCGGCAACAATAAGCGCCTCGAACCCGATGAGAACGCCCCGTTCGAACCAGTTCGATTCACGCCAGGTTTCTATAGCGGTGGGCTGCATGCTCTTGATCACGCTCATTGCTGGTTCTCCTGGTCGCCGAATAGATCGACAATTGTTACGGCTCTATTGCTGTGGATGAGGGCGTGCACGGTTCGAAGTACACGGATCTCGGTGGCGTTTAGGGGGCGGTCTTCCCTTACTTGGGCGGATCGTTCTCCCCACATGAGGCAGCCGTGCGATATGCATCCGAAGGGTTGCACGCTGACGGGGTTACGTTTCGGCACGGCTGCCGCCTCGTGGCGTGTGAACCATGCCAGCCAACACAAAGCGAATGCACATGCTCCACGCAACGACCAGGACAGTAACCGCCACACAATTAATCGCAGTCCGGCTCATCCGGCTCAAACTCCTCTTGACGTCCTCTCCGATTTAGGCGGAGATCTTCGACCGCGTGACTTTCGCCACGCTTCGTGGTACCTGTTTCATCGGCAACTGCATGACCGTGGTCGCGTCTTACATCGCCTCCGCAGGCGTTTAATCTCTCGGCGCGTCCCGCCGCGAGGATATTGATTGCCGCGTTCAAATCGCGGTCGTGGGTGACACCACACGTGCATGTCCACTCTCGAATTGAGAGTGGTTTCTTCCCGCCCACAGCTCCGCATATGGAGCACATTTGCGTGGAAGGAAACCAGCGGTTCACCTTGACGAAGGTCCGTCCGTATCGGGCGGCTTTCTCCTCTAACATGCGGGTGAACATGCCCCACCCGGCGTCTTGAATCGACTTCGCCAACCGGGTACGAGCCAAACCCTTGACGTTCAAGTCCTCCACGTACACCGCTTGGTTCTCGCGGATGATCTGCGTGGAGTTCTTGTGCGCCCAGTCTCGGCGCGTATCGGCTACTCGGGCATGAGCTTTCGCAACTCGAATGCGCGCTTTCGCCCGATTCTTGGAGCCCTTCTCCTTGCGGGACAGGGCTTGTTGCGCCTTGCGGAGCTTGCGTTCCGCCCGCCGCAGGAAACGTGGATTGTCGATCGTCTTCCCATCCGACATCACCGCAAATGCGATCAAGCCGAGGTCGATACCGATTTCGCTGTCGATCTCGGGCAACGGTTTCTGATCGACCTGCACCACGAATGAAGCGAAGTAACGACCGCTCGCGTCCTTGATGATCGTCACCGACGACGGGGCGGACGGGAGTTCTCGTGACCACGCGACTTTCAGTTCCCCGACCTTCGCGATATGCAGTTTCCGATTCGACCGCAGCGAGAAACCGTTGCGCGCCAACCGGATCGACTGCCGATTGTCCTTGCGGGAACGGAAGCGGGGTGGACCGACCTTCGCGCCCTTTCGCTTCCCGCTGACCGAGGCGAAGAAGTTGCGGTAGGCGGTGTTCAGATCCGCCAAGGCTTGTTGCAGTACCACCGACGATACATCACCCAACCACGCGCGTTCTGGAGCCTTTTTCGCCTCCGTCAGCGCTTTCGACAGGTCGGCGTCCTTGACGTATGGCAGCCCGTTCGCTCGCGCAGCTTCCCGAGTTGCTAGTGCGTCGTTGTACACCACCCGCGCGCATCCGAATGCCTTAGCCAAATCCCCCTGCTGCGTGGCAGAAGGATAAAGGCGGTAGTTATATCTCAGATGCACAGACTAATCATATCGATCAAGTCAAACCCGACTTTCCGAAGCCGTTAACGTCGCCCCGTCGACGATTGAGCGCGCAAACAGATATGCCCGAGCGCGAACCCGGGCTTATCGATGCGTCAGGGAACTTATGCCGCGTTTTCGCCGTCAGCAAACAGGCGCGCAACAACCGCGGCTGCTTCCGCGCGATGCGCGTCCCGCCAATCTTCCTGGTCCTGCGCATCCATTTCCGCGAGCTTCTTCGCAGCTAGTGGGGACAACATGAGTGCGCCGTCCGCGCGTTGCAGGAAAATCTTCTCCTCGGGCATAACCTCCCGCAGACGATTCAGTTTCGCCATCATCGCCGCACGATCAAAACCAGGGATCACGCCGCCACCTCATTTCGTGCACCGATCAGCCCATTGCTTTCCCACCACGCCGTATAGGTATCCGTCAGCCAGCGGTTAATCGCGCCCTGGTCGGGTTTCGCAGGTAGGTCCGCAGTCTTGGCGAGCGTGTTGAGCTGGTTCAGCAGGTCGTCAGCGCGGTCGAGCGCTTCTTCTTTCGTGTGCTCGCCGCGGCGCAGCTCTAGCAACCATGTGCGGTCCGGCTCGGGCATCGGCAGCGTGATTCGGCCTGTGGTCAGCAGCTCGACGCCCTGAATACCCAGGCGCACCATGTGATAAGCGAATTTCCCATCGAACCCCATCTGTTCGATCAACTCCGGCCGGTTCGTCCGCTGGGATCGCAACCCGAGCATCCGTTCCTTCTGTGCCTGCAAGTAGCCACCAAACCGGAAGGCGGCGTCACGTGACAGGAACCGTTCGGGATGGGCTTGGATGTCGCGGCCGACGTCGTTGATGTACACGATCTCCTGTGGCGGGATGTACATCAGCAACAGCACGGTCGGATTGCCCTGCGCTGCAAGCCTTGCCCACTTGCGCAACGAATAGATGACCAAGTCAAGGTCACCCTTGCCAGACCGCACGCCCTCCGGCTGCGTCCGCCACTGGTATTGCTCAAACTTCGCATTGCCGATGACGTAGGCGGGAGGTTCGAGTGCGACGCCCATTTCGTCACGGTCATCGTTACCGGTCGTGACACCGTGCAGTCCGGAGCCAACTTGCCCGCGAAGGACGGTGTTCTCGTCGGCGATCTGCTTGAACGTCGGCAAGCTGTGAGGGTTTGTCATGCTGCTTCTCCAGTGGTTTTCGACCGTTTCGAGAACCGATCGAACATGATCAGGCTTCCCGCCACTGCGACGTTCAGTGACCATGCTTCTGGTGACGGGATCTGTACGACGTGATGGCATTTCGCTAACACATGGTCGGGGATGCCTCGGTCTTCCGCCCCCAACAGGTAGACGGCCTGGTTCGGGTGCTGAAACCTGGTGAGGCTGACTGCGCGGTCGGACAGTTCGACCGCGATGAGCTGGCAGCCGTGCGGCAAGTGTGTGATCAGGTCATCGATGTCGGTGAACTTGATCAACGGCAGCGACTTGTGTGTCTTGCATGTGTCGCTGGACTGGTATTCGTACCGGCGTGGCCCGACTGTGGCGATCATGCTGGCCTGATACGTTTTGGCTGACCGCCAGAGCGTGCCGACGTTAGCTTCGGTCTTCGGATTATGCACCGCAACCCCAAAATAGCCCGCGGTCATACCGCATCCTCCTGACGTTTCGCCGCCCATGCCGCGAGTTCTTCGACGGGCATCTTGCACATCACAAAGCGGGCGTACTGGTCTTCGGTCATGCCCAGGAATTCGGGCAGCGAGACACTGAGCCCGTTGCCGTGCTGCCATTCGTCGATCAGGTCGTCGATCAACTCTTCGGGGTAGGTCACAGCCAATCCACTCCCGCTTCACCGAATTCCCACTCGGCGCGTTGGATCACCCGTACGACAAGCCCGGACGAACTGACCTCTGCGCAAATCCCGTCGTGCTCGTACCTGAGGTCGCATCCCCGCCCGCAAACGCCGGTTCTGCGGTCTGGCAGCAGTTCGGGCGGGCACTGCATCAACGGACCCAATTCGACGGTCATGCGGCTTGCTCCTGGTCGGTCGGTAGCGTGTAGATGATGTCGAGCCACATGCGTCCGCCTTCACCTTTGACGGGCGGGTGAATGATCGGCTCTGGCTTCGACATCCATTCCGGGGTGTCATCCGCGACCAGCCCGTAACCAGGGACAACCCGCGTGCCGTGCACCCGTGCGGGTGTCATGGCATCGGCAAGCGGTTTGAGCGTCGCGATTAGGTTGTCTGTGTCTCGGCGGCGACTGTCCCGCGGCTGGTAATGCAGTTGCAGGACAGCGAAACTCGCATGCTGCGGCAGGTTCTCCGCGACAGCGAGCGCGACCATCGTTTCCCGGATCTCACGCGTGAGTGCTGCTTTCGCCATCGCGGCGCCACGTGTCAGGCCGCGGTCGTTCATCGAAAGCGGGGGCGCAGTCCAAGGCAACTCAATCGTCACAGTGACGGGTGTCAAAGCGTCACCACCTTCGTGAAGTCCCCGAATCGGGTGAACGGTGCCCAGCAGACGAAGCAGTTCGTCTTGCCGTTACGTGCGACCTTGTCGTTGAACTCATCACGGTTCTTTGCGATGCATCTCCCGCACGCAACAGCTTCCCCGCACCCGTGGTTGTCGACGTGGAACTCAGCACGGTTGCCGCATTCAACGCAAGTCTGTTCGTTGGTTGTTTCAGCGTTCACAGTGGCATCACCTGAACGAACTCGTCGTACTTGTTGAACTCGCGTGGACACGCGAAGCAGCCGATGACGCCGTCGAGTTCCAGAATCCAATCGACGTAGTCTTGATGGTCGGCAAGACACTTCCCGCACATGTAGGCGTGTCCACACCCGTGGCCATCAGCGAAGAAGTGTGCTGCTTTCTGGCACACGTCGCATTCGACCGAATACTCAAGTTGTCCGATGCTGGCGACGCGTTCGTCTATCTGGGTGCTCATGCTGCGTTTCTTTCGCGTGCAGTGGATTTGGTGGTGTGCCAGTGCTGCCCGGATGGGCATTTGTAGGCGCGTGCTGGTCGAGCGCCAGGTACTGACCGGTTCACGAACCGCGCTATCGCGTTCTCGGCATGCACCTGGTTCGGGTACACCTTTTTATGTGGTGTCGGGCATTTCGGCATACTCGCGTGGATCGTGTGGCTGTACAGGTTCGCCATCGCATGCGCCTTGCTGTAGCTGACCGTGTGGAATCCGCACAGGCAGTACGCTGTGTAACTCGCAGCCAAATGGTTGACCCTGACGAGGACATGACCGGTCGGGTTCACTGCGGCACCTCCCCCAAGGCGTGTTGCACGTCCGCCACGGCCCGCTTCCACCCGCACGACACGGGACCGGTATCGGGGTGAACATCGCAGCGGGGATGCCCGGACAGGGCTGAGCGCACACAATCGGCCAGCGATTCCAGGTCTTCGATGCGTTTCGCGTCCCGCTGTTGTTTGGCTGCGATTGCCACGAGTTCCTGTGCCCGATCCGCCCGCAACACGTCGAGCGCGATCGTCACCCGGTCAAGTTCGACGAGAACAGTTGGCAGGGAATCTATTCCGGCGATAAGCCCAAGCCTGCCCACAACGCCATCGAGTTCACAGCGCGCCTCTTCAACCGTGATCAGTTCATCCATTTCGTTTGCCTTCCAATGCGTCTCGCAATGCGGACGCGAACGCGCCGCACACGATGCTTCGGTTTCCGGTGTCGAGTTCGGTGGTGTTGTCCCAGGTGTCGGCGAGAGCCGTCACACGAGCGATGGCCGTGCGGAGTTCGAGCAGTTCGGCGGCCATGGCGCGCTCGCCCGCGTTGGTGCACACGCGCCAGTCGTCGCGGAGTTGGCTCAGGCGCTCGTCGGTCAGGCGATCAGTCATCGTCTTCTCCCCACAGCAGGATGCTTGTCCCCTCGGGTACGTCGAGTTCGATGGCTGGGTCGCTGTCGCGGTCCGGGCGCACGTTCAACCGCACCGGATATGTCCATGCCGGGTCGGCATGTTGGACGGTGAGGACCCAGCCGTCACCAACGTCCGTCAACGAGCTACCGACCGGACAGAAATCCGCTTCGATCGCAAGCTGAGCACCGCTGGGAGCAGTCAAGACGAGTGTTGTCGGCCTGTATACCTCATACTCGTCGTGGATGTAGTCTTCGAGTTCGAGAAGGTCGTCGGATGCGCCGTAGATTCGGAGGGTGTGCAGGTCTGTCCCGATTTCCGAGTGTGGGGTAACCGCGAACTCTTTGGCGATCAGGTCGGCAACGTGTTCGGCGTGTTCAACACTGTTCATGAATTCCAGATCGGGGCAGGCGCGACAACCCATGCACACTCGGCCTGTGAGTTGATGCTCATAGAGCAAGTGCACCAACGCTTCTCGGGTGTCACTCACTGGTTGCCTCCGTTCTCGGGCACTTCCCAGTCGGCAGCGAGGAACAGTTCAACTCGGCCGGTCGTGCGGTCCCATTCCCAATCGACTACGGGCCGCCCATCGACGTGGAGCTTGCCCTCTACGAGGGCGTCTTCGAAGGTGCTCATCAGTCGGTCTCCTCAGTTGTTTGGGTGCGTCGCCATACGGATGCCACTCCCCCGTGTGATCGGGCGGTGGTGGCCTGCACGCCTGCTTTTTCGATGACACCTGCACGGTTGAGTCGTTGCAGTAGCGGCCCGAATACGCGTGGTTCGGTCATGTCAGGCCAGCCCGCGGCACGCATCCGCGCGTAAATGTCGGCGTTGACGAATTGGGTGCCAGCGGGGAGTTCGCGTATCAGCGTCTCGGCACGCTGGAGGTACACGAACGCGGGCGGAACGGTGGCGGTCATTCGGTGCCCGCCTCGGTCGGAGTCCACAGGACGATGACGCCTGCACCTCGGGCGTGTGCCAGTACGGTCGCGCTGCTCTCGGTGCACTGGGCGGCTGGTCTCACCCAGACGGGTGTGTGGTCGTCGAGGTCGGGCACCGCCTGGTGGCTCACGCCGAAGGCGAGGATGATGGACATAAACGGCAGCGCGTCCAGTTCCTCGGGTGTTTCGATCCTGCGGGCGGGCGGCTGCCAGCCAGCGGCGATTACGTCACCTGCTTGATAGCGGTCGTTGTCGTTGACTTTCGCTGTGATGCCGCGCCGGGATCGAGCAAGTAGGGCGGCGAGCTGGTCGCGGTCGCTCATCGGATGAAGTCCTGTTCGTCAGCGAAGTAGGCTTCGGTTGGGTTGTTCGCTTCCACCAAGATCAGGCGGCGGGCGTGGGTGATCCAGTTGGGCGAGATGTGCGATCCCAAGCCGTATCCCCCAGCGGGCGGCAGGAATTCGAACAGCAAATGCCCGTCAGTGACGTGAAGCGGCAGCACGAGCGCGAGACAGTTCGTGAAGGTGCCGCCGTACGGGTACTCGCCTGTGATGTCCCAAATGGATTCAGGCTCAGCAGCAAGCCACGGCTTACGCATCAACATTTCTGGACTAGTCACGCGGCTTTCTCCCATTCGCCCATTTCGGCGCGCTCGATATGCGCGTCACAGCCCCACGCACGCAACTCTTCGAGACGAGCGGGGAGCCTCCCCCGCGTCAAATACCGCTTCGAGGACACATACGGGACGTACAACATGTCCTGCCGCCAGCCCGGATAACCGGTCTCCCAGTCGCCGTCGTCGCCGTCGCAGATCAGGTAACCGTGCCGCTCTCCCAGGTAGCCGCTATCGGGCAGCCAACGGTCAAGATCTTTCGGCATCCAGTCCGGTACGGGTTCGCCGCCCTTCAACGCGTTGACAATCCTGGCCCAGTAGTCGAAGCCCTGCTCCGCGAACGGCTTTCCATTCTCGGTTGGCCAGAAATCGACCACCAGACGCCACACGTACTTGCGAGCGCTCATGCTGCAACCGCTGCCTTCTCGGCTACGGCGGCCTGGTACTTGTTGATGCCCCACACGATGGCGTGGCAGGCACGCAGGTAGTGGATGGACCAGTCGTTGAGGTCCCACTCCCACCAGTCCTCGAATGTGAACTTGGTGCCGTCGTCGAGGTAGTGGCGGAACTCATCGAGCGCGTGCCGCTCGAAACCATGTCCCGCCTGGTCGAGCAAATCCTCACGGATCGCCCGGAACAATGCGGCGTTCTCGCCGATCGAATCGTCGCGCCGCTCCCAAAAGTCATGCACAACCGCGGACGTGAACTTCTCCGCCGAGACAGCCTCGATCTTCGTTCCCTGCGCGACCAGCTTTTCAGCCCAATAGCCAGGGTTGATGTAGCCGTCACGTTCCTTGAAGAACTCGAACATGTCCGGGATACGTGCGAACGTGAAGGACTCGAAATCGCCTGTGATGGACAGGTATCCGGGCCAGGTAACGAGCTGGAACCAGCCGCAGCTACCGGGCCGCCCAAACCTCACGTGCCGGTACAGGCCATCCTCGTGAAGGATGGTCATCTCGTGTCCACCGACGTAGTTGAGGAAGCCGCGGTACGACTCCTCCATGAGCAGACTCATCGCTTGTTCGCCTTCCTGGATTTGCGTGCGGCTTTGTTCTTGGCGCGCCGTTGCGCTACCACTTCAGGCGGGACAGTGCCCTCGTAGATGTGTGGGAGGCGTTGCAAGCCGATCAAAATCGCTTTGCCCCAACTGGTGTCGTACAGTTCGTCACGAATCACTGTTTTGCTCCGGTGTGTTGATTTTGTTGAGCGCGAGCCGCGCGTATAGGTCGATGTCGATGCCTGCTTTGACGGCGAACGCTGTGGCCAGTGCGGCCAGCGCGAGAACCGTTGAGAACAGGTCGCAATGGGTCAAGATCACCCGGAACCCGTTCGGGTCATCAGCCGCGAACGCGTGTAGGAGAGCGGTAGCGTCTTTCAACGCATCGGCGCACTGGTCGTTCAACTCAGGTCCGCCGTTCACGCTGCTTCCTCTTCGAATGGCAGGGTGTCTTGCCCTTCCGCGGGCGGTTCGGGTTCTTTGTCGGGGTGGATGATTCCGCCCCAAACACCAGGCACGCGAAGGTACTGGCCGTTTTGCAGTTCGGTGTGAAGGTTGCGGCAGCGCAGTCGCACCAGTTCGGGGCAGGCTTCGCACTGTCTGGCCGCCCAATTCCGACGCCGTTCTGCTGCCCGGTCGTCTTCGCCGTCGACGTGCCAATCCCACGCGGACGCATGATGTTTCCGCATCCACGCGTCATGTTCGGGGGTTTGGCATTTCGCCCCGGCAAACGGGTCTACGCGCTTGCTCATGCATGCACCGCCGCGGCGATGGTGGCGACGACAACCCCGACCAGGAGGAGCGGTATGCACGCGATTAACGCTGCCGTTCGCAGTAGCTGTTGACGTGCTGTTGTCACGGGAACCTCCTGGTTTTGGGTCGTGTATCGCCAGCTCACAGCGTGATTTGCTGACCGATTACGTTCTTACGTTTACAAGCGAAACTCTAGCTTGCATCGCAAACAAAATCAACAATGCGAACACAACAAAGAGGGCGGAGAGACATGCTCTCCGCCCTCTCAACACCAACAGCAGCTACCGAACGGCATCCCCCAACGCCGTCCATACCCCAGCAGCGTTCAACATGAGCGTCTGCAACTCGTCACGGTCAAGCGCGACAACGAGGCTGCGCATGCCGTTGCTGATCGTGAGCGCCGCATACGGCTGCCCACTCGGCGTATCACTATCAACATCCAGGGCGACCGTCGCGCCCGTCTCCGTGGTAATCATCAGAGTCAACCCCTAGCCATCAGCCAGATAATGAACGCCCCGAACGCGACGAGCGAAAGAAAAGCGATGACCTCGGGCCACGTCATCGCGTCCGAAGTGTTCTCGGCGGCAAGCAAAATCAAGTTGTTCATGCGGCTTTCCTCCTACTGGTGATTGCGCGTTTCCGATTCCCGTTGCGGGCCGCGAGGATCACAGCCACACTCTTGCGTGTCGGTTTCGGCTGGTACGGGTCGAACGAATGCGCGCCGTCCTCATCGGTCCGTTGCGCTGTGATCGACTCCAGCGCACACAAATACCGCTGCAACGCCTCCTCGGCCTGTACGGAACCGTGCCCGTGGCGACGGGCCGCCCAATCCGCAGCCTCTGCGAGGTCTTCGATACGGGTGTTCAGAGGCGACCCGTATCCACCGATCGCGCTCATGCGGTCACCTCACCGATAGGCCAGTCGAGGGCATCAAGAATGCGGCCGTCGTAGGTGGCGATAGCGTCTTCCAACCAGGCGACAGCAGCATGGTTGTCCGCTACCTGGAACAGGTAATGCGCTTCGTCTGGCACGAGCCCGAGAAGGCGCGCGGCGATGACATCGGTGTATCCGGTTTCACCGGTGCGGAAGTCGAGTACCTGGATGCCTGCGCCGATTTCGGCGTCGAGGCGCAGCAATCCCCAGTGGCCATCGAGTTTGATAGCCCAGCCGGCGACGCACAGCCGGTAGTCGCCTTGGTCATGGTTGTTGGGGTTGCTGATGATTTGGCGGTGGATCATCCGCATGAGCGGGATGTTGTGGGACATTGGTTCTCCTGGTTGGGGTATTTGGTAGGGGCGGCGCCCGAGAGATTTGGTGGTCGATCTCGGGCGCCGCGCTCCTCCTCCTGGCTGGCCGTCGAGCGCGCGCATTTTCCTGGGTGCTGCGGCCAGCGCGGGAGGCTTGTAGGGATATCGGTTAGAATGCGTTAAATCCGGCAACCTCAAGGAGAGCTGAGCGGACCTCTGGCGGGCATGATCGAAGATTTGCGATCTTCCCCACTTCTTGGCGGAGTTCTTCGTAGGTGGTCACATATGAATAGCGAGACGGATTGGTACGACGCCGCCGTCTTATCTTGTTAGCCGAAAAGCGGAGATCACCGAGCTTCGGGTCAGTCATGATGCGATCCTTGAAGTCGATGAGACCGGGTGGAATCGGTAGCGGGAGCGGTCGTCTGTCGCGAGCACGTATGCGCGGTGGAATGCTTCACCCCAGGTGGCGAAATCCTGCACGGGTTCCCACCATTGGCCGTTGCTCTTCTCCGATACCCACCAACGGTGATCGGGTGCGCGGTACACGAAAAACTCGGTCACGACAACACCTCAACGAAACCATTGAACCGTGCGTCGATGTCGTCAGCGGTCACGATGCGCGAGGGTTCGCCCGGATACATTTCGGTGAAGCTGTCGACGATTGCCCGTCTCATCCACCGAATCGGATTCCCTACATGCTCCAAACCGTCCGGCCTGAAAAGGACGTTGCCCCAGGGTGCTTCGACGGCTCTCTTCCACCTGCGCGGCTCGGTCAGCCCCTCAACTTCGGCTTCCACGATCGGATCGTCGACTGCATCCAGGATTTCCATGCGAGTCGTGATCCGTACCTGTACGACCTTCGCCAGTTCCCGGAACGTTTCCGTCAACCCGAAGTGGCTAACATCCAGGCTCAGAGAGTGCAGGGTTGCGGTGGCATCGTCGGCAGCGTCCCAGGTGTATATCCATGTGCCGTCCGGCAAACCGGTGAACTCGGGGTTGTTGTGGCCGGAACCACCGGGCAGGTCGGCGCAGAGTTCCCCGTTGGGGAGTTTGATGGCGAACCAGATGGTTTCGCTGGTGTGCTCGCTCATTTCGTCTCCTGGTCGATCAGTTCCAGGGCCTTGGTCAGGCCGAGGTCGTAGCCTTTGCGGACCGGGTTCTTGTAGTCGTCGTCGCATCGGGTGGAAGTTGCGCGATGTTTGTCCAGTTCGGCGGCGATCTGGGCGCGCAGGGGGGCGAGTTCGCTCATGGTCGGCTGTCTCTCTCGAATCGGTCGGTGAGTGCTTTGATTTGGGCGGCAACCGCGCCTTGGTTGTCCCATCGAAGGTGGTGTTCGATCGCGTGCAAACCGTCGATCAGATGGGCAACCGCATCGCTCGAAACCGTTGTCGTTGTGGTCATTTCGGTTCCTCGTTCACGAGCCGGACGAGCGCGGCAGCGAAGATGCCCAGCAGGGTCGGGTGAACACCCGTTGCCTGGAGGATCGCAGCCACTTCAGCCACGTCTGCGCCGGTCTTTTCTCTGCGCGCGAAGTCGTCCCGCAACAAAGTCAGGTAGCGGTCGAGACGCATGTTCGCTTCTGCCGCGTACTGGTCTGTGCGGGCGATAGTGGCGGGGCTGTAGCTCATTTCGGCTCCTGGTGGTCTTGAAGGAATGCGTCACACCGGTCGCGGAGTTCGGCGACTTCGGTGGGGTTGAGGTCAGCGCGGATCCCTTTGCGCATGCTCGCGTCGAGCGCGACTTTCAAACCCAGAAGGTTCGTGCCGTCCTGAACCGAGGTGTCGACGCCGTACCCGCCGTGGTCGCGGATGGGTGCGTCACCGTAGTAGGTGACGTGTTTCAGGTCGTCGTGCCTGGTTTTCACGGCATCACCTCACTGAGGTGGTCAGCCATGACGTAGAGGACGGCACCAACGGCCGATTCGATATGCCTGGGCATGACACCTTTGATCTCGGCACCGCACGCGCAGTCAACGAGTACGCCATCTCCATCGCCTTGGGTGATGGTCTCTGGCACGTGTTTCCGCAGGATCGCGGCGGTATCGGTGTTCATGCCGCCACCTGGAGCGCGTACCGCAGGTACCAGCCGTTGACTACGACCTTGATGTAGATGTCCTCGTCGTGGGCGAACGGCTCAGTCGCGATGAGGATTTCGGCCAGTTCGGTGCGGGCGTGGTTCCAGCAGAACGCCTCCTCTTCGACGGTCAGGCTGTTGGGCCTGTCGGTGTCTGCGTCGAACCCAACGCGCGTCCAGTCGACGTGGACAGCGGCCGAGTCGTGCCAGCCGTCGAGGCAGCATTCGGAGTCCCTGAATTCCTTGCCGTTCCAGTCGATCTCGAAGTCGACACGCGAGTCTTTGATGGGGAGGCCGAGGGCTTTCCGAGCCTGGGTTTCGGTGATGTCGCGCATGGGGTGGTCCTTCCTAGGCTGCGAGTGCGCCGTAGCTGGCGACGAGTTCGGCGGGGACTGTGACGGTGATTTCGTCCATGACCTGCCACATAAGGAGGTCGACGGCTGCTGTGCCGTGGCCGAGGCAGTAGATGCCGCCCTCGTGGGTCGCGCCGCGTCCTTCGAGGGTGATGGTTTCGGTGAGCATGACCGCCGGTTTCGGGCAGATGTCGCATCCGTCGACGAACAGGTGGTCCGCTCCGATACGTCCGACCAAGCGAAGGTCGTGGATGCGGAGGAGGTCTCGTACTTGCTGGGTGGCGTTCATGCCGCGTACTCCTCGACGTTGATTCGGACGGTGATCTCGCCGGTGTGACCGCATTCGCGGCAGCCTTGGCCGTTGCAGGGGCCGTGGATGGTGGGGATCCATTCGAAGTCGGTGTCGCTCATGGGGTCGCTTCCTGTGGTTCCGGTGCCAGCCGGGTTGGTGTTGTGTTTACACACTAAACATGCGTCTGCGATGCAAGCAAGGATTTCGGGGTGTTTCGGAAATTTTCTTGTTTTGCTCGCAGACTCTTGCTTCGATCGTAAACACAGTGTACGGTCGAAGACATCACCAGCACAGGCAAGGAGAACGAGATGACCGCCAAGGACACCGCCGCCGCGATCCGCGCCCAGCTCAAGAACCAGGGCATCAAGGCCCGTTGCCGCGTCTCCCCCGGCGACAAGGAGTGCGTACAGGTGTACACCCCAGTCTTCGAGATCAACTTCACCGAGGACGAGCAGCGCACCATCCGCACCGTGGCCGCCGATATGGGCTTGACCAAGGTGTACGGATACCCCATCGACATCGAGCGGATGACCGATCCGCGTCAGATGGATTTCTACCTGCCCGGCACATTCGCGCCCCGCGGCTGAACACCTCGAACCTTTCCGCCCCGATTGGAGACACCAATGACTGTCCCAACCCGTTGCCCGCAGTGCCGCAGCCGGATCGCTGAAGAGTGGGAACAGGAGTACGTCAACCGTTTCGGTCGATGCACGGAATGCGCCAGTGAGGCTCGGCCCCGCTGCCGTGAATGCCGTGGCACCTATCTGATGAGCGAGGACCGTATTACGTGCGGTTTGTGCGATGGGGCTTACGAGAACGCCAAGCTCGGCCGCTACTAGCCGTTGACTGCCGCACCGAACCCCTTTGCCTTGATTGGAGATTCAGATGACCGCCCCCGCCCTCGCCGTCGACGATTGGCGACATGTTCGACGCGGAAGTAAGGAACACGCCCGCGTCCGCGCCAACACGACTGCCGCCATGTACTACCGCGACCGTCGAACCCCTGGCGAACCCGCCAACCTCGCGGAGATGTGGAAGAGCTTCGACATGCTCCGCTACTGCCGCTGCAACATGTACGCCGACGCGGACGGCCGTTACCGGCTCGACTTCGGACTGTCGGTCTTCTATCTCACCGTCGCCGACTAGTCGTTTGCGTCGCGCCCGGCACTTCGGGCGCGGTGCTGGCCACTAGATCCGTGGTCATCCGTACCAATGCAAGGGGAGTCATGCGTACTGCATGTCTGATAGTTGCCGCAATCGCCGCAGCCGCGTTCACCGGCATATTCGCCACCGGGATAGCCGAAGCCGTCCCACTGGACTATCTCGCGGCCGATCACGTCACATGCTTTGTGCACGCGATCCCGCCATCGAAGTCAGGCGTTGCTGCGAACGCACCCATTCAGTTCGGCTACGAGGTGCATTGCACGGGCCGACCCGATGGTCGCAACATTGAGTACGTCCTGAACAAGAACGGCTCCAGAGTGGCGTTCGGCAGTAGCAAGGAGACCGACCCCGACAAGACGGAGGTGTTCTTTTACGAGTGCTCAGCTGGCGGAAGTATCAGCCAGTTCACGACTTACGTGGCGATGATCGGCAAGCATGTGACAGTTGACTTCAGCGAAGACACAAGCCTGCCTGTCGCCTTGCAGTGCTAGCGTGACGTCGAGCGAAGGGAGCGACCGTTGACAGCGGTTTTAGAGCATCCAGCCGTGGCCGTAGCCGCTGGCGTGGTGCACGATCTCGATATCTCAGCTGCGCCGGTCGCAGTGTTGGCCCGCGACGAGATCGCGGCGGTACTACTCGAAAGCCACGAGAAACGGTTCGTGGTGTTCGTGCCCCATGAGGGTGGGGAATGGGTTGCGCCTGGCATGACTTCGGGTACGCCGCGACGTGTGTCCCAACCGCGGGCGCAGGTAACAGGCCAAGTGCCGTTGGTGGGTTTGGCGGGCCGCGGGTTTGCGGTGACCGGGCCGGACGGCGAGCCGGAGAAGTTCGGGTGGTTCGCGATGACTGGGCAGGCAGCCGCGGACGCAGTGGAGGTGTCATTCACATCCACCGTGGATGTGGTGACCGAACCTGTTGGCGAGAGCGGGTTGGTGTTTGCGATCGTGCGCACGCAGATGATTGAGAGGCAGGACGGCTTGCTGACGTTCGAGAAGCCGACGATTCTGGTGCACACGCGAGATGGGCGATCGGTGGCGATGCATTCTTAGTAACACGGCCCACTGAACGCGAGAACCCCCGGATTGTCCGGGGGTTCTCGTCGTTTTAGGGGGTGATGAGCAGAGCGGGCGAGGGTCACGCAAGATTGCCGAGATTGCGTTTCTAAGCAAAACTCTTGTCTGCATCGTAAACAAGGTGTACGCTTATCTCATAGCAGGAACCACCACCGAAAGGGCCTACCGTGACCACCACCACCTACAACCCGGCACGCGCCGCCCGCATCGCAGCATTCCGCGCACTCCGCGCTCGTATCGCCCGCGCGGTCGTCCGGTTCCGCAACGGCGCCCAGGTGACCGCAGCCATCGCGTCGGGCGCCCTGGTCACGATCGGCGCCCACCTGACCAACCTGGGTGCGGATGAGGATTTCCGGCGCCGCTACGCCAGCCACGCGGGCAAGCGGGTCAAGGCCGCGTACCTCGCGCTCACGGGTGTTGACCCGCAGCAGATTTGGACCATCAAGCACGACCGCGCGATCCAGGTGTGCGCGTACGCGCCGACCGATCCGGCGCTGAACTGCGGTTTGCGCGCCTACACGCGGACCGCGCATCTCGTCGCAGCCTGATCTAACTTTCACCGAAAGGGCCACAACCATGACCAGCTCTACCCCCGTTTGCAGTATCACCTTCGAGCCGGGCAAAGAATTCGATGGCCGCGACATCCTGATCGGTCGCTGCTCGTGCGGCAAACTCATCTGGGGTTGGACCGTCGAGGGTGTGGAAGACCAGTTCGACCGGCACGCCAGCATTCCGGTGCCGCACGCAGAGGTGCTTGCTCGTCGAATCACGGTCGCAGACGTGGAGGCGTATCCCGACTATTTCATCAGCGGTCCTGGCCGAAAGATCGCGAGCACCACGGATTGCGGACACGGATACCACCTGACCGACCCTTGCCCCTGCTGCCCCTAGCTTAATTCGAGCCTGGTTCCCGGACAACGGCGTCCGGAGGGGATCAACGACGCTCCCCGAACCAGGCACCAACCTTTACATCAAGCCCTGACCTGCAAGGAGATTCAAATGGCCACCATGATCACCACTATCGAGTACAGCGTCTCGTTCCGTGAATGGGACCAGGATTCTTGGATGACAACAGTCGAGTCGCGCCCGATCACCAAGTCCCATGCGCTCGAATGCATCGCTGAAGCCATCGGGCGCGGTGACCGCATGAGTTCCGACGCCTGTTTCGGCTTCGAATCCTCCGACACCTACACCGTCCGGGCCATCCGGAGCGATGAAGACGGCGAGTGCGACGTCATCTACCGGTTTACGCGTATTTGGCAGTGATCGTCGCGCAACGCCACAGCCCAAGGGTCGTTAGCTCAGTGGCAGAGCGCGCGGGAACGGCGATTACCCCGCGGCGACGCAGGTTCAACCCCTGCGCGACCCACAACCGCAAGACCACCCACCACACATAAGGATCAAGCAATGACCGAAACCCGAGTGGAGTCCTGGACCTTCTACTGGCTGACCGGCCAGCGTGAAGTGTTGCCGGGTGCGACCGCAGTCGACGCGCTCAATCGCGCAGGTTACGGCGCGGGCGCCCTCCGCGCGCTGGACTTCTTCGCGGAGGGCGACCACGACGGCTGGGCATGGAACCCGGACACGCGGCATTGGGGCAAGGCAGATGACCGAGCCTGACGAGCACGGCCAGCCTGAACGTCCGGATCTTGTTGCGTGGCGTCGTCGGCAAGGGTTGCGGTCGTCGAATGCGGCGCAACCGAAACCGTCCGGGAAGACATACGAGCGGAAACCGAAGCATCGGCAGGAAGAAGAGAGACGAGATGGATAACGAGAAGGTTCCGGCCGCTGATATCCGCGATCGAGTGCACGCGTATCAGGCATTGCCGGACGAGGAAAAGATCCGCCTTGCCGCAGAGGTGATGCGGCGTTCCAGGGCAGCTGTGGACGCGCACGGACAGGAGAAGAACGATGAGTGACGGCAAGTGGGAGCGGACTCGTTGGCTGCAAATGTTGACCGATGAGGGCGTGTTGTGGATGGAGACCAGCAGCGCAGGTGAGGTTCGTCAGGAAGCCTTGAAGCATCCGGATTGGCCTGTTTATCGCGTGTACAAGCGTGTCACCACCGAGTATGAGGGTAGGCCGGTGAGCCTGGACGAGTTGGCGGCTGATTGCGTGGCCGAGGATGACTGGTATCGGAAGGCGCTGCGGCGGGGTGACGTGGAAGGATCAGCAGCATGAGCGGCGGAAGCTACAACTACCTGTACAGCCGGGACCTGATCGAGGTCGGGGTACAGAGCGACCTCGAAGCGGCCCGTGACCGTCTCGCCGGTTTGGGTTACGCGGACGATGTTGCCCAGAAAGTCCAAGGCATTCTCGACGCTATCGCCGAAGTCGAACGTCGACGCGATGAGATCGCGGACGTGCTCCAGGCGTTGGAATGGTGGGACAGCAACGACTTTGACGAGGAAGGTTTCCGTGAGCAACTGGACCTGTTCCAGGAAAGGCAGCAGTCGTGACTGAACGAGTCCCCGACGATGCCCCGCTGTATTCGCGGAACGACATCAAACGTATCGGGTACGCGCTGCTCCAGGTGCCGCACACAGCCGAAATCGAGTTCGAGGGCGGACGCCCGCCTTCGGAGCCGACACCTGACCTGCTGGTGGACATGATCAACCAGTTGCGGGAAATCCTGCGCGCGAAGATGCCAGCGTTGACCGAAACCGAACAGGTCGTGTGGTCTGCGTGGAAAGCGCTCCCGGATGACGAACCATCCCCAGTCAAGCGGATCGCCCGCGATTTGGGGATGACACCCGCGGATGTGGCGTTCATCGTGTATCCGGCTGAGCAGTTCGGGCGTTGGGATGATGATCAGGAGCCGGATATTGACTGAATTGGATGAGTCTGCGGTCGATCGTCGGATCCAAGATATGCATGACGCGTTTGTCGCCGACCTTGGTCAGGTGCTCGATATAGAGGCTGGCTTGCGGGAAGTGTTCGACCGAGCGGAACGGCGGGATGACGATGACTTGTGACGTGTGTGATGAACCTGCTGATGTTGCCTTGGTGCAGCCTGGCGACGATACGAGCGACGGGCCAACGACCTTGTGCGCCTACCACTTGGCCAAGTTCGCGATTGATCTTCTGGCAGGCCGCGCCGAGTAAGCGCGACCGGAGACACCAAAGCCCCGAACCATCCACGGTTCGGGGCTTCGTTGGGTAATGGCCAATAACCGCACGTGCTGGTTAATGACGTGATGACTGTACCGAACGCCTGGTTCCGTATCATCAGCAGGTGAGCGAGAAGCTATGCAGCAAGTGCGATGAACGGCCTGCCGGTCCGGGCGGGATTCTGTGCCCGCAGTGCCGTGAACAGATCGACGCCTACAACGTGGAGCATTGGGGCGGCGAAGTCGGCTGACTACCCCTCCTCGTACAGGACGTACCCGATCTGCAACTGGTCCTCCGGCCGGTATTCGATCTCTGTTCGAGTGCCCTTCTCATCGATCACGGCAACCCAAGCGCCGCTCTCGTTCTGGTATGCGTCAAGCAAGAGGGTTGCCTCCTCCTCCGGCACCGGTCCGTGCATTCCTTCAGGACGCTTCAGGCGGGCTCTTGGCGCGACATTCGGAAGATCTCGCGCCAAGATCGTTTCTTCGCGGAACCCAATCGGCATATGGTTCGGCCAAGAGGGCGGCGGCAGCGGGTTGATAGGCACACACTCATGCTAGCCAGTCGCTATGACACGGACCGGAATCCCAGCCTTCCGTGCACGTTCCATGCAGTCCCTCGTTCCGGACCAGCCGTCACCGATCGGGAACGCTACGCACAGGTCGGCGCCGAGGTCGACCATGTGTTGGTTGCGGATCGGCCCAGCTTTTCGGCCGTCACCTTTCCAGTCGGCGGGGTGTGGCTCGTCTTCGAGGCCGCCACTGGCCCAGATGTCGGCGGCGATCTGGTCGGCGCCGCGGGCTGCTCCGTGGACGAGGATGATGGGGCCGGGTTGCAGGTCGCGCCATGCTTGCACGAGCGCGTCACGAATCGTCTTCCGGTCGTGCCAATCTCGACTACCAGTGACGAGCAGTCGACGCGTCATGCCGCTTCGTCAAGGTCGATGCTGAGTTCCGCGGCAACGTCATCCAGGTCGCGAAGCCGCTTCGCTTCGAGCCATTCGCTCACTTCTTCGTAGGATGGGGGTTGAAGTTGCAGGTCTATATGCTTGCGGCGTTTCCGCGCCCGGTATTTCATGCGCGGGAAATAGTCCGGGGTGCGAGGCGTCTGCCAGCGACTCATGCTGCCTGCTGTTCCGTGCTCGTTGGCGCCCAGTCGATGACAACGCGTTCGGTCACCCATCCGCGGTCTTCGGTGAATACTGTCTGCACGATGCGGCAGCGTCCTGGCCGGTTGAGTCGGCCGATGATTCCGATAGCGTCGGAAAGGTCTTCAGTTGAGTCGAATTCGATGACCGTGTTGCCACCGAGTTCACGCAATTCGACCGCATAGCGTATCTGACCGAACAGCGACGCACGATACGCGGTGGACCGTTCGTCCGACCGGACTCGTTGGGCGCGCGTCCACGCTTCAACATCCTTGGCGGGCACGACACCGGTTGGGCCTTCAATGTATTCAGGACCGCCGTAGTCGCTGTCATCCCATGCCCAGTAGGTGTGGAGAGCATCGTCGAGGGTCGCGCATTCGCGGGCATCGTATCCACCCCAGTCGTAGCCCCACACGAGATAGATACCCTCGGGGCCGGTGGATTCGCTGCCGTCGACACGGATCGTGTACACGCTCACGCAGCGTTCTCCTGGTCGTCGAGTGCCCACGCGCGTACAGCCTGCATGAGCATGTCGGTTGCGGTGTTGAGGACACTGTTCGGGAACCGGTCGGGGTTCATGTCGTTCGGGTTCACGTTCGCGTTGATTTCGCTGACCCGGTTACCGTCTGGGTGATGCAGCTCGATGCGAAGCAGCCCGCGGCCGTTCGCTTTCTGGGCCGCGATGAGTTGTTCGAGGTTGGTCATTTCAGTGCCTCCGCTATCTGTGCCCACCAGGCAGCTTTTTCCAACAGTTGTTCAGCGTCTTGTTCGCCGAAGTAGTCCAGTTCGGAGTTCGGTTGCCCGAGTCCGGCAGCATCGAGGCATAGGTTCATGTGCCTGAGTGCGGTTTCCCGCTTCATGCTGCCTCACCGCGTGCGCGCGCCCCCAGCTCGACGGCGATGTAGGCGCCGAGCCTGGTTAGACCTTCGATTTGGTCGTCGTAGTCGTGCCAATATCGCTTGCGGCTGGCAGGGTCTCGCCACGCCTGGCGGATGGCGCCGTAGATGGCTTTGGCGTCGGGGTTGAACATCTCATGGTCATCGTCTTCGTATTTCGCGATCAGTTCGGCGATATTCATGCTGCTTCGGTTCCTTCGATCGGCTGCCAGGTGGTGATGTAGCGGCGAAAGAGTGTGTCGTCGGGTGCCATGGTTTTGCGCCATGCCGCTTCGTCTTTCGAGTACACGCAGGGGCCGTCGACATGGCAGTCGCAGTCATCGTTGTGGGTGCCCCAATGGGCGCCGGTCGGCAGCAGGTCACCGAGAGCATCAACGAACATGCCTGCGTACTTGCGGTAGTGGTCGCGGACCTCGGGCGCCAGATACGCTGATTCCCAGCGGTCGCGCTCGCGCGGATCGATGCCGAACATCTTGCGCGCTATCCGCTCGATGGCTTCGCGGCGGATGTCTTCAGCGTTCAATGGCTATCCCATCATTCGGCTTGGGTGGGCGCGGCGGGCCGCAACGATCTGCGCTTGCCACTCGGTGTTGCCGTCTTGATCCACGGGTTCACCAGCATCGCTGTACCGGTGGTTGATCCGCCTCGCACAAACCCAGAAACCGGCGCGCTCGGCCCACCCGCAGACCTCGCCGCAGCACGCTGGAGGCTGGTATATCGCAGCCGGTTCAGGCTTCCTGACTGTCATCCGCAGTGTGATGGGGTGCCGGTATGGGTGCGGATCCGCGGGTTTACCGCACGTCGTGCAGGTATCGGTCATCCTGCTTCCCTCTCCCCCGCCAAGACTGCTGCCTGCCGCAGCATGGCTGCGACTTCCTCTTTCGTTCGTTCTGGCGCGTCGTTCCACACCATCGTTTCCGGCACATCCACGAACAGGCCGTCGTAGAAGTCGACGTCACGCCCGGTGATGTCGATTCCCAACGCCTGCAACGTGAATTCGTCCGCGCGTTGCATCCAACGGTCAGCCCAGCCAGGCCACATCACACGGCCGTTGTGGCGCACAACCCACGGGCCATCAGTGACCGCTTTGTAGATGGCACCCCAAGCCGTGTAGGTGCCAGCTTGCGAGTCGAAGAAGTGGCCGCGGCAGACTCCGTTGGATTGCTCCATGATTTCGCCAGCCCTGTTGAGGAGTTCGGCGACGGTTGGGCGACTGCGATCGGCGCGCCTATACGCTGCCGCGGTTGCCGCTTCCTCTGCTGTGACTTTCGCGTTCAATTCGTGCAATTCGACGAACAGGTCGAGGATCGAAGTGTCAGCGATGAGCGCGGCGGCGAGGTCTTCGGACACGCGCGCTGGTGTCGTGTTGCGGGTGCCTGTGAGTGCGTGTTCAAGGTGCGCGCGGAGGGTTTCGTACTTCTCTGGTAGGCCGTCGACTCCGCTGACCTTGTACATCATGTCGTAGCAGAGGCGCGGCCATCCGCGGTAAACGAGAGCGCTTTCAGTCGCGGTCATGCTGCTTGTTCCTCGTCGGCTAGGTAGGTGCGTTGCCCGTAGAATCCGCGTTCGCTTGGTGCGAGTTCTTCGAGTGCCCAGTTGAAGATGTCGCAGATTATTTCCATGTCGTCTGCGGATTCCTCGTCATAGAACACGCCGAGTTCGCCTGTTCCGCCGTGGTCCCATAGGACGGACATGATTGGTTGGGAGCCGTCGCCGGTTTTGCTGCCGCATGGCCACCACACTCCGAGTCGTCCACCGTCGTTCGATTTCGCCCAGGCGAGTGCGCGGGCCGCGAGTTGCTTCCGGTCATCGTCGCTCATGCTGTCAACCATTCAGCGACCGGGATGGATCCGACGCGTGGTGTTCCGCGTCCGACGATTTCGCGGGGTTTCAACGTGACGACATATCCGTCTGCGCCACGACCTATCGGCATGGTGCGGTCGTCGAGCACTATGTATGTGGTTGGTTCGCGCGTGACGTCACATGAGGGGTGTAGCCAAAGCCGTCGTTCCTGATCGACGAACAATGCTGCGAGGTTCGTGTATCCGGTTTCCCCGATTTCCATTTCGCCGATCGTGAGTTGCATACGATCACGCGGCAATTCGGCATGCTTCACGCGGCCTGCTCCGATCGAACCAGCACTTTGCCGAACGAGACGCGTTCCCTATCGGGGCTCGCTGTCAACTTGCCGACCTCCACGAACGCTCCGTCTGGCATCCCTTCACATGCGGAGATCACGGCCCGCAGGTCACCGAGCCTCAGGTCCGAGACGGCGATGAACCATTTCTCGCTGACGCGGGTCTCGTAGGCTTCCGTCCGGATACTCATGCTGCTTGCTCCGTGCTGTCGGGGTTGGCGTAGAACGATTCGAGTGGGTGACCGGCGAGCAAAGCTCGCTGCCGCAAAAGTCGGTGCGTTTGGTCGTCTGGCCAGTCGATGACGTGAATCCGGAACATCTCCAGATCCATTCCGCGAATGTGACTTTCGTGAGTGGCAACGACTGGGCGCTGAATGCCGTGCTGTTGTGCGTATCTGACGCCTTCGCGGTGACTTTCAGCGACGATCAGGTCCCGTACACAGTCTTGGCAGTACTTGTCGTCCAAGTCGCGTACAGGCTGTCGACGGCAGTAACCGCACTGTGGACGCCAATCACTCTCAGTGCTGTACACCCAACGACGAGTCTCAGCGTTCCAGCCGGTGCGCCGGTATTCGATGGGTGTAGGCATGTTGACAATGAGGTTGCTGGGGTCGAAGTCCGCGACCGTGAAGGCGACTGGCGGCACTATCCGGATAACGTCCAGTCGGGCAACGTCGTCGACAGTGAGCGTTTCCCGATGTCGCGGGCCACCGTAGAACTCGATCTCGTTCGATTGTGGCCGCTCACCGGGCAGGAACGGGTTCGGCCATGAGTTTATGGCCCGCAACTGCTGCACACTGCGGCGCAGAGTATCGACGTCGCTGAATGTCCATCCGCGCCCGTCCACCGGATCGCCGCACCAGTCGGGAAGTGCGGGTATGCCCGTAGACGCCGTGAACAGGTCGCCATACAGCTGCACTGCGGCATTGATCATTTCGGACGCTGACGGGTATCCGTCGCCGAGATCACCTCTCGACCGTGGTTCGGGTGGCGTGAATTCGCCTACGAAGCTTGAGCCAGGGCAGATGACTTCGGAGTCGTCTTCGTCATACCGGTAGGCATCCAGTTCGGCGACTACATCGTCGGAGACGCGTCGTTCGTCTTCGTAGTAGTGGACGCTGGAATGCCATTTCGATCGCATTTCCCTCATGCGTCGGGTGATCGCCAGCCCGTGCCATTTTTCGTGGCACCAGGAGTGTGGGCAGTCGTCCTGGTTGATCGAATGATCGTAGCCGGAGCGTTCCTGCCGCATTTGCGTGTCGACTAGCGCGTCGATTTCGTCGACGATATCGCGGCTGCTTTCACTCACATATCTATTATCGCGGGCGAGTCAAACCCGGAATTTCTTGTCGGAACCAGTGGGACGCTACCGATTCGACCGACGATCGTCATCCGCTGTAATCGTATCGCTTGCAGGCGTGGGCGGTAATTCTGGAATCGGTTGCGCGCCAACTCGACGGAGAGGAACCATGGCCGCCTGCGAGGCTGCCGAATCTACGAGCTTCACGAACTGAGCTGGCCTCTCGGATTCTGGCATCTGGGCAATGAAACGTTCCGCCATCAGCATGTAGCTCTGAACCAGCGGCTGCTCAAAGTAGAAGCGGACTTGCTCTTGGGTGGTCGAGTGGACGTGTATGAATGTCCGGGCAATGTAGCTACCGGCAGCGGTCGCCACACCAGCGATTATCGCCGCGGAATACTTCGCTGCATCTGTTTCAGCGGTCACCGCAATCCACAGTCCTAGGCCGACGATTCCAAGGCCAACCGTCATCGCGGCCAGACTCGCCCAGTGGGAGGCGTTACCTTGCCTCCGCGCTGCGACGTCATAGGCATCCATCTGTCGGCGATTCAGCTTCAACAGGCCAAGCAAATCGTCTGGGCCTTTTATCTCCTCAAGTGCTGCATACACTTCCAATTTTGCAAGAACAGCCTCTCCGTCGAGGACAAGTTCACTGCCTCTCACCCACTGGAACGCGGCCATTGAAACCATGATCACTACGGCGAAAAAACCTAATATTGACCCCGCAACCCACGACAGAACTAAAGTTGCAAGCGCAAGAAACAGGGTAAAGACGAGACCAAAGCGGCGCGTCAGCTTCGATTTCTTGATGACCGCACGTGCATCTTGCGCCAGCATCAGGGAACGCCGTCGATGCTCGTCTACCAACTCGTCTCGCTTTTTCTCAAACCTCGCTAGTTCAGCTTCGTAATCCGCGCGTCTGGCGTCGAGTGACGCGACCCCATCGGTCGGTTCGATATCGGCCATGTGGAATTTCCCCAATCCCGGCTAGTCTCACAGTCAACCTGTAGCGACGATTTCAGCGGCCGACGCTACACTCGCTCACGGCTTCTCCGTCTCGTCGGGGGTCTCGGTATAGATGGAGGCCAGCAGTTCAACCACGTCGTCCAGAGCGGTCGAGTAGCCGCCTTCGAAGTCCGGGAACGTCGCTGAGCTGTATAGCTTCTGCTTGGCGATGACCTCCCGCAGCACCTCCACCCGACGCAGCTGTGTCTTCGGATCGAAGCGGGCGATGTGTCGTGCTTCGGCCCGCAGCGGGTAGCCCTCGTCGTAGACGATGCAGGTTTCGCCGCCCGCGTCGATGCCGTATTCGGGGTCTGCTGGGTAGAACGGTTCACCGCGGACTGAGCCGTCGAATACCCGCCATTCGCCAGCGCGTTTCGCCGCTGCTTGTGCGATCTGTTCGTCTTCGTCGAGTCCCGCGGTGAGGCGGGCGACAGCGTCATCGATGGTCATTGCATCTCCAAAGTCAACGCCGCACCCGGCATGACCGGGCGCGGCGTGGTTGTTTAGGGCCGGTAGATGGGTTCGCCCCACCGATCGGCCAGCGGCTCACCAAGAACCATCCGTGGGCGGTCCCAGTCGCGTCCGCCGACCACCAGCATCGGGGCATGCGCCTCCACATAGCCTTTCTTGGTTTGGGTGCTGCGTCGGGCCGGTCCGACAGCGATCCACACTTTGCGGCCGTGTTCGTTCGTGACACACCAGCTGTGCCCGTACTGCGTGTTGACGATCTCAGCGTTGGCGATGCGGCCAGTAGCCAAGTCGATCAGCACGCGGTATTCGTCGACGATCCAATAGGTTTCCGGTTTCGCGGCAAGCACGCCTTCGACGCAGTCCAGGCATTCGCAGCCTGCATGCCAGCGGGTTTCGGTGCCGTGCGGGGCGACGGTCTTGCAGCGGGCGCAGCGGCATCCGCTGATGAATCGGGATTCGGTGCCGTGGGCGCCGAACTCTTCCTCGCGCGCCTGCTGGTAGGTGCGGCGTTCCGCTGCTGCACGCTCTCCCCGCATAGTCGCATACCGGTCGCGCAGCATCTTTTTGAGTTCCGTGACGTCGAGTCCGACTCGTTCGGCGCAGGTGCTGCCGATTTCGTGGGTTTCGCCGGTTTGGCGGTGGCGGATCTGCACGCAGATCGCGATTGCGGTGCCGCAGTGCCAGCAGGTGCCGCCGGGCATTTGGACCTCGGGAACCGGTGAGTAGTAGCGGGTTTCGAAGCCGGTTATCACGTAGTCGGCGAGTGGAGCTTCGGTTGCCATCTGCTTGTCCTCACTGGTCTAAGGGGGTGCGGGGTTAAACCCACCATACACTCAGTTTATGTCACAAACAAGAGTTTTGATCGCAAACGCAACTCCCGCTATCTGCCCTGCTCAGCCGCGCTCACCCCGCCCTCCCGAGTGCGTTCGCGATGGCTGCGTTCAGATCGTCCAGGCGCGCTTGCTTGGTCGCGGTTTCAGCGTCGAGAGTCTTGACTCGCTGTTCCAATTCGACGCACCTCACCCCCAGCCGTTGCAGTTCCGCACGCGCGTCGGGAATGTTCAACGGCTCCACGTCCAGATAGGCATCGGAGTAGCCCGCTGCCCGCAGCCGGGTGAACGTGAACGCGTCTTCGCATGCGGTGAGTACGAATCCGTCGTTCTCGTCGAGGTCTTCAATCGCGGCCCACAGTTTGCGCGCCAACTCTTCCCTGTTCATGCTGCCTGCTTCTCCTCGTAGTCGACGAACGCGACGTTCACGAAGTACTGGTCTGGTGGGTCGAATGGGTAACTGTTGCCGTCCACCTGGACTTCGAAGATCGCGTTCCGACCGGACTGCATCGGACACACGATCCGGTCACCTGGTTGTGGGCGTTGACGCAGATGCCCGTGGACCGTGCCGCGGCCGTCCTCGTCGGGATTGCGGAACCAAAACATGGCGTCGCCCCAACCTTTGTGATCTGCCATGCGGTAAGTGCGTGACGTCATCAGTACCCCTGCACTCCGAGCTTGTTCATCAGTTTGTCGTGCCACTCTTGGTCGTTCCCGTAGCCTTCAGCTTCGACCTGTTGCATCGCGTCCGCGATCGGCCGCAACACCGTCTGATCGAACTCGGCCGAACGTTCCCGATGCACCGCCTGTTCGGCTGCCTTCGCCGCGGCTTGTTCCGCTTGCCGGCGCGGCTCATCAAGCCAGACCGCGAGACGTTCTGCCGGGTCATCCCAGCCGCTACGGATGCGCGCCTGGTCGTGGCCGCAGTCGATGACGATGTGCACGTCGGCGTCGTCACCGCAGCAATCACAGCCCGGCCGATCCCATTCGGTCTCTTCCGTCAACCACACGGCCGCATGCTTGTTCGCGCCGAACCGTGCCCGGATTTGGTCAGCGAGGTCACCGATCAGTTGGGCGCGCGGTTCATCTTCGTTGTCGGCGAACGCCTGCCATTCGTCGAGCGACGACACAACGTGTTCGGTCATCGCAGCGGCCCACCTTCGAAGCTCTTGCCGCGGGCGGCTTCCCACCCAGCGATGAACGCTTGGCGTGCCGCTTTCAACGGATCGCGACTGGCGCCGTACTCCTTGCGGTAGTCAGACCATTCGCACGCGACAAGGTCGGCTTCGGTCATTTCGGTGTCGCTCATGCTGTGAGCCCTTTCGTGATTCGTTCCTCAATCCAATGCAGCGACACCGGCTTCAAGTCGTGCGCGTCCAACCCGACATGCAGCTCACGACCACGCTGCGCCACAGTCGAATGCGTATGTCCATGCACCAGCCATCGACCGGTGTCAGGGAACCGCCACTCCGGATAACGGGCTTCTGTCGTGTGGTCTGCTGAATACGGGAAGTGCGACAACAACACCCGCTCGCCGGCAATCTTCCTCACCGCGGACTGCTGCACCGACGCAAACACTTCGAGATATCGAGGCAACACCTTGTGCGCTTCGGTGTGCATGCCGTGGCAAGGGTCATGATTACCGGCTATCAGATGCTTGATGCCAGGACGAGCCGCAACCCACTCCAAACCCCGTGCCTCGTCACCGCGTCGCCCGGTCACGTCACCAAGCAGCCAGACTTGATCGACCGGACGCACCACAGCATCCCAACATCGCGCCAATTCGGCGTCATGCTCATCGGTCGACGAAAAACCACGCAGCTCCGAAACTTTCGCATGGGCGACGTGGATATCCGAGGTCAGCCAGATGCCCGTCATGCTGCTTCCTCGTCTCCGTGTGCCCAATCGAGTGCCGCATCAATATCGTCGAACTCACGAAGCACGGGCCGCCCTGGTTTGGCCTCGTCGTGTTCCCACTGCACACCCACAGTGCTGCCAACACCGGACCCCCACGCGTCCGCGTAGATCATGACGTGCGCACCATCCGGAATCTTCACCACCTGATGAAACGTCGTGTCCTTCACCGAGTGAGCGAGCCGCACCAAAACGTATGCCACCCAGTAGCGGAACCCGAACTCGCGGATCACCCACCATTCACGCCTCATGCTGCTTCCTTCAGTTCGGCGTCGACCTCCACAGCGGAAATCACACGCAGACAATCCGATTCGAGCCCATACGAGATGCACAGCTCGCCATCGTCAGACCGTTCGACATCAACCCCGCCGTGGCGAAGGTTCTCGTGCGCTGTCTCCCAAGCCCACCCGACCGCGGTGCCATGATCGGTGAACAGGTGCACCGTCGTCCCAGTGCGGTCGTCCTCCCACACCACCACCGTCAACTCGGTTGATGCGCATAGCCGCATAACGCCATCCATCACGCCGCCACCGCCTGCACGCTCATCAGGTAGTCGAACGCCGCTACCGCTTGCCGCGGAACCACCCCATTGCCAATGATTTTCAACTGATCACTCCGAAACAACCCGATCGCCGGATCCGTCACCCAACCGGCAGGCCAAAACATCATCCATTCCGCGAACGCCGGCGACAACCGTTGGTTGCCTCTCGAATTCGGTTCAGTAGGCGGCGGGACAGGCCGCGACAGCAACTCCTGACGACGGATTGCCGCCCCGAACGCCCCCCATCGAGAGCCCATGTCCCGCACGTCACGGCACAGGTTCGCCGAATTGAAATCGGCACCCGGAACGCCCTTATAGTCGCGGGCTAGCGGCGTCGAAAGCAGTTGTGCAACAGCGGATAGCAACATCAGATCGCCGCTCGAACCCCGCTGATTCGGGCCGCCTTTCGTGCCATCGGAAGCGCGTGGAGTTGGCAGCAGTGCCCCCGCCGTGTACGCCTCGGCGAGACCGGGCAACAGCAGTTCGTTCGACCGGGCGCCGGATCGCGTCTTGTGTCCGCCTGTCACGTCAGCGACCTGCGGGGTCGGCAGCAGCGCTACATGTTCGCGATCGCGTCCGGCAGAGTGTCGTCGCCCTTTGTGCGTGGCCGCCCTTGCCGCGTCCGACCCGGTCCGTTCGCCTGGCCTTTGTAGTCCCGCGCGGTCGGCGTCGGCAGGGAACGCGAGGATGAACACTCTCGCTCGCTGATGACTGGCGCCCACGTCGGAAGCTCGTACGCACGCCCATGCCGCGTCATACCCGACATCGGCCAAGTCTCCGAGTACAGCTCCGAGCGCCCGGAGAACAGGTCGGCCTGCCCGGTCTCCCAGGTCATCGTCTGCGGATTCCACTCCGCGAATGGCTGCGGCACTGAGCAACCCCTTCACATTCTCGATAAGCACCCAGCGCGGGCGCAAAACAGCGACAGCGTCACGCATGACCGACCACAAACCCGAACGCGTCCCATCAGTCAAACCAGCACGCAAACCAGCCGTCGACACGTCCTGGCAAGGGAATCCGCCCGTCAACACATCCACGGGTTCCACCTGCGACCAATCAACCGCGGTCACATCCTTCAGGTTCGGCACGTCCGGCCAGTGGTGCGCGAGCACTTTCGACGCGGCCGGATCAACCTCGCAATGCCACGCCATCGACGAGCCCGGAAACAGTTCCAGCGCAGCCAGATCGAGCGCGCCCGCGCCAGAGAAAAGCGACCCGATACGCATCACGCCGCCCACTCCGATCGATCGATCTCCACATCCCCCGCCAACGACCAACACGAATACCCCACCCGATCCACACGCTGAAACACCAACTCGCCAGCCCGGTTACGAGCCGACGCCGGATCCACACACTTCCCGTACCGGCGATGACGATCCGCACCTGTGGACGAACTGAACGTCTCGCAGCAAGCCGCACAATGAGCGACCGCCAGCCCGCGGAACTTCCCGTCACAGCAATTCACATTCCACCAACCGGTGTTGATTTCGGTTTGAGTCAATCGAGCAGACAAACTAGAGACCTCATTACTGATGACGGGGAAGCGGGCAGAAGCGATTTTCAGGCGGGAAACGTGTACGTAGTTGGGTCGAGGGATTTCGAGGCTTACAGAGGCCGTCAGAGGAAACTGCGTCTAGAGCTAAGTGGACTGTCGGTCCACTTACGCTGCTTGCTGTTTTCCGACACCTCGCATTGTTCGGTTGCTTTAACGGTATTGGCGGTGTCAAACCCGGTTATGCGGCTTTTCCGTGCGTGAATGCCAGGTATACGTCTTCGCCTGCTTGGATGCGGCGGGCGAGGTCTTGCAGCATGTCTTTGAGTGCGGATCCCTGCGCCAGGGTTGTGGTGAATTCGTCGAGCTGTGCGAGTTCAGCAGTGGTGACGCTGTTGCTGGTGAGTAGTTTCAGGTCTTTCATTCTGGTTCTTGTCCTTCTGGGTAGTGGACTCGTTCGTTGTCGAGGAGTTTCGATGCGGCGTTGTATTCGCGGTCGTTCCCGTGCAGTAGTGGGAGGACGTCTTGGGCGCGGAACATTGGTGGTTTCAGGTGCGGCCAGTTCCGTTCGTAGGCTTCGACAACCGAGACGATGACGTGGCCTGCGCATTCGGGTGGTGGGGCGCTCATTGGGTGCGCTGCACTTGTTCGTAGTACTCGGGGTCTGCGGGCATCCACGGCAGGATGTGTGAGTGCTGGAGTTTCGCGGGCCAGTCGCGTTCTTCGCGGGATCCGCGCCAGGACACGACGTCGACGATTTCTGCGCGGCCTTTACCCGGATCATCTGCTGCACGAGCCAGACCGAATCCGAATTCGCTCCACCGCAGCCACAGGCTGGCGCCGATCGGGGACATGTTGCGGCGTCCGTCTCCGGTGGTGGATTTGCCTGCGTGGGCTTCGGTGAGGAGTGCGAACCCGTAGCGTTCGCGCAGTCCGTCGAGTACCCATACGACGTCTCGGGCGGGCTGTTCATCGTTGGGGTTCATGCGGTGGAGCTTGTAGAGGGGGCCGAGGACCAACAGGTCGGGGTTGGTGTCGGCGATGGCGCGTTCGAGCCATGCGGTGTCGTCGCCTGTTCGGAGGTCGATGCCGGCAGGCCGGATTTCGATGGACATCGTGTCGTTCCAGTCGACGGGGCTGAGTCCGTGGTTTGTTCTGCGGTCGTTGACCATGCGTGTGACCCACTTGTAGCGGCGCCGGGATTGGGTGGGCGAGTTTTCGCAGTCGACGACAAGAACACGGGCTTGGTGTCCGCCTGCGCCGAGGGGGTTTCCGGTGAAGGGATGCAGCCCGGCCGCGAGCGTGCACGCGATTTGGGTGCAAGCGACCGACTTGCCGGTCCCCTCTCCGCCGGTAAGGACGATGCGGTCCATGCGTTCGAGGAGTCCGGGGACGATCCAGTCGTGGTTGGAGGGTTGGGCGAGGAAGTCACCCATCGGGGTTGGCGGGTTGCTGGTGGGGTCGGCTGCGATTTGTTCGGCTTCGTCGCAGGCGCGGCGGGCTTCGGTGATGGCGGCGTCGATGTCGGCGCGGTCTGTGCCGGTCGTCCAGGCGCTGTCCATGCGTTGCGCGAGCCGCAGCCCGGTGTCGGAGAGTTTCCGGGCGGCGGAGAGGTTGCGGATCCGTTCGGCGAGAACAGGCACGGAGGCGGGGTTTGCTGCCGTTTGGTGGGCTTCGATGAGCGCGAGGGGTGGGATCTTTCGTCCTGCGAGGCCACGGTTTTGGGCTTCGATGAGGACGGTTGTCGGGTCGATGGGTTTGCGGTCGGCCATGAGGCCGCGGATGATCGCGGCGGTGTCGCGGAAGACGGGGGTGTACCAGTCTTCGGGTCGGATGGCCAGGAAGTGTGCGGCAGTCTGTTCGGGGGCGAGCATCACGGCGCCGATGACGGCTTGTTCGGCGGTGAAGTCGTAGCGGATGGTGTCGTCGCTCATTGGGTGCCTCAGATCTCTTGCCAGTTGGGGTTGAACGGCCGAGCTGCGGGTGTGCCGTAGTTGTCGCCGGAGACCGCGCGGAGTTGGGTGCCCCAGTCTTTCCAGGCACGGTCTTTCAGCCATGACCGCGCGAATGGGATGAACCGGCGTTCGGTGGGCGAGTTCATCAACCGTCGCGTTTCGGGGTCGTCGGCGTATCGGCGGGCTGCGTCGATCACGGCCTGGGCGTCGGCGCCTTTCGCGATTGCGTCGTCCCATTCGGTGCGGGCTTCGTCGCGCTTCGCATGTTTGGGGTAGACGTCCCAGAAATCTTCGAAGGGGTCTGCTGCTTCTGTTGCTGCTTCGACTGGTTCGGGGACGACGCTGAGAAGCGGCGATTGGCGTGCTTTGGAATCGCCGCATCCTTCTACTAACGCTTCATTAACGCTTTGTAGGACACTGAGTCCGGGGGTTTTGGACTCAGTGTCCGGTCCCTCTGGACTCAAAGTCCGGTCCTTCGTGGACTCAGTGTCCGGTCCTGTGGCGGTCTTTCGGGTCAGTTTGCGCGGGGTGCGCGGAACCTCGCCTTGGCCGATCGTGCGCGAGAGGACCAGGTTCCAGACAAGGGGGCGCTCATCTTTGGGAAGGTGCGCAACGAGTTCGGGGTTCCCCGGTCGGATCAAGCCGAGGTCCTTCAGCTTTTCGAGTGACCGGCGGATGGTGCGATCGGTGAACCCTGTTCGCAGGGCCAGCGTTTCCTGGGAGAGCCACACCCCTTCGCCGCGGGAACCGGCGGCGTCGGCCATGATCATGAGAAGGCATTTCAAGGTGCCGTCTTCGATGAGCACCTTTCGCGCAGCCCATCGGGTTGCTTGGACGCTCATGCGGCACCACCATTTTGGGAGACGTCTCCCATGGCAGGGTTATGCGTGATCAACATTGTAAATACGCCCTCCGGGCGATACACTTGATGCGAACCGGGGTCGGACATGATTACCCGGCTGCGTACGCATTTGCGGTGCGTACGGCGCTTGTTCGGTGCGCTCCTTGGCAACTGGAGCGCACCGAACTGCGTTAGGGGGTCGGAATCAAATCGGATCCCCAGTAAGTCTCATTGCATTCAGCATAATCGGCTTGTCTAACCGGACTTTCGTGTCTCGTGGCGTCTTTCGGCATGGGTGTGGCCCTTTCGCCTTTCGGCTCAGTTGGTTGGCGTAACTCAGGCAGCGGCTTTTTTGCGGGCAGCTTGTCGCGCTTTGGCTGCGCGTCGGCATTTGCGGCATTGCCTGGTGCCGTCTGACCCGCGGTATGTGTTTTCTTTGGTGTATTCGTGGTTGTTGCCGCATACGGGGCGGTCGGTGAGTTTTATGCCCATCGCGGCCCAGTCGGGTTGTGTGTGTGGGTGGTCGATGTCTCGGCCGTCCCACGCGAGGGGCGATGGGTGCTTGGCGCGTTTCGCGACAGTGACGCTTTGTTGGCTCGGTCCGGGTGTGCCTGACAGTTCTTCGTATAGGTCGCGGATCTCCGCCCAGCGCGAATACATAAGGTGTGGGCGGCGAAGCGAGTCGTTCAGCACGAAGTTTGTGGAGAGGCCGAGTCGTGCGGCGAGTTCTGCTGTGGGCCAGCCGATAGCGTTCAGTGCGCGAACGCGGCGGCGGGCACCGAGTGAGGAAACCAGTTTTTGGGCTGGGTGTGGTTTGTGGTCGACCTTCCAGATTTTCGCGGCTATCTCGATCCGGACGTGGTCTGTGTTGCGGTTCAAGATGTGGTGCACGGTTTGAATGTCGATTCCGGCTGCGTGCGCGATTGCTTGCCGGGTGACGTTGAGCGCCATCAGGTTTTCGATTCGTCGGCGGACGAGCGCGATTGGCATGGTGGCTGGTTCGCCGCGTGATTTGCGGATTCGATAGATTTTCGATGCTCGTGGCGAGCGAGTCATGCTGCCGCCTTCCGAAGTTTGTCGCGGTGCCGGACCAGTGCGCGGTCAGCGGATTCGCGGCTGAGATTCAGCATGGGCGCAAGCTCTGTTCGGCCCCAACCGTTTTCAATGGCATGGTTGAGTACGGCTTCCCGTTCCGCTTTCCCGATCGTGCCTTCGTGTTTGCCGGAGAGGATGCGCTCCATCAGGACTTCGTCGATGGCGCCAGTTTCGTTGTCGTCACCAAGGTCGGGTTCATGGTCCGGGTGGTCGATGTCGCGGCCTTCCCAGGCGAGAGGCGGTGCGAAATTGTGGCGTTCGGCATACCGTCTGGCGATCGGTGAAGGTCCCGGTGTGCCGGAAAGCTCTTCGTAGAGGTCCTTGATGGTTGACCACGTGGCGCCACGTACCTGTACGACGTGCGTGTACCGGTTGGCCATGACTTGGGTGACGCCGAGGAGTTCACCGAGTTTCGTGCTGGAATACCCGATTGCATTGAGCGCATGGAGCCTGCGACGGGTACCGATCGCGGGCACGAGCATGGCGGTTTGCGCGAGCACTGGTACATGGGTGACCGATTTAATGCGGGCCGCCTGCTCGATCCGCATCTGACGGAACTCGCCCCCACCCGCGAACCAGATCGTTTTCTGCGGGACGCCTGCGGCAGCACCAATCGCGGTGTCGGTAAAACCTATGTCACGCAACCAGAGCACATGGTCGCGGACTGGTTCGGCATCAACCATTGCCGGAATGCCGCGCGCAGCTCGTGCCGCGCGCAGCTTCCTACGTCGGTAACTGCCGAGGACCGGAACCTGACTCTTGACATGATTGTTCACGCTGCTTGTGCTTTCTCGACTCTCCGGATCGGCCACTCAGTGGACACGTCCGCGTACGGCAGCTCCTTGCGTTTCAGGTAGTCGATGAGGCTCGTCGCCTGGTCCGCATACCACTCTGTTTGCTTCGCCATCAGTTCATCCGCTGTGTACTGGGCCAACTCTGGGTAGACGCGCGGCAGCTTCCACGCGAGCCGCGCAGCTGCTACCGCGTCAGCTTCGGCATCGTGCGCGTCATCGAGACGCATCCCGTAGTTGATCATCACCGCGGAGAGCTTCCTGGAACCCTTGCGGAACCGGTCGTAGTGTTTGTCTGCGACGAAGGCATCGAAGATCGGGCCGCGGATCTCGAAACCGGGTGCATGCGTGGCGATCAAAGAAAAATCGAAGCTACCGTTGTACGCAGCGACAACGCGCCCCTCGCTCCAACACGCATACAGTTCGTTGACGATCTCGGTGACGACACCTTTGTGTGGTCGACCGTGTTTACGGACGTATTCGTCGTCTACTCCGTGTATGTCCGTGGCCTCTGCGGGGATGGGGATACTCGGTTGCGCAACCCAGTGTCGGCGCCGGACAACCGATCCGTCGACGCGTCCAACGAACGCGGTGACGATCTGATCTTCCGTGATCGATACGCCAGTGGACTCGACGTCGAAGCATCCGAGAGGCATTTCCGTCCAGCTGGTCACTCGCGCTGTTCCTCTGCTTCCGAGATGGATTCATTGGGCGCCATGTACACCGCGCGGTAGCCGTCGTTGTCATTAGCGAAGTGGAGTGCAGCGAGTTCCGCGGCATCCGTGTTTCCGAAGTAGCGGACCCCGAAGGCGTCGCCGCCCTCCCCGGCTCGCTCACCCTTCGTTGGGTAAGCGAGCCACGCGCCATCATCGAGCCGGACCTTTCTTGTCACGGCTACGCGTCCGGGTCGGGCGGGAACATGCCGTCGTGGTCGGCGGACTCGTAGTAGGACGAAGGCGCATCAGTCACGCCGTCGTCAACCAACTCGCCCTCCAACACCGGATCTGCGTCGTGCAGTGCTGGAGCCGTGAACGTGGCGGGATTGTCGGCACGTTCGGACTCGACCTGCTTCGCATCGTTGCGGATCTCAGTGGAGGTGGGCACCCACTTCGCGAGCTGACGCACCGCGGACTTCAACCACATGGCGTCTTCGTGCTTCACCCACGGCGAGTACTCGGAGGACGAGCCTTGCGACGATTCCTTGATCCGGTTGATAGCCGCGCGGTTCAGGACAACGACCTTCGAGTAGGCGCCGTCCTTCATCTGCGCGTACGCGTAGACGAGCCGCAGTTTGCCGCGGTTGTCGGAGTCCCAGTCGATTTCGTGGGTGGGGTACCGGTCGCGGCCCGGATGGTAGGAGAAGTGGTCGTTCTCGTACACACATTCCGCGACGACGGAGGACACGAATCCGGCGTTGTAGATCAGTTTGATAATGCCCTGGTAGCCAACGATGCCGAGGATTTCGAGGCGACCTTTGACCTTGCGGGGCGTCAGATAGTACTCGGTAGTGCCGGGTTCGAGGCCGAGGCGGGCGGCGTCGAGCAGCGAGGCCATGAAGACCGCGGGGTTGTTTGCTGCGGCGATCTCCAGTTCGAACCAGTCGCCTTGCTTACGTCCCTTCTTCAAGGCACCCTGTGCAATCCGAACCCAGGTTTCCGGGCGGATGTGACTCGGCATGACCTGCGCGAAATCGGTCTTGTATTCGGCGATCATGCCGCGAGGTGTGTTGTCTTTCTTGGCTACTTCTGTACCTGGCGTGGTCATGCCGCTGCTTCTTCCTGGAGGTCGGGGCGTTTCCCGGTTTGGGTGATGTATGGGGTTCCGCCGCGTTTCTGTTGGCGGCGTGCGATGTTGACTTTCTGGAAGCGGCCGTAGCGGCTGTCGCCCATTTCTTGCGCGAGTTGGGCTGTGGCACCGATCTTTTCGGCGATGGCCGCTGCTTCCGCGTCGATGGCGTTGAGGTAACGCAGCGCGGTGTGTTCCGACAGGTCGATTTCTTCGTCGATGATGTTCGGGTTGAGTGCGCGCACGGCTTGGTAGGTGGCGGCGTGGTTATCGAGGTCGGGAAGTTGCGGGTTCTTCCCGGTCGGCAGGGTGTCCATGAACGCAGCGACGCGTGCACGGATGGCAGCGGCTTCGTTCGCGTCGTAGTGGACGACGTATTCGCGGAACGTGAGGTAGGCGCTTAGCACGACGACATGTGTTGTGGTTGCGCCGATTGTGTCCATGGTCCACATGACCTGTGCCCGGTATCCGGATGGAATCTGACCGGTGCCTTCAACACCCCATTCGGGGTCTGGTTCAGCGTCGGTCTTGCACTCCAGCAGTCTGAGTCGCTTCGATGTGGCGACATCGGACGGAATCCACACTTCACCGTCTGGTGAAGCGATCTGCCAGTCTCGCTGGTTGTGCTGCCACGTGCCGGTTGTGCGCACATCCCAATCGGGGTGCTGGTCAGCGAACCACGCACGGATAGCGGGTTCGAGGTAGTGCCCGCGCGCCTGCTCGTCGTTCTGCGGTTCAGGCGGGACGTTGCCCGCCATCTTGTGCCACGTCGAGAACGGTGAATCCCACCGCGACAGGCCGAGAACGGCACCCACCTTTGAGGCAGACATTTTTGACCACCAAGCGGGACTACCGGGTTCGATCGTCTCTGCCAACAGGTGGCCAACGAGTTGACTGGTCATCAGTTGCCCCCGCAGGCGAAGTACAGGACGGCACCGAAGAACGCGCCGAAGATGACGGCGATCAGCTCAGCCAGCAACGCGTATACGAGTCCGCGGAAGGCGTTCACAGGTCCCCCATCTCTGCGCGGCGCGCGACCATTGCGGCGCATTCGAGTTCGTTGACGCGGGTTTCGGTGTCCGAGACGCGTTCGAGGAGGGAATCGATCGTGCGTGCCTGTCTGGTGACGACACGTGCGAGTTCGAGCAGCACTGTGCCCATGTCGGAGGGGTTGTTGGGGTTGGCCCAGCCGATGGCGTCTTGCACTATCTGGGCGATGCTGGTGAGCGTCGTATGATCTGTGTTGGACATGTCACGGGGTCGCTTCCTGTGAGGTCTGCGCCCGTCCCCATGCCAGTGGGGGCGGGCTTTTTGCTGCGTAGACGCAGACTAGAGCGCGTCTTGTCTGCAAGCAATAGTTTAGCTTGCAACACCCTCAGTGACAACGGCGCGGACATGACACTGTCCCGAATAGTCCGTTACCGGATCGCAACCGCTTGACCAGCAGAAATGCTTTAAACGTGATTTAGTACCCAGGCATGCTTGTGCGCGCGGCATAGTGTTTTGCCCGCCGTGCCGATACCATCAGCAGATCAAACCAGCCCTGACCGTCTACCGGCGTGCGGGTTGGGTGCACACGAAAGGTCCAACCGTGGATGACAAAGCCCCTGCGGCGGAAGAAACACGATGGTGGCGGTATGTGCGTGGGCTTATAGAGTCCCGCGACCTGAGCCACCACGCGTTCACGAAGGACGCGGGGTTCGCGGCATCGGTCATCAGGTCCTGGCGAGATTTCGGCGCTCAACCCAGCCTGGAGGTTGTGCACAAGGTCTCAGAGTATTTCGGTCGCCCCGTGACAGAGGTGATGGTCAACGCGCAATACCTCACGTGGGCTGACCTCGCGGTCGTTGAGCCGCCACCCCCGCCAGTAGCCGAACTGCCCAATACCGAGCTAATCGACACGTTTTGGGCAGCGGCCAACGAGCTGAAACGGCGACTCGACTCCTCAGGATGGGCAGCGGCAGCGGCGACGGCTGTAGAGGTCAAACCCACGGCGGATGCGAAGAAGGACGCGCGCAGTCGCAGGCGTGCGACAGGACGCAGTTAAGCGGCAGAGCCGAACTGGTCCGTCGCGCCATCATCGGCATAGGTGGCGAAGAACGCCCGGTCCTGGTCGACATGGAACTGCGGTGTGCTTCTGAAGATGGTGTCGCACTCCGCATCCGTCATTACCGGGACCGACATAGCGCACCACCAGAACAGGCCGCGCGTCGTGCAGGTGCCCTGATCCCAGCCACCTACACGAGTCGGCGCCTGTTCGAGTGCATCGATCCCGAAACCCCGTAGTGCTGCCATCTCATCGGCACCGAGACCGAGGTACGGCCACAGCTCAACAAGCCCCGTCGCGTCGACAGTGACCCGCCCGATTTCCTTGAAGATTTCACCATGCCCGTCGTCCCATGCCGATTTCTGGCCGAGTGGCGCGCGGACAATGATGCCGCGGTCTGTCAGGATGTCGTCGGTGGCGATCAGTGGGGTTTCGCAGCTGCGGTAGCGGTTGTCTGGTTCGGGGTTGTGGATCATGGATGACCGGTCCTCGGGTGCGTTTTCGTCGGCTGTGCCCCCTCTCCGCTTGCGTCTGCGTGAGGGTTCACTAAGTCGTTGCTACAGAAGATTGAAGGCGCGCGGGATCGGTCCCGCTCCCAGAGTGGAGCGGAAGACGTGATCTGCGCCGTTGACTGGTTTAGCTCTCAGCCCGAGCTTGCATGATCCACGTCTAGGCCCCTTACCTCGCAGAAGATACCGCGTCTGACGGTCCTCCCCCGACGGTGGGCCGGTTTATCGCGTTGTTATAAAGCGGATGATGGTCCGCTTTATGTGGTCCTTCAGAGCGTAGTACCCACCATATGGGTACCGCAAGGTCTGATCGCGGCGAGTTTGCGCGCAGGTGACCAAAGTCCCTTACCGCAGTTCCAGATCTGGTCGCCGGGTTACTCTGAGACCGTGGAACGGCGCGGACAGATCAACCGGGCGTTAGGGCGCGCAATAGCTCGGCACCGAGGCGACCGACCACAAGAAGATGTATGGACCGCGGCCGACATGACCAAATCCACGTACCGCCGACTAGAGCAAGGTGCCTTCAAGTACGTCGACCTGGACGACGTCGCCGTTGTGGCCGAAGTCCTCGGCACGAACCTGGAAGTGTTGATGACAGAAGCCGTACAGGCTGTGAATGAAGCCAACGCGGCCAACGACAACCCGGCAGCGGATTCGTTCGGTTCTGCGCTGGGTTTTTGATTGCGATTTTGATGATCGCTGGGCGAACAGTCCGCATCATGTCGGATTTGCCCAATACACTGCGATTGTGGTGCTAGCGATACTCCTGGTGTTGGTGGTAGCTTCCGCTCGGCTCGTCATCTGGCGTTGGCATGCCGACACGCGCCTGTTCACCCTCGCTATGTTCGCGGTAGTCATCTCCCGCATGGCAGGCTTGCCGCGAATCGGCGACCGGCACCTTGATCCAGCACTCGCCGCGGTCTTCGGGGAGAACATCTCCGACCTGATCGTCACTACGTTCTTGGCGGTGGCTTCCTGGCTGCTCGGAATGATCGGCCTGCGCGCCCTGACCAGGACCCAGGACCGGCAGTCATCACGGCGCCGATACCAGCGCGCGGCAACCGTGTGGAGTGTGGTGCAACTGGCGGTGATTGTTGCCCTGATACTGACGTCTCGGCTCGGCGAAGCCGCGCGCACGCCCGTCTCTGATGAGTTCGCGCTGACCGACTCGGCATCGCTGGGGTACATCGGCGTCTACCTGTTTGAGATCGCGTTGATTGGGGCTGTGCTGATCGCCGTGTGCGGCAAGGCGCTACGGACGAGCAGGATCCGTTTGCGGCACGCCATGATGGCCGTGACGGCGCTAACGGTGTGCGGGCTTGGTTATGTGGCGTTCGTGGTGTGGGCGCTCGTCGCGAACCCGTCCATGTTGCGGGAGCATCACAGCGCGATCATCGCCACTGCTGCGGCTCCTGCTTTGGTGGCTCTGGCGGTCGCGGGCTTGTATGGGTTGGTGGCAGCGCTCGGCAGTTGACTCGATTGCATGGCGGTTGCCGATGCCGAAAAGTCGTCTGCGTGTCGACGATCCGACACGCCGACATCACGCGAGAAGCGCTGTGACAGCTTCTCCTTTGCGGCGACGGCTGTTTCGTGATTCGAGCGGGCTGGAGACAGCCGATCAGCCCCCGAATCTGGCGGGGGCTAGCGGGGGTTCAGTCCAACTTTGAGTGTCACTTTGGGCCGAAAACACCGGGGATCAGCGGGGGCAAGCGGGGGGTTCCGAGGTGTTCTCGACCTAGCGAAATCGCTGCTCAGGATAGGTTTTTGAGCGGCTTTCGGCAGGTCATGGCGAACCCTCGTCGAGACTTCGCCATCTCTGCACAGTCCGCAGCCTACGCAAAACGGGGGGCGAACAGTATTCGGAGGTGGCCATCCGCACTCCGGCGGGACCCGTTGTGTACACGGGGTGAATTGCGGGTTCAGCCGGGTGACGACAGTTGCGAGGTAATCACGATCCGCGTTCTTCCCCTGCTCGCAAGGCTCGCCATTGCGATCCTGGAACTTTGAAGCTGATCGCCTGTCGAGAAAGGTGGTTCCCGATGTCCTACGACTCTGCTCTGCCTCAGGCGGCTTCCTGGCTGGGCACCCGCCGATAATCCCGGATCACACTGCTGGCGCAGCTGGCCCGGTCCACACCATGAGCTCCGTCGTTCGGCCGTGATTTCCGCAGAGCCGGATCAAGATCTCCCGCAGTGCGCGCCTTCACATAAGCACCTCTGGACCGAAGGGGTAATTGATGAACGCACCGGCAACTCCGCTTGGCGACGGCTCTGTTGGTTCCCGCAGCACGGATCCGTTCCCGTTGTCGTGCGGGCAGGCCGAAAGCTGGACCGAGCAACGGCGCGCTCCCGAGATGCCATCGGCGGTGGCGCACTATGTGGAAGTCAAGGGCGAACTGGAACCAGCGGAACGAGCCGATCTACCGACCTACGCGGGAGCACCCGCACTGCCAGCTGTCCTACTGTTCGACCTGCTGACAGCGGCCGTCGCCCAGAACCCCGATGCCACCGCGATCGTGTTCGGCAGCCGACACCTGACCTACCGCGAACTCGATGAGCGATCCAACCGGCTGGCCCGGGTCCTGATCGCCCTGGGGGCAGGGCCGGATACCGTTGTCGCGGTGGGTATTCCACAGTCGCCCGAACTCGTGCTCGCGATATGGGCGACAGCTAAATCCGGCGCGGCCTTCCTCCCCCTCGACCCGAACCACCCCCCTGAACGCATCATCCGCATGCTCGACGATTCCGGTGCCGCCATCGGACTCACCGTGACATCCGTGCGTGCGAAACTGCCCGACGCCGTCGACTGGTCGACTTTGGATGATCTCGACGACATCACCCGCGACCCACAACCGGTCACCGACGCCGAACGTGCGACTCCACTACGACCACAACACCCGGCCTATCTCATCTACACCTCGGGCTCCACCGGAACGCCCGAAGGCGTCGTCGTCACCCACACCGGAATAGCCGACCTGGCCACCGAGACCCGAGCGCGTTTCCGCCTCACCCCGACATCTCGGGTGCTGGCCGCGGCCTCGCCCACTTTCGATGTCTCGATCCTCGAATGGCTCAGCACTGCCGCCGCCGGAGCCACACTGTTCCTCGCGCCGCCGTCGATAGTCGCCGGTACCGAACTGGCGGAACTGATCGCGACCGAAGACATCACCCATCTCGCCGTCACCCCCACGGTGCTCGCGTCGATGCACCCGGACAGAATCGACGCCCTCGACACCATCGTCCTCGGCAGTGAGACATGTCCAGCGGATCCGACCGCGCAATGGACACCGGGTCGCGCGGTGGTCAATACCTACTCCTCGGCAAAAAGAGGCCGATCATGAATGCTGAAGGAATTATCGGGAAACGCTCCGGCGTGCAACCGACCAATCTGTTCTCCACCGATCCGGCAATTCGCGCCGCCGAACATCCGCACGCCGCCGAACTGCGCCGATGGGCAAGCGGCTACCTGTCCAGACCCCATCGTGACCTCGGCCGACCCGGCCCCGTCTGCCCCTACATCGGACGCGCCATCGGCGGCCGATACCTGTGGGTCTGCTTCGTCGAAGGCCGCCGTATCGACGCAGAACGGATAACCGCCGTCGTCGATGATCTGAACGACCTGTTCCCCGCCCTGCCGCCGCGACACGAACCCGACAATGAGCTCAAAGCCGTGCTCGCGGTCTTCCCCGACCTCACCGAATACGTCGACATCGACGCTGTCCAACAGGTCCAGAAAACCCGGTTCGTCGACAAGGGATTGATGCTCGGCCAGTTCTATCCCGGCTGCACCGTCGCCGGGCTGCACAATCCGAACTTTCCAGCGCTCGACGCGCCCCTGCCCATCCTCGCCGTCCGTTATATGGCCCCCACCGACTTCCCATTCCTCAACACCCGCCAGGAATGGATCGATACCTACTTCAAAGTCTTCGCCCCCGCGATTCCCGGCTTCATCAGCAATTCCATGGCCGCCAAACTCGTCGAAACACCGGCGGGTCGCTCCGGCTCCGCCCCGCGGGGGTGAACACCGGCGGACCCGAGGTCGGTCCGACCAGCCGGAACCGACGCGGCGGCACTGCCGGACAACGGCATTGCCGCTGCTCGAGCGTCTGAATGTGTTAATCGGGAGTCCAATGCATAAGCTCGAACATGTGCCCGGTAAACGAGACATCGCCACCCGACGCGAGCTGGCCGACACCGCAGCGCAGCCGACCGAGACCACAGGCCCGCACGGCAGCACCGCGACGGTTGCGCGGGAGCTCACCTCGGTCGCGCAGGACTATTTGAAAGTGATCTGGACCGCTCGAGAATGGTCGCAAGAAAAGGTATCGACGAAACTGCTCGCCGAACGGATCGGTGTCTCGGCCTCCACCGTCTCGGAGGCGGTACGCAAGCTCGCCGATCAAGGCCTTGTCGAACACGCTCGGTATGGGGCCATCACCCTCACCGAACACGGGCGTCTCGCGGCGGTCGCCATGGTGCGCCGGCATCGGCTGATCGAGACATTCCTCGTCAACGAACTCGGCTACGGTTGGGATGAGGTGCACGATGAGGCCGAGGTGCTCGAGCACGCGGTCTCGGAGTTGCTGATGGCACGCATCGACGCGAAACTCGGCTATCCGGACCGGGATCCACACGGCGATCCCATTCCCTCGGTCGACGGCGCGGTGCCGAAGCCTCCCGCTCGCCAGCTCAGCGATTTCCGCGCGGGCGAATCCGGCCATGTCGCACGGATTTCCGACGCCGATCCGGATATGCTGCGCTACTTCGATTCGGTCGGTATCGCGCTCGATACGCCGATCGTCGTGGTGGAGCGCCGAGACTTCGCGGGCACCATCGCGATTCGCATCGAGGACCGAACCATCGATCTCGGCAGCCCCGCGGCCGAAGCCATCTGGCTCCGCGACTGACGCACGCTGCCGGGGCCACCGCAACCCGCGGCAAGAACACACTCCGATCCCCTTATCGGATCGCCATGCCTCGGAGTCAGCACAGGTCGGCCCCCAGAGAAATGGGGCCCGCCGAATCGGTCGGCGCGCCGGGAAATCCAGCCGTGCCAGTTGCCGCATGGCCACTGACCGGTACGCGATTGTCAGAGATTGGAGGGGCGCACGACCATGACCGAGGCGGCGCGCTTGCCGGTTTCCTGCAGCAGGGCGATTGCGCGGCCGGATGGGTCGATGGCGGCATAGACGCCGGAGAGGCCGACCGGATCGAGCCAGCGGCCGTTGCGGAGATCTTCTGCTTGCTTGTCATCGATAGCGCGGTGTGGGAATGCGGTTCGGATGGCGTCGTCGATGTCCAGGCTCAGCAGCGCGTCCTCGGATTCGGCGGCGGCGGCCAATTCGTCGAGGGTTCTGGCGTGTTCGAGGGTGAATGGGCCGACCCTGGTGCGGCGCAACGCGGTCAGGTGGCCGCCGACGCCGAGCGCGACACCCAGATCGCGTGCCAGTGCACGGATGTAGGTGCCGGACGAACATTCGACGACCACGTCCAGATCGACGAACTCCGAAATATCGCGGCGGGCAAGGATATCGAAGCGTGAGACGGTGACCGGGCGAGCGGCGAGGCGCACCTCTTCACCGGCCCGATGCCGGGCATAGGCGCGTTCACCATTCACCTTGATGGCGCTGACCGTGGCGGGGACCTGCTCGATAGCACCGGTCGATTTCGCGGTGTGCACGGCGATTTCGGCATCGGTGAGATGGGTCGCCGCCGCGGTCGAGAGCACTTCGCCCTCGGCATCGTCGGTGGTGGTGGCTTGTCCGAGCCGAATGGTCGCGGTGTATGCCTTGGTGGTCAGGGTGAGCAGGCCGAGCAGTTTGGTGGCGCGTTCGACGCCGAGCACCAGTACGCCGGTGGCCATCGGATCGAGCGTCCCGGCATGCCCGACCTTCTTGGTGCGCAATAGTTTTCGGCATTTCGCGACGACATCGTGGCTGGTCCAACCACCGTCCTTGTCGACGATCAGCAGACCGCCGAGTGCGTCGATCCGTGCGTCGGCCATCAGTCGTGCACGATCGCGGTCAGGATGAGTCCATCGCCGATCATCCAGCGGCCGTCGAAGGAAGTCAGCGGCGCGCCACCGTCGGTGACCTGTCCCGGCACCAGGATCTGGCTGTGGAAGGTGCCCGAACCGGCGCCGTCGGAGCTTTCATCGATGGTGAAGGTGATGTGGGCGTCCTCGAAGCCGAGCCAGCGCGCGGTCAATGGCCACCATGCCTTGTAGGTGGCTTCCTTCGCGCAGAACAGCAAGCGGTCCAAGTGCAGACCGGAGCCGTCGACATGCGCCAACCAGTCCCGCTCGGGTGGCAGGCTCACCGAATCCAGCACCCCCTCGGGCAGTGCGTCATGCGGTTCGGCATCGATGCCGATCGAGCGGAACCGCAGCTTGTGGCCCAAGGCCGCCGCCCGGTAGCCGTCACAGTGCGTCAGGCTGCCGACGATGCCGCGCGGCCACACCGGCGCACCCCGCTCGCCCTTGCCGATCGCGACCGGCGCCTCACCCAGTTCCACCAGCGCGAGCCGGGCGCAGTGCCGAGCACCGATGAAATCCCGGCGACGCTTCTCCACCGCCTTCTCGATGAGGTGCGCCTCGGCCGGATGCGGCTGCAGGTCCTCGGGATACTCCAAGAGCTCTGCCGAAGCCACACCAGCGGGAAGAATTTTCTCGATCAGCTCGTCCGCCTCCTCGCACCTTCAAGCCGGACTCGAGTGCCACGCGAGCGATGGCGGCGTCCGGCGGTCAGGGGGCAAGTGAGTTTGCCCGTGCCCGACGAGTTACCCATGTACACACCAAATCAGTAGTTGCGCCGCGAATCAAATTGCCGCCGCAATGCCGGACCAGGCTCAGACGCCGCGGCGACGCTCGGCTTTGGCGCGCATCTCGGCGGCTGCGGCCTCCATCTCGGGGGTGACCTCGAAGTGGCCGCCCCATTTGTTCAGCGACCCCGGCGGGTAATCCGGGGTCGGCAGGATTTGGCGCAGCAACTGGTCCGGCAGTCCGCGGCGCTGCCATTCACGGGGGTAGCCGAGCGATACCTCTTCGAAGCGCACACCGTCGTAGTAGGAGGTACGCGGGATGTGCAGGTGGCCGTAGACCGAGCAGACCACGTTGTAGCTGGTGTGCCAGTCGGCGGTCAGATCGGTGCCACACCAGAGCGCGAATTCCGGGTACCACAGCACCTCGGTGGGCTCGCGGACCAGCGGGAAGTGGTTGATCATCACGATCGGTGTTTCGGGTGGCAGCGCGTCCAGCTTGCGCCTGGTGACCTGAACTCGGGCATGACACCAGGCGTCCCGGGTCAGGTACGGATCCGGTGAGAGCAGGAATTCGTCGGTGGCCACCACATTGCGTTCCCGGGCCAGGGCGAGCCCCTCGGCCTTCGTCTTGGTGCCCTTGGGCAGGAACGAGTAGTCGTAGAGCAGGAACATCGGAACCAGCGTCACCTGGCCGCCGTACTGTTCGGACCCCGCGCCGGTCCACACCGGGAACGGATCCTCCGGTGTGATGACATCGAGGTCCCGGCAGATCGACACCAGGTAGTCGTAGCGCGCGACACCGTGCATCTGCACCGGATCCTTCGCCGTGGTCCACAATTCGTGGTTGCCCGGCACCCAGATCACCTTGGCGAAGCGCCCGCGCAGCAGCTCCAGCGCCCAGCGAATATCGTCGGACTTCTCCCCGACGTCCCCGGCCACAATGAGCCAGTCCTCGGGCGAATCCGCCCGAATCTGCTCGACAACCGGACGATTCCCCTGGTGTCCGACATGAACGTCGCTCACCGCCATCAACTTGGGTATCACCACACCTACATTGGCATATCTGCGGCAGCTCCCGCCGTCCGACTCGATGATCATGGGCGATTCGATGTCGAATCCTCCGCTGACGGCCATGTTCGTACGGTCTGTCCGGGGCCTCGATCCGCTATCCGAACCAGCAGATCGGCGGAGGGCGCGAAACCCGCCGCGACCGTGAGCTTTCCGTTCGGTTCGCGGCGGCAGGCCGGGCACGGGCTACGCACTGACGCGGGGGACCTCGGTGCCGATTCGGGCCCAGCGGCCGGATTCGGCGCGCCAGACTACGGCGACGAGGCGCAGGAGCATGAAGGCTACGAGGCCGGTCCAGATGCCTGCTATGCCCCAGTTGCAGATGAGGGAGAGCCAGATGGCGGGGAGGAAGCCCAGTAGGGCGGCGCCGAGGGTGGTGTTGCGGAGGTAGGCGGCGTCGCCCGCGCCCAAGAGGACGCCGTCGAGGGCGAAGACGATGCCTGCGATCGGGATGATGGCCACGAAGAACCACCAGGCGACCTGGGTGCGGTCGAGGACGGCCGGATCGTCGGTGAAAAGTTTGGGGATGACGGTGACGCCCGCCGCGAAGACCGCCGCCAGGACCAGCGCGAATCCACCCGACCAGCGGGTGACGCGGCGTGCGAGTCCGCGCGCACCAGCGGCGTCGCCCGCGCCGAGCGCCGCACCGACCAGGGTTTGGGCGGCGATGGCGAGCGAATCCAGGGTCAGGGCAAGGAAATTCCAGAGTTGCAGAACCAGTTGATGCGCGGCCACCGAGGCCGCACCGAATCGGGACGCGACGGCCGCCGCCGAGACGAAGCTGGCTTGGAAGGCGAGACTGCGGGCGATCAGATCACGACCGAGGACCAGTTGCGCTCGCATGACCGACCAGTGCGGCGCCAGCGGAACACGCGCGCGCACCAGCGCGGTCAGGAACAACCCGGCCGTCACCGACTGGCCCGCCACATTCGCGACCGCCGAACCCACCAACTCCAGCCGCGGCACACCCAGTAGCCCGTGCACCAGCGTCGGGCACAGCACTCCCGAAACCAGCAGTCCCGCAACAACGAAAAACAGCGGCCTACGCGTCTCCTGCACCCCGCGCAACCACCCGTTACCCGCCATGGCGATCAGAATCAGCGGTACCCCGAACAGCGCGATCCGCACCCAGACCAACGCCTCCCCGGCAATATCCCCACCACCGGCGATCACATTCGTCAGCGGAACCGCAATCGCCTGCCCCACAACAAGAAGCAGCGTCCCGCCGATCACCGCGATCCATGTCGCCTGCACCCCCTCCTCGATCGCACCGCGCTCATCCCCGGCCCCATGCCGCCGCGCCGCCCGCGCCGTGGTCCCATACGACAGGAACGTCAGCTGCGAACCGACCTGCGCCAGAATCAATCCGCCGACCGCGAGCCCGGCCAATGCCAACGCCCCGAGCCGTCCCACCACCGCCAGGTCGAGCAGCAGATAGATGGGTTCCGCGATCAGCACACCCAAGGTCGGCACGGCGAGTCCGAGAATCCGTCGAGGCCCCACCGCATCGATCGGGTCCGACTCGTCCCCGCCGATCTCCGCGGTAGTCGCGGACTCGCGCAGCAGATCCGCCACCGGATCGAGGCCCTCCCCCGTCGGCGACGCATCCGGTCGTATCTCATCCATCCGTGCCTCTATACGCCATGCCGAGCATCTCGCGGGCCACCCCACGACGATGGCCCACCCGAACAGCGCTGGCGCGTGGCGCGCTGCTGCTCAACCGGCCGACCCGTAACCGCCATACTCACCCGAGTTCGGCCAACAGCGCCGCGACCACCGACTCGGACGTGCCGTGCGTGGTATACCCGGCCGCGAACCGATGCCCACCACCGCCCAAAGACGTTGCGACAGTGGCCACATCGACACTGTCCTGCGCTCCCGGCGCACTATCGCGTGAGCGCAGCGACACCGTCCACCGATCCGGAATCGTGCGAGATTCCTTGAACACCGCGGCAACCCCGGCCTCCGATGTGGTGCGGACGATATCGACCACACTCTCCACCTCTTCCGAGCGCACACCGTCGACATCCTCGCGCCGCACGATGGCGTACACCAGCCCGGTCCCACCACCGGCCTGTGGCTCCAACCGAGCCGAGCCGAGCACCCGCGACAGCATCGGCAACCAGCCGAACGGATGCGTATCCATCAGTGAGCGCGTGATTTCGGCGCCATCGATGCCGGTGGCCAGCAGCCGTTCGGCCAGCTGATGGGTGCCGGGCCGCACCCAGCGAAACGATCCGGTATCAGTGACCAATCCGGCGTAAAGACAATGTGCCACTTCGGCATCGATCGGCTCCTGCCAGATATCGAGCAATCGTGCGATCAGACTCGTCGTCGATTCCGCACCCGCATCGATCACATTGACCGTCCCGAACCGGGTATTGGAGCGGTGATGATCGAACACCAAAGTCGTTCGGGCCCCGGCCAATCGATCGGCGAGCACACCCAGCCGACCGGCACTGCCGCAGTCCACGGCAACCAGCAGATCCACCTCGGCGGGGACATCCGTGGGCGGCACCAGATGCTGCACACCAGGAAGCGTCCGCATCGTTGCGGGCAGTTCGGCGGGTTCGGCGAACGATACCCATACCGGGACACCGCGCCGATGCAACACCAAGGCCAAAGCGAGCCCGCTGCCGATGGTGTCGGCATCGGGCTGCACATGGCACAGGATGGTGACCGAACGCGCCGCACTCAATGCGGCAACGGCCGGTCCGAACCCGACCGCATCGACAGCGACCCCCCTACCCGGGTCGACGGGCATCGTCGTCATGGTCTACCGCACGTCACTCGTCGGATTCGCGTTCGACCTTGTACGGATCGGCATCGCCGGCATGGGTGGCGGTGGCAGCCACCTTCGCGACCGCGTCATCGGCGGCCCGCGCCCTGGCCAGAAGCTCTTCCATATCCCGTGCCGCGTCGGGCACCTTGTCGAGCACGAACGCCAGCGTCGGGGTGAATTTCACGCCGGTGCCCGCGCCCACCTTCGAGCGCAGTACACCCTTCGCCTTCTCCAGACCGGCGGCCGCGGCCGCGTAATCCGGTTCCACGTCGAGGGTTTCGCCCATCACCGTGTAGTACACCGTCGCCTCGCGCAGATCGCCGGTGACCTTCGCATCGGTCACAGTCACGAAATTCAGACGCGGATCCTTCACCTCGTATTCGATCGCGGTCGCCACGATCGCGGATATCCGCTTGGCGAGTCGGCGTGCCCTGGCTTGATCCACCATGGCTGAACCCTCCTCACTTACTGCTGTATTGATTTTGCGGCGGGACCGGGGCCCTGCGTGGTTACGCAAGGTACCGCCTCCGGGCCAGTCGTTCCCGCCGCGAGTCAGTCTTCGGGTCCGAAGATCCTGCGGCGCACTGCCAGCAACTCTAACTCCGGACGAGCCGCGACATGTCGCTCACATTTGTCGAGTACCTCGGTCAAGTGATCCATACCGGAACTGACCATGGCGACTCCGACCAGTGAGCGACGGTGGCGGTCTTGGTCCCCACCTTCGGCGGCACTCACGCCGAAGCGCTGCAATTCGGCCAGCACGGGCCGGATTACCGAACGCTTCTGCTTCAACGAGCGCACGTCTCCGAGCAGGATATCGAACTCCAGTGCACCCAGGTACACCCAAGCCTCCTGTATCGGCGCCTACGAAAGGATTGTCTCGGTGGTCCGGTCCCGGTATCGATGGACCGGACCACCGCGGCACAATCTCAGTCGCGCGGCTTCTCGCGCAGCTCGTAGGCCTCGATCACGTCGCCTTCCTTGATGTCGTTGTAGGTCAACGTCATACCGCATTCGAAGCCCTCGCGGACCTCGGTGACGTCATCCTTTTCCCGACGCAAGGTGGAGATCGTGACCGTCTCGGCGACCACCACGTTGTCGCGGAGCAGGCGCGCCTTGGCGTTGCGCTTGACCGAACCCGAGGTGACCATGCAGCCGGCGATATTGCCGACCTTCGACGAACGGAAGATCGCGCGGATCTCCGCCCGGCCCAGCTCGACCTCTTCGTAGATCGGCTTGAGCATGCCCTTGAGGGCCTTCTCGATTTCGTCGATGGCCTGGTAGATCACCGAGTAGTACCGGATGTCCACACCTTCACGGTTGGCCAGCTCGGTCGCCTTGCCCTCGGCCCGAACATTGAACCCGATGATGATCGCGTTCGACGCCGACGCCAGGTTGACGTTGGTCTCGGTGACGCCACCGACACCGCGGTCGATGACCCGCAGGCGCACCTCGTCGTCGATCTCGATACCGAGCAGCGCCTCCTCGAGGGCCTCGACGGTACCGGAGTTGTCGCCCTTGAGGATCAGGTTGAGCTCCGAAGTCTCCTTCAGCGCGGCATCCAGATCTTCCAGGCTGATCCGCTTGCGGCTGCGCGCGGCCAGTGCGTTGCGCTTGCGCGCATTGCGGCGGTCGGCGATCTGGCGAGCGATCCGGTCCTCGTCGACGACGAGCAGGTTGTCACCGGCGCCGGGCACCGACGTGAAGCCGATGACCTGGACCGGCCGCGACGGCAGCGCTGCGGCGACATCGTCGCCGTGCTCGTCGACCATGCGCCGGACGCGACCGTAAGCGTCGCCCGCCACAATCGAGTCGCCGACGCGCAGCGTGCCGCGCTGGATGAGCACGGTCGCCACCGGGCCACGGCCGCGGTCGAGGTGCGCCTCGATGGCGACACCCTGGGCGTCCATATCCGGGTTGGCCCGCAGGTCCAGCGCCGCGTCCGCGGTCAGCAGCACCGCCTCGAGCAGTTGCTCGATATTGGTGCCCTGCTTGGCGGAGATGTCGACGAACATGGTGTCGCCACCATATTCCTCGGCAACCAGGTTGTACTCGGTCAGCTGCTGGCGGATCTTGTCCGGGTTGGCGCCTTCCTTGTCGATCTTGTTGACCGCCACCACGATCGGCACATCGGCCGCCTGCGCGTGGTTGATCGCCTCCACCGTCTGCGGCATGACGCCGTCATCGGCGGCGACCACCAGGATCGCGATATCGGTGGCCTTCGCACCACGGGCACGCATGGCGGTGAACGCCTCGTGACCCGGGGTGTCGATGAAGGTGATGAGCCGGTCGTTATCGCCCAGATGGGTGAGCACCTGGTAGGCGCCGATGTGCTGGGTGATGCCACCGGCCTCGCCCTCACGGACGTTGGCCTTACGGATCGTGTCGAGCAGTCGGGTCTTACCGTGGTCGACGTGACCCATGACGGTCACCACCGGCGGACGCTGTTCGAGGTCTTCCTCGCCGCCCTCGTCCTCACCGTAGGTCAGGTCGAACGATTCCAGCAGCTCGCGGTCCTCGTCCTCGGGGCTGACCACATGTACGACGTAGTTCATCTCGCTGCCGAGCAGCTCGAGGGTCTCGTCGTTCACCGACTGGGTCGCGGTGACCATCTCACCGAGGTTGAACAGGGCCTGCACCAGGGCGGCCGGGTTCGCGTCGATCTTCTCCGCGAAGTCCGACAGCGACGCACCGCGGGCGAGCCGGATGATCTCGCCGTTACCGCGTGGCAGCCGCACGCCGCCGACGGCGGGAGCTTGCATGCTTTCGTACTCCGCGCGCTTCGCCCGCTTCGACTTGCGGCCACGACGGGGCGCGCCACCGGGACGACCGAACGCACCGGCCGCACCGCCACGGCCACCGGGACCACCGGGACGACCGCCACCGCCACCGGGACGACCACGGAAACCACCGGCCGCAGGAGCACCCGCACCGGCACCGGGGGCACCCGTGCCGCCGCCGCCCTGGCCACCGCCGCGGTAGCCACCGCCACCGCCACCGCCACCGGGACGACCGCCGCCACCACCCGGACCGCCACCGGGACGACCCGGACGGCCCGCACCTGCGCCGCCGCCCGGACCCGGACGAGCCGAACGTGCGGGCATGGCACCCGGATTCGGGCGCGGCGGCATCGAGCCAGGGCTCGGCCGCGGACCACCGGGACGCGGACCACCTTGGCCGGGAGCCGGACGCCGCTCGCCCTGAGCGCCACCCGGACGGGGACCGGGACCGCCCTGGGCCGGACCCGGACGCGGCCCCTGGCCGGGACCTGGACGTGGCCCCTGGCCGGGACCCGGACGGGGTCCACCCTGACTGGGGGCCGGACGCGGCGCGGGACGCTCACGATCGGGCGCGGAGGAGAAGGGATTGTTGCCGACGCGCGGGGCCTTCGGGCCCGGCTTCGGTCCGGCCGCGGCCGGACCACCGGGACGCGGACCACCCTGCGCGGGGGCACCGGGACGGTGCTGACCGGGACGTGCGCCACCTGGCGTCGGGCGGGGTCCGCCCTGAGCCGGAGCGCTCGGCGCCGAAGCAGCCTTCGCGGCCGGAGCAGCCGGGGTCTCCTGGACCGGGGTGGTGTCCCGCGGGGCGGGCTTGACCGGAGGACCGGGACGCACGGCCGGACCGGGCCGCACAGCATCGGACGGACGCGCGGCCGGAGCCGCCGTCTCACGGGCGGCCGGAGCCGCCGGGGTCGCCGCCTGCGCAGGCGACGGGGTACGTGGACCCGGGCGCGGACCGCCGCCTGCGGCGGGCTTCGCGGCCGGAGTGGACGCTGGTCCGGGACGGGCCCCGGACTTCGCGGCGCCGTTCGCCGGGGTGGACTTCCCCGCGATCGACTCGCGCAGTCGACGCGCGACGGGTGCTTCCACCGTCGAGGACGCCGACTTCACGAACTCGCCCTGCTCCTTGAGCGTTGCGAGTAGTTCTTTGCTCGTGACACCGAGTTCTTTGGCCAACTCGTGCACGCGGGCCTTGCCTGCCACTGCTCTCCTCACTGAGAGGTCGAGCAGTGCCTCCGCCTAGGAAAGGCGGGCCCGCACGACCTCGGGTTATCTCCGATGGACGTTCATCGTTGGTGCTTCACGGTGTGCTCATGAGTGCTCGTGCCTGTTCTCGAGGTACTGCTCCAGGGCTGAGATATCCAGATTTCCGGACACTCGTAGTGCTCTGCCGAATGCTCGGCGTCGTTCTGCCGTGCTCAGACAAGCCGAAAAGGGGTGCAACCAAGCACCCCGCCCGGGAAGTCTGCGCCGCGGATCGGGAACGATCGCGACGACATGAGAGCCGTCTCCAGTCTCACCTTCTTGCGCCACGATCCGCAACAGATCGTCGGCCAACTCGCGCTTTCGGCACCCGATGCACGTCCGCACCGGAGCCGCTCGACACCGGGGTGCCGGGACTTGCTCGGTAGTGCGTTCGGACAAGGAAACCGAAGGCTCGCGCTGAACCGCCAACCACTCTACCGCTGTCCCGCTCGGAACGCCGAACCCCGCCCCCATCGAAGTTATGGACATGCCATTCCGAGGACTCGATTCGCGGGAATCGGTCAACTGCGATGCGCCTCCGTCCGCAGACTGCCGCTGCCCGCATCCGGGGTCGCATCGCTGCGGATATCGATGCGCCAACCGGTCAGCCGGGCCGCCAACCTGGCGTTCTGCCCTTCCTTGCCGATCGCGAGCGAGAGCTGGAAGTCGGGAACGACCACACGCGCGGCGCGGGCTTCGGGATCCACGATCGTGACCGATACAACTTTCGACGGGGACAGCGCATTCCCGACGAAGGTCGCCGGATCATCCGCGTAATCGATGATGTCGATCTTCTCCCCCGCCAATTCGCTCATCACATTGCGCACGCGCTGACCCATCGGGCCGATGCACGCGCCCTTGGCATTGACGCCGGGCACGGTGGTGCGCACCGCGATCTTGGAGCGGTGTCCGGCCTCGCGGGCGACCGCGACGATCTCCACCGAACCGTCGGCGATTTCGGGCACCTCGAGTGCGAACAGTCGGCGCACCAGATTCGGATGGGTACGCGAGAGGGTGATCTGCGGGCCGCGCTGGCCGCGGGAGACACCGACGACGTAGCACTTGATGCGGTCGCCGTGCTCATAGCTCTCGCCCGGCACCTGCTCGGCGGGCGGGATCAGTCCCTCGGTGCCGTGCAGTTCGCTGCCGATGCGCACCACGACGGTGCCGCGGGCATTGGCGCGGGTATCGCGCTGCACCACACCGCCGACGATATCGCCCTCATGAGTGGAGAATTCGCCGAAGGACTTCTCGTTTTCGGCATCACGCAGCCGCTGCAGCACTACCTGGCGCGCGGTGGTCGCCGCGATCCGGCCGAAACCCTCTGGGGTGTCGTCCCATTCGGAGATGACATTGCCGTCGGCGTCGAGTTCGCGCGCCATCACCCGGACCACGCCGGTCTTCTGATTGATATCGATGCGCGCGTTGGGCTGGTGCCCCTCGGTGTGGCGGTAGGCCGTGAGCAGTGCCGACTCGATCGCGGAGATCACGGTCTCGATCGAGATCCCTTTATCGGCGACAATCGCGCGCAGGGCTTCGATTTCGATGTTCATTCCACGATCCCTTCGGTCGGCGAATCTGATGTTGCTATTGATTCAGTTGGCACATCGGTTGTTCCTCGGACATCTGCGGTCGGGTCCACCGCCTCTTCATGCCCCGGCCGCGGACGACCGGGCGCGACTCCGCCCGCGAGTTCCAGTTCCCGTGCGCCGGGCGGGTTGAATTCCACCTGGACGACCGCCTCGGCGATATCGGCCAGCGGAATCGTCACCCGGTGCGGCTCGGTCTTTCCGCCGAGCACCAGCGCCACCGTGTCATCGGTGAGGACACCGACCCTGGCCTCGAACTTGTCCGATGACTTCGGATCCGGTGATGCCGCGCCGGCGCGCAACGTGATCCGCACCTTGCGGCCCTGGGAGCGGCGCCAGTGGCGGTCGGCGGTGAGCGGGCGGTCGATGCCGGGGCTGGTCACCTCGAGCAGGTAGGCCGTCTCGCCGAACTCACCCGCATCGTCGAGGGCCTCGGAGAGCTCCGTGCTCAGTCCGGCAATGGTATCGAGATCGGCAGCGGCATCACTGTCGACGATCACCTTCACCCGAGCCTGGGCATTCACATGCTTGCCCACCGTCGAGATCTCGATACCCTCGAGGTCGAATCCTCGGCGCTCGACGAGTCCAGCAACAAGCTGGCTCACCCTTTCCTCGGTCGGCATGGGCATGTGGGGCGACTCCTGGTTCAGTTGTCAGACGGCTGATCTTTCGAGCGACCTGCAAGCAGTCGCTACCTGGCTCTTTCGAGCGACCTGCAAGCAGTCGCTACGAAAAAAATTCTCTACCGGAGATCTAGCGTAACGCGCCTCGAGAGTGTAATGGACCAGCGGCCTCGAGCAAGTTTCCTGGCCACGCGCCCGCGACGCAGCACGCGGGTACCGTACCTACCGCGCGGTAGACGCACGGTCGGCGGTACCGCGCGAGTCTGGCACGATAGTGCCGTGCCCATCCGCCTTCCCGCCCCGCCGCCGCGCGCCGGGTGCACTTCCGGCATCCCCATCGACCGGCACCGATCCCAGCCCGGCAGCGCTGATGTCGGTCGCACCAGCATCGTCGACCGTCGCACCGCATTGCGGTTGGCCGGCGGCACGACCGTGGGTGCGCTAACCATCGGCGCGCTGGCCGGCTGCACGGAAGAGACGGTGTATCAGCCCGATCCGCTTGCCGCACAGGAGATCCTGGCGCGCGCCGATGCCGCCGCCGCGACGGCGGCGATCGCGGTGACCCCGCAGCGACATGTCGAATTGACCGTGATCGCGGACGAACGCACCGCGCACGCGGATGCGCTGCGCGCCGAAATCAACCGTGTGATCGGCGTTTACCGTGACGGCACCACCCCGGCACACCGCACCCATGAACTCACCCCGCCTGCTTCCGGCACCTCCCCCGCGGCATCGGACGCAACCGCATCGCCGACCACGCCGCCGAGTATCGACGAGTTGCGCACACGCCTGGCCAAGTCTCAGCAATCCGCGGGTGACCTCGCCCGCACCCAATCCGGTTATCGCGCAGGGCTATTGGCCTCGATCAGCGCATCATGTGCGGCGCAGGCGGGGGTATTGCTGGCATGAGTCGTGCCGGAGACCACACCTTGTCCGAAGCCGCGGACGCGAACCCGACCGCCCCAGGATGCCGCACCGTGCCGCCCGCCGGGCGCACGATACAACTCCTCCAGGCAGAGACGAGCGCATGACCGAAGCCGAACGCCAGGCCCTGCTCGACGCCTTGCGCGCCGAATACGCGGCGATATACGCCTACGGTGTGATCGCGGCGTATGCCTCCGCCGAGCGCACCCGCTTGGTCGCCCAGGACACGGCAGCCCATCGAGCCCGCCGCGATAGCACCATCGATGCATTGAAGGCGGCCGGAGTCGCGGTGCCACCACCGGACGCCGCCTACACCACGCCGTTCCCGGTGAACGATCCGATCCCCGCGGCGAACTTGGCCGTCACCACGGAAACCGACACCGCCGTCGCCTGGCGCGCGGTTGTCGAAAACGGCAACTCCGATCCCATCCGCCGGATGGGCACCGACGCCCTCACCGAATGCGCTCTGCGCCTGGCCACCTGGCAAACCATCCTCGGCGCCGCCCCACCGACAGTCGCCTTCCCTGGCAAGGCGTAATCACCTTTTGCACGCCACGCACGGATTCGTGAGCGAATTCGTGCGTGGCGCGCCAACTCGTCGGCGGCACACCAAATCCGTACGCGGCGGCCCGATTGGTGTGCGGCGCTCGATCCCGTGCGTGCGGCGGTGAACGGTGCGCCCGTAGTGGCTACGCGCGCATTTCGTACATGCCGTCGTAGGCGGCGACCTCGGCCCAGACGCGGTCGAAGCGGGGGCGGTCGGTGACCGGCGGGCGCAGGGCGGATGCGGCCCATGCCTGCTGGTCGGGAGTGGCGGAGGGCTTGCCGTAGAGGGTGGTGGCGTGGGCGTTGAAGTCGCGGATCTGGAAGTCGAAGATCTGCTCGATGATGTCGCGGTCCAGCCCGGTGATGGCGGCCTGCTCCAGAATCAGCTGACCGTAGACCACCAGGGCGAACAGGTGGCCGATGGTCAACATGAAGTCCAGGTCCCGCTGTTGGTCGCCATCGGGTGCGGCCGTGGTGAGCAAGGTGCGCAGGGCCTGGGCCTGTTCGTAGAAGCGCGCGACGTTCGGCAGGTCGGCGTGCTTTTCATACACCGGGGTCCAGTCCGCGAACTGCACCTTGCCCGCGCCACGAGCCGGGCCCTGCCGGAAGAAGAACTCGTCGTCGGCCGCATCGAGCCGGGTGCCGATCTCCGGGTAGTCCTTCGGATTGAACAGGTAGTTCGGCATGAACTTCAGGATCTGGCCGACATTGACATGCACCGTGCCCTCTAGTCGCGGCAACGTGCCGATGTAGCGCGCGACCTGCGCGAAGTAGGTGTTCTTCTCGAACCCCTTCGCGGCCAGCACATCCAGCAGCAGCGTCATGACAGTCTCGCCCTCGGAAGTCACCTTGGACTTGGTCATCGGGTTGAACAGCAGGTAGCGACGGTCCTCGAGGCTCGCGCTGCGGAAGTAGTCGACGGCGCGGTCGCTGAACAGCTTCATCGCGACGATGCGCGCGTAGGCGTCCACGAAATTCGTACGCACATGTGGGAATTCGGTGACGGCCTTGCCATAGAGAACGCGGTTGTTGGAGTGCGTGATGGCCTCGTAGAACGAGTGCTCGACCATGCCGATGCTGCCGTGGCACAGGTTGAACTTGCCGACATTGACGGTATTCAGTGCGGCGGAGAAGGCCTCGGGACCGGTGGACAGGATGTCGGCGGCGGTCACCGGGTAGTCGTGCAGCGCGAAGGTGCTCACATACAGCTGACCGTGGATGACATTGTCGATGAGCTCGTAGTCGTCGTGGCGGCTGTCGGCGGCGAACCACACATAGCCGTCCGCGCCCTCGATATCGGCGCGGCGGGAGAAAACCGACACCATCGATGCGACATTGCCGTTGCCGATGTAGTACTTGACGCCATTGGCGCGGAACAGGATTCCGGCCTCGGCATCCGGACTGCCCGGCTCGGTCGGTGTGAGGATCAGATCGGTGTTATAGATGTCGGCACCGTGGTCGCGCTCGGACAGACCGAACGCCATCACCTGACCATCGGCGAGATCGGCGGCCGCGCGCTTCTTGGCGTCCTCGTTATCGCTCTGCCAGATCGGGCCGAGGCCCAGGATGGTGACCTGCTCGGCGTACCAGTACGCGAGACCGTAGAAGCCGAAGATCTCCGACAGCGCCGCATTGCGCGCACCGTCCCACCGCCGGTTCGCGTCACCGTCGGCATAGGCTGCCGGGGTCAGGAAGGTCGCGAACAGCCGCTCCTTCTTGACGAACTCGAGGAAGTCCGACACCCACACCGCATCCGCGTCATCGGTCAACAGCTGCCGCTTGCCCCGCGACTCGAACCACTCGATGGTGGCTTTCAGCAGCCGTCGCGTCTCGGCGTCGAACTGCTTCGGATCGTAAGTGGCGGGGTTGAACAACAACGCGTCGGTGCTCGTCATGCCGCTAACTTACCAGCGGGTAACAGCAGGCAGGAGCGGGTCCCCGGTTACCGTCCGCGACAAATCGTGCCTACGGAACCGTAGGTCCGGACGAAATGCGCGAAGCCCGGCCGACTCGGCGGCAGTGCCGCCTTCGTCCGGGCTTCGCCACCGGTTGTCGGTGGCCGAACCTACTGTCCGCCGCGGACCTGCGCGAGCACCGATTCGACCACCGAATCGGCCGGGACCTCGGCGGATTCGCCGGTGAAGCGGTCACGGATCTCGACCTTGCCCTCGGCCCAGCCGCGCCCGACGACCACGACCAGCGGGACACCGATCAGCTCGGAATCCTTGAACTTCACACCGGGTGAGGCCTTGCGGTCGTCGAGGACGACGTCGAGTCCGGCCGAATCCAGCAGCGCCGCGACCTCCTCGCCGCCCGCACGCGAGGACTCGTCCTTGTTCGCGATGACCACGTGCACATCGAACGGCGCAACCTCGCGCGGCCAGCGCAGGCCCTTCTCGTCATGCTGCTGTTCGGCGATCACCGCGACCATGCGGGAGACGCCGACGCCGTAGGAACCCATGGTGAGCCGCACCGGCTTGCCGTTCTCGCCAAGCACATCGACCTCGAACGCGTCGGTGTACTTATTGCCGAGCTGGAAGATGTGGCCGATCTCGATGCCGCGCGCGGACACCAGGACGCCGCGCCCGTCGGGTGAGGGATCACCATTGCGCACGTCTGCGGCCTCGATGGTGCCGTCGGGGGTGAAGTCACGGCCCGCGACCAGGCCGACGACATGTTTGCCGGACTCGTCGGCACCGGTGATCCAGCTGGTTCCGGTGCCGATGCGTGGATCGACCAGGTAACGAACACCGTTGGCCTGCAATGCCTTCGGGCCGATATAACCCTTGACCAGGAACGGGTTGGCGGCGAAATCGGCCTCGGTGAGCAGTTCCACCTCGGCGGGTTCGACCGCAGCGCCGAGGCGCTTGTTGTCGACCTCGCGGTCGCCCGGAATGCCGACACCGAGCAGTTCGGTCTTGCCGTCCGGGTGGCGCAGCTTGACCATGATGTTCTTCAGGGTGTCGGCCGCTGTGACCGGGCGCTCGGAGATGCCCGCGCTGTTCGCCCAATCCACCAGCGACGCGATGGTCGGGGTATTCGGGGTGTCGTGGACGACGGCAGCGGACAGGCCCTCGATGGGACGCGGTTCGGCAGCGGGCGTGACCACCGCTTCCACATTCGCGGCGTAGCCGGACTCCCGGCACACCACATAGGTGTCCTCGCCGACCGGACTGTCGGCGAGGAATTCTTCCGACGCGCTACCCCCCATCGCACCCGAGGTGGCCGCGACGATGACGTACTTGACCTCGAGGCGGTTGAAGATGCGCTGGTAGGCCTCGCGGTGCGCGTTGTAGCTGGCCTCGAGTCCATCCTCGTCGAGATCGAAGGAATAGGAGTCCTTCATGATGAATTCGCGCCCGCGCAAGATGCCCGCGCGGGGACGTTCCTCATCGCGGTATTTGGTCTGGATCTGGTACAGCGTGACCGGGAGATCCTTGTACGAGCTGTATTCACCCTTCACGGTGAGCGCGAACAGCTCCTCGTGCGTGGGCCCGAGCAGATAGTCCGCATGCTTGCGGTCCTGCAGCCGGAACAGGCTGTCGCCGTATTCGGTCCACCGGTTGGTGGTCTCGTACGGCTCGCGCGGCAGCAGCGCGGGCAGCGAGATCTCCTGTGCGCCGATGGCGTTCATCTCTTCCCGCACGACCTGTTCGACCCGCCGCAGCACCCGCAGGCCCAGCGGCAGCCACGAGTACACGCCCGGGGCGATGCGCCGCACATATCCGGCGCGGACGAGGAGTTTGTGACTGGGCACCTCGGCGTCGGCGGGATCGTCGCGCAGGGTACGCAGGAACAGGTGGGAGAGGCGGGTGATCACGGACGACAGGGTAGTCGCTGGCCGGACGATGCCTGCAAGGCATTGGCCCATTTCGGCATGGGCGGAGGCGTTGCGTGGGTTACTCCGGCTACCGCGTCCACGCCCCGACCACCGACGCCGGTACCGTATCCGCTCGTGCTGGTGCTGCTGCCTCCTTCCGAAACCAAGTCCGATGGCGGAACCGAGGGGCCGCTGCGGCTGGAGTCGCTGGCGATGCCGCAGCTCACCGCGGTGCGTGACCGGCTCATCGGCGAGGTCGTCGCGCTGGTCGCCGATCCGGAGGCCGCGCGCGGAGTGCTCGGCCTCGGCAAGGGGGCCGATACCGAGATCGCGCGCAATGCGAGCTTGCGCACGTCAGCCACCCGGCCCGCGCTGGAGCGCTACACCGGCGTGCTCTACGACGCACTGGCTGTCCGCTCCTTCACCAAGGTGCAACGTGCCAAGGCCTATGCCCGCCTCGGCATCGGCTCCGCCCTGTTCGGTGCTGTCCGCGCCGATGACCTCATCCCCGCCTACCGACTCTCCGGCGGTGCCAAACTTCCCGGCTTGCCGACGCTTTCCGCCATCTGGCGCGATGTCCTGCCCGACGCCCTGGTCGCCGAAGCCGCCGATGAACTCGTCATCGACTTGCGCTCGGGCACCTACCAGCAGCTCGGCCGTATCCCCGGCGCCATCACCGCCGATGTCCGCACCGAACACCCCGACGGCTCCCGAACCGTGGTGAGCCACTTCAACAAACACCACAAGGGCCTGCTCGCCCGCGCCCTCGTCCTCACCCGCGCCGACCCCACCGACATCCGCGCCGTAGCCCGCATCGCCACCAAATTCGGCCTCCGCACCGAAATCGCCTCCCCCACCGAACTCCTCATCATCACCTGAGCTGTCGCACAGCCAGGCGGTTAGCGGCGGGCAGCGGCGAGGGCGGTGCGGATTGTTTCGGTGGGGGCAGAAGTGGCGGCGTGCTCCCAGAAGGGGAGGGCTTCGGCGTAGGGGATCCCGCACCTCACTGCATACCGCACTGCTCATCCGCGATCTGACCGCTGACTCGAACTCCAGGACCGACAAATGATTTCGAATCGGGAATGTTCTCGAACCGGTACACGTTTCATCGACGCATGACCAGTACAGCTGTGCTCTCCGAGGACTTGAAGAAGTACCTGGACGAGTCGAAGGTCTTCGCGACCGCGGCGACGATCGGGCCGAACGGACAACCACACCTGACCGTCATCTGGCTCGAGCGCGATGGCGACGATCTGCTGTTCTCCACCACGGTGGATCGGCAGCAGGGCAAGAATCTCGCCCGTGATCCGCGGATCACGGTGATGATCAATCCGCCGGATAATCCGTACGTGTACGCGGAGATTCGCGGCACCGCCACGATCACCCCCGATCCCGACCAGACGCTGCCGGACAAGCTGTCGCAGCGCTACACCGGACTCCCGTACGTCGAATTCAACCCCGCTTCGGTCAACGACGGACCCCGCGTCATCGTCCGCGTGACTCCGCGCAAGGTCGCCGGTCGCCTGTGAGCTCGTGGCCGGGCGGGGTTCAGCCCTGCTCGGCCTCTTCCCGCGCATGTTGCGCCTGGCCGACCTCGGCCGCCGTATAGCGCAATGTCAGTGCCACCAGGCCCACCACGAGTGCGCCGACGGCGGTGACGAAAAGTACGAGCGTGTAACCACTTCCGAGTGCATCCAACTCCGCGGGCGTCATATCGATGGGCTTAGCCGTGCGGCCGCCGAGCGCCAGCGTGCGGGATGCGGCGACCGGCGCGAGCAAACCGATCGCGACGGGAGTACCGAGGTTCAGGAACATCTGGCCGACCGCGGTGAGCGGCCCGATATTCTGCGGCGCGACACCGACCAATATGCACAGCGGGACGACCACCACGGCGACACCGATGCCGAATCCGATCACAATGAACAGCAGCACCAAGGTCGGCCAGTACGACACCCCTCGTTCGAGCTTCGAGCCGAACAGCAATCCGATGACCAGCGTCGCCGCGGCACCGCTGAGCAGCCAACGCGGCGCGACCGTCATCGCCAGCCGCGACGCCACGGCGGTGCCGATACCGGCGGCGATGGTGAACGGGATGAACGCGACCCCGGCGACGAGCGAGCTGTAGCCGACGACATTCTGAACGAACAGGCCCGCGAAATAGGTGGTAGCGGCGAACACTGCGCTGGCCAGGAAGATGGCGCCGAACGTGGTGACCCGATCGCGCTTATCGAACAGCGACCAGGGCAGCAGCGGGTTGTCCACCCACCGCTCGGCGAAGACGAAGACGATCAACAACACCAGACCGGCGACAATCGAACCGATGATGACCGGACTGTCCCAGCCGATTTCGGGCCCTTCGGTCGCACCGAAAACCAGGGACGCGCAGGCGAGGGTGCCGAGTACGGCCCCACGCACATCCAGGGATAGTCGGTGATGGGCGGTATCACGCAGCCGCAGTACCGCACCCGACAGGATCAACGCACCGATCGGCACATTGATCAGGAAGATCCACCGCCAGCTCACCTCGGTGAGCGCGCCGCCGATCACCAGTCCGCCGACCGACCCGACCGCCATCATGGAACCGAAGATCGCGATCGCCTGATTGCGCACCCGGCCGGGTGCGAAAGTGGTTGCGACCAGGGCAAGCGCGGTCGGGGCCGCGAGCGCGGCACCGGTGCCCTGGATCGCGCGGGCCGCGATCAGCATGCCCTCGTTCTGGGCGAGTCCGCACAACAGCGAGGCCAATGTGAACAGCGCGACGCCCACGATGAACATGCGTTTGCGGCCGAACGAGTCGCCGATCCGGCCGCCGAGCAACATCAAACCCGCGAACGGCAGTCCGTATGCGGTGACCATCCAGGCGCTACCGGAACTCGATAACGCCAGTTCGTCCTGAAGTCGAGGCAGGGCCAGAATCACCACGGTGCCATCGAGCACGACCATCAGTTGCAGCCCGCTCAGCACCAGGATCGCGAGGCCGAAGGCCCGCTGCGTCACCGGATACGGCTTCGTGGCGGGATTGTCTGGCATAGTCAGCCACTGTAGTCAGAGCGACGGATGATGGGCAGCGGTCCGGTCCGTGGCACCACCGGCATGGAGCCGGTGCGTTGCGATTCCTCTTGCGCGTGTTGTGCCTCGGCCAGTTGTTTCGGCGTATAACGCAATGTCAGTGCGATGAAGCCCGCCACGACCGCGACCAGCGAACAGACCGCGAGCACGAGTGTGTACCCGCTGCCGAGCGCGAAGATCTCGGCCTCGTTCATATCCGCCGCCTTACCGGTGCGACCACCCATCGACATGGTGCGCGATGCCGCGACGGGAGTGAGCAGACCGATGAATACCGGTGTCGCCAGATTCATGAACATCTGCCCTACCGCGGACAGCGGGCCGATATCGGAGGGCGGCACGCCGACGAGCACGCACAGCGGTCCGAGCACCATGGCCACGCCGACACCGAAGCCGATCACGATCAACAGCGGCAACAGAGTGGTCAGGTAGTTCACGTTGCCGTCGAGCTGCGAGCCGACCAGCAGTCCGGCGGCCAGCACGAATGTCGCCCCGCATACCAGCCAGCGCGGCGCGACGATCAGCGCCGCCTTGGACGCCAGCGCGCCGCCGATACCGATGCCGATGGTGAACGGGATCGATGCGATGCCCGCGACCAGCGGTCCGTAGCCGAGCACATTCTGCAGGAACTGCGCGACGAAGAAGGTCATCGCGCCGAGGACGCCACCGGCCAGGAAGATCAGCAAGAAGGTGGTGACCCGATCGCGGCTGTCGAACAGCGACCACGGCAGCAGCGGACCATCGACGGTGCGCTCGACGACCACGAAGACAATCAGCAGCACCGCACCCGCCACCAGAGCGCCGATGACGGCCGGACTGCCCCAGCCCCGCTCCGGCCCCTCGGTCGCGCCGAACACGATCGATGCGCAGGCCATGGTGCCGAGCACCGCGCCCCGGATATCCAGTGCGGATCGGTGGTGTTCGGTATCCGCGAGCTGGGACAGCGCACCGAGGATGATCAATACGCCGATGGGCACATTGATCAGAAAGATCCAGCGCCAGGACAGCTGGGTCAGCGCACCGCCGACCACCAGACCGCCCACGGAGCCGATACCGACCATCGAGCCGACGATCGCGACCGCCTGATTGCGCGCCTTTCCGGGCGCGAAAGTCGTTGCCACCAGCGCGAATGCCGTGGGTGCCGCGATTGCCGCGCCCGCACCCTGCACCGCGCGAGCGGCGATCAGCATGGCCTGGCTCTGCGCCAACCCACACAGCAGCGAGGCGAGGGTGAACATCCCGACGCCCAGCATCAGCATTGGTTTGCGTCCGAACACATCCCCGAGTCGCCCGCCGAGCAGCATCAGCCCGGCGAGGGTCAGGCCGTAGGAGGTCACGGTCCACGCGCCGCCCGCGCTCGTCATACCCATTTCCTCTTGCAGCCGAGGCAGCGCGAAGATGACCACGGTACCGTCGAGCACAACCATCAGCTGCAGCCCGCTCAGCACGAGAATCGCGAGACCAAAGGCCCGCTGGGTCACCGGATACTGCGTCTTCGCAGGGGGGTTATCGAGCACGATGAGCCACTGTAATTGATCCGGAACCCCGGTCTCCGTTCCCGCAGGTGCGATTCACCGAGTCATAGCGAAATCCACTGGGCGGTTGTGACACCTTCCAGTTGCGGGCGCCGAGAGACGTGCCATCGAATATCGCGCGGCGGTCGCGGGCCACGTGGTGCACCGATGATTCCAGAACGAACCGACAGGATGATTCGAGGGTGCACGTCGCGTTATCCGGCAGAGGACTCGGCCCGCAATTCGACGGCATCGGCGGAAAAACCTGCCGTGGGGCCGATCACGACGATCGCGGGCGGACGGATCGCCTCTTCGCGAACGCGGGCGGCGACAGTGCCGAGGTCGGCGCGCAGGACGCGCTGGGTGCGGAGGGTACCTTCCTGGATCACCGTTGCGGGCGTGTCGGCCGGGCGGCCACCCTCGATGAGAACGGTGGCGAATTGCTCGATGCGCTCGACCGCCATCATGAGGACGATGGTGCCGCGCAGACGGGCCAGCGCGGGCCAGTCGACGAGGGAATCGGGATGATCGGGGGCGACGTGGCCGCTGACCACGACGAATTCGTGGGTGACGCCGCGATGGGTCACCGGAATGCCCGCGGCCGCGGGAACGGAGATCGGACTGGTGATGCCAGGGACCACGGTCACCGGAATGCCCGCCTCGACGCAGGCCTCGAACTCCTCGTAGCCGCGCCCGAACACATACGGGTCGCCGCCCTTGAGCCGCACCACGAACTTGCCCGCCCTGGCGCCCTCGATCAGCGCGGAATTGATCGCCTCCTGCGCCATTGCCCGACCGTATGGAATCTTGGCGGCGTCGATCACCTCGACGTCGGGGCCGAGTTCGGCCAGCAGTTCCGGCGGTGCGAGCCGGTCGGCGACAACGAGATTCGCGCGGGCCAGCAGACGGCGGCCACGCACCGTGATCAGATCCGGGTCGCCCGGACCGCCGCCGACCAGGGCGACGCCCGGGGTAATCGGCGTCGAATCATCGGTCACCACACCCGATTGCAGCGCCTCGAGCAATGCGTTGCGCACCGCGGCGGACCGCCGATGCTGACCGCCGGCGAGCACACCGAGCGTCAGTCCGTCGTGCCGCGCGGTAGCCGGAGTGACGGCCGTGCCCAGCCGCGCCACATCGGCGCGCACACAGAAGATCCGTCGCCGCGTGGCCTCCTCGACCACAGCCGCATTGGTCTCGGGTTCGTCGGTGCACGCGATCGCATACCAGGCACCGTCCAGATCGCCGTCGGCGTAGGCGCGCAATGTCAGTGTGAGTTGCCCCGACGTAGCCATCCCTTCCACGGCCGGGGTGACTTCGCGGCTGACGACGTGCACATCCGCCCCGGCGGCGATCAATAGCCCGAGCCTGCGCTGCGCCACCGTCCCGCCGCCGACCACGACGACCCGCCGTCCATTGAGATCGAGCCCGACCAGGTAGTTCGGATCACTCGCGGGACGTTCGGCCGGGTCGGTTCCCGGCTGGTCATCGGCAGGTACTGACGTGTTCGGCACAATGCTCGAGACTACGTCCTGCGTGCGTGTCCCCGGCAATCACCCGCCATGCGGGCGCAATGACGGACACCATGCCGGCCGTGGAGCCGGGCAGACGGTCTCTTTCTGTGCGTCGGCCCATGAATTCGGTGGCGCCGGGGGCGGGTATCGACCGACCGGCCCCGCCCCGCACAGCCCTCCCATCGCGGTGCCGCGGTGGATTTCGAGGTCGAGCCCGAATTGGCCGCCGCGCTGCGCGTA
>NZ_JBFANN010000019.1:0-117938 GCF_040674855.1 Nocardia sp. NPDC049707 | reverse complement strand
GCCGGTAATGCGTTGCGGCTGAACACCACTCGACCGATCGGGATGGACGCGAGCAGGTTCAATGCCGACGTCCGATCGAGCTCGACAACCGCGCGCTGGGGGGAGCCGGTCGCAGCGAGCTCGTTCACGCTCGCGCACCCCCCGGTCGACCACAGCTCGGATGTACTCACCACACAATCTCCTTTCAGCAGGCAACCTAAGCAGTCTCACCATGCCGCGGCAGCGCCGAACAGGGGCGAAGGTCCCATGAATCGAGGACTCCGGCCTTGTCACATCGACGCTGCGGTGGCCGCCGCTACCACTGTCGATTCCCGCCGGGCGACTTTCGGCCCTCGCGAATCCACTTCGGCAACACAATTATCGCGGCACTACGGAGCCTGATCGGCTGAGCTACCCAAGCCGTATACGAGAGGCAGCACCACCTCAGCGACCCGGCCGGCGACGAGCGGCCGGGTCGCTATCGGCTTGATAGCGCCGCAGTCCCTCGTCGGACACCCGCGCGTACTTCGCGAGGCTTCGCACCGACGTATGCCCCGACAGCTTTACGGTCCGCGACACCAGGCCGACCGCCGCGCCGCGGATGCTCGATGGCGGCGCTTTGCCGATCTGCGATGGTGAGCGACATCCAATCGGCATCGTCACCGAAGCCGACCTGTCCGCCGCCTGCCCGATACCACCGTTGGTGAATTCGTGGAAGCCATATGCGCACAACATCTTCCGGTATCCACCGACGAAGGGGCGCAATAGCGCGGGCCCGCGCCGAGACGCCTGGACCGGTTGACCGAGGACCTCGTTACCGAGCACCAATTCCCCTACCGTGTCGACCGCACGGCAGCGAAAGTGGACCGCGCGGCGTTAGTCGTAGTGGCATAACCCGCGGCAAGGGGTGCGCAACGATGAGTATCAGAGCCGACCACAACATGATCGTTGTCGGCGTGGACGAAACACCGACGGCCATGAACGCGGCACGCTGGGCGGCCTATCTGGCCTCCGCCCTGCGTGCGTCGCTGCTACTCACCTTCGCGCTGCCGCATGGAGTTACGCCCGCACGGCAGTTGGCCGCGCGTATCCGTTCGCCGCACTCGTCGGATGCCGCCGGCGCAGCCCTCGACCGCATCCGCACACTCGTGCACACCTGCGATCCGGAGTTGACCGTCAGCGCGGTACGTCCCGAGGGGTCGCCCGCCGAAGCGCTGGTGGCATTGAGCACACACGCCCGCATCGTTGTGGTCGGCGCACGGACCGCCTTCGGACAGCGGCTGGTCGGGCCGACCACCATGCGTGTCGCCCGGCATGCGCATTGCCCGGTCGGAGTGTGGCGCGGCGCGAACGGCAGGCCCATTCCGCGCGGTAAGCCGGTGGCCGTCGGCATCGACGGAACCGAGCTCAGCGTCCCGGCCATTGCCCGCGCCTTCGAAATCGCCGCGGCACTCGAGGTGCCGCTGACCGCAGTGCACTGCTGGCCGTCGCGCATCGAACCGGTGGGTTACCACCTCGACCGCGGCGAGGAGGAACGCACTGTGTTGGCCGAGTCACTGGCAGGCTGGCGCACGGAGTATCCGGATGTCGAGGTGATCGAAATGCCGGTCCCCGGCCTGGCCCGTTCGGTGTTGAACGAGCTGGCACGCGATGTGCAACTGCTCGTCGTCGGCACCCATGGCTACCCGACCCCGAAGGCGCTGCTGTTCGGATCGACGAGCCGTGACCTGCTGCACCACACCACCTGCCCGGTCCTGGTGTGCCGGTCCTGAGGACTGCGCGGGTAGTCATTCATCGCGCACCGTCACCGAGGGGGTCGATGAGGGTGTAGCCCCCTGCGCAGGATGGAGCTTCCCGAGCGTGCCGCCAGATGGACAGTGGTCCTCTGCTCGAAACCCTACGGAACGTCGATGTCGGCGAAGATCGAAGTCGACGCCACCACCTCGCTTGCACGTCCGTTGATATCGAGGATGCGGCCGCCTCGTTTGTAAGTTCGAAGAGTGACAAGGGTGTCGGTGATGACGACACCCGGGAATTCACGGGCCAATGCGGCTGCGAAGGCGGCAATGTCTGTGGTGGACCTGAGCCACATGGTCATGAGTATGTTCGATTTTCCTGTGATCGCCTCAGCAACACGGCATCTCGGCAGACCGGCGAGGGATTCCCCGATCGTGTTCAGCTGATTCGGTGGTGCCGCAATCATGAATGTCGTTGGTACCACTGGCCCAGTGAGAACCTCTGCGCCTTCGCAGCGCAGGGCGATACGGCCGGAGCCGATCATTCGTTCGACACGACGACGGACGGTCGGTCCCGTGGTTCCGCAGCGTTCGGCGAGGTCGGTCCAGGGCCGTCGTCCGTCATGGGCGAGGCATTCGAGAAGCTGGTGGTCGAGGGCATCGAGTGGAGGCACCACGCGTCGTGGATTGACTGGATGGGGTTTGCTCAAAAGGGCGGATTGGTGCAGGTCGAGGGCCTGCACCCGCCAGCGTGAGCCTTCCCTGAAGGTCGCCAGCGCGATCATCACGGTGGTCGAAACGATCCCCTCGATGGGATCGATTCGTTCGTCGAGCAGCCGGGTGAGGCGGTCGAGGGTGGGTGCGAAGACGTCGAGGAGGAAGTCAGCCTCGCCGGAGGTGCTCGACATGGAGACGATCGCCGGCTCGGCGATCAAAGCGGCGGCGACCTTGCGTTTGAGTTGCGAATGGCACGTGACGGTCACGAAGGCGGCACATCCGTAGCGGATGAAAGCCGGGCCTGGGACGAGCGCGACCCAGGCCGAGCCGTCTTCAGACATGATGCGCCAGCGCCTCGCCAGGGTCTTCGGTGTGTGCCGAATCGCCTGCGCGAGATCGGCCCAGTCGGCACGCGGATTGACCTGAAGTGCGTCAACGATCGCGATATCCAGCTCGGACCCGACCTGTGTGTTCATTTCAGGCATCATGCCAATCCATTATGTTCAATACCGGCCATTCTCGAGGTTGGGTGATGTGAGTCACCGATAGTGGTCGTGCGCTACCCGGCGCGTCCTGGTCTACAGGCCCCTTCCACTGTCGAGGTCCATTCATGTCGACACAATCACCACCTGGTACGGACATAGCCGACCAGCGGCGGCTGCCGATCACAGCGCTTCTGGGCTCGATGGTGTTCGTCGAGCTGCTCAGCGGTGTCACCCAGGGGTACTTGACGCCCCTGCTTCCGTCACTGGGTGAGAGCCTGCACATCACCCCAGCCGGGCAGACCAGGATCTACCTGCTCTCGCAGCTCGCGTTCGCCATCTGGACACCGCTGCTGGCCAAGCTCGGAGACGCGTACGGATATCGACGCTACTTGCGGATCTCCATTGCTCTCGTAGCTGTCGGAACCGTGCTGATGGCGGTCCGAACGAGCCTGTTCACCCTTTCGGTCGGTGTGGTCTTGCAGGCCGCTGTCGTCGGCTTCATGCCGCTGCTCATCGGCATCCTGCGGCACAGGGCTCCTGAACAGCGGCGATTCGGAGTAGGGGTCTTGGTCGGGGTATTGACCGCTGCGGTAGGCCTGGGCGGGGTCGTGTCGGGTTCCCTCAGTGAGCACTCGGCGACGCTGGGCTTGTGGGCGGCGGTACCGGTGGCGGTTCTGGCGGTTGTCGCAGGCGTGATTCTCCCGGACGGTGCTCCTCGCATCGGTGAGCGGTTTCCCGTACTGCAATTCGCACTGTTGGCCGCGGGGCTCGTCGGAGTCGTCACTGCGCTGTCGCTCGGTGGGCTGTGGGGATGGACCTCCCTGCGAACCGTCTGCGCGCTGGTCGCAGGACTGCTGATGCTCGCGACGTGGATCGTCGCCGACTCTCGAGCGACGACGCCGCTGGTGAATATGCGGATGCTGACCAACCCACCGGTAGCCATCGTTTCCGGTGTCACCTTTTGCCTGGCATTCTCGACGATCGGGTTCTTCGGCGCGAATGCAATATTCCTCGGCTCATCATCTGCCGAGTCCGGGATCGGGCTGTCCTACGGTCCACAAGCGATCGCGCTGGTCGCCTTGGCGCTGAACGTGTTCGCGCTGGGCAGTTCCCTGTCCACTGCAACACTGCTTCGCAGGCTCGGCGAGCGTTACACGCTGGCACTTTCCGGAGTGGTCATCGCCGCAGCGTTTCTCAGTCTTCTGGTGCTGCACGAGACGCCCGCGCAATACCTCGTGGCGATCGCGCTTCTCGGATTCGGCTTCGGTGGATACCAGGCTTCGACGCGCGCGCTGTGCGTCGAGTGCGTTGCTGACCGCGACACCGCTATGGCGGCCGGCATCAATGAGCTCGCACTGTCCTTCGGCGCTGCAATCGGAGCGTCGGTGGTGGGGGCGATCATCTCTGCGAACCAGACATCCTCCGGAGTCACCCTGCACGCCTATCTCTGGGTGTGGTCCGTCTGCGCCAGTGTCGCATTGGTCGGCGCAGGATTGGGCCTGTGCTACCGGATGAGAGGAGTCCAGCGGTGACCACGGTCAAGACAACCGCGGCCGACCATATCGCGGCAGCGATCGAAGCTGCGGTGGCGCGCTGGTCCGACCGAATCCTCGAACTGAGCCACAGCCTGCACCGGGAGCCGGAGATCTCCTTCGCCGAGTTCCGCTCATGCGGAAAGATCACCGCCCTGATGAGCGCGGCGGGCTTCACCGTGGAAGGTTGTGCCGGTGGTCTGGACACCGCCTTCACCGCCACTTATGGAAACGGCGAGCTCACGGTCGGTCTGTGCGCGGAATACGATGCGCTCCCCGGGATCGGGCACGCCTGTGGCCACAATGTAAACGCCGCTGCCGCCGTCGGCGGTGCCCTCGCACTCGCGACAGTAGCCGATCGGCTCGGAGTCCGGGTCAAACTAGTCGGCACCCCTGCCGAAGAAGCCGGCGGGGGAAAGGCAATCCTCCTACGGGAGGGAGTCTTTGACGATGTCGCCGTCGCCATGATGGTCCACGCCGGCGCTCAGGACGAGGTCGGCGGCTCGTCACTCGCGATGACCCAGATGACCGTGCGCTACATGGGCAAACCGTCGCACGCCGCGACAGCCCCCTGGGAGGGCACGAACGCTTTGGACGCCATCTCGATCGCGTACCACGCCATCGGCCTGCTGCGGCAACAGCTCGAACCGGGGGTGATCGTCTCCTGCATTGTCACAGAAGGTGGGCAGTCACCGAACGTCATTCCGGCGCAAACCGCAGCGACGGTAGAGATTCGTGCCAGAACGCTCCCCGAACTGCGCCGAACCCAGGCGAGGGTCAAAGCATGCCTGGAAGCCGGTGCCATCGCGACCGAGACCGACCTGACCATCACCGCGTGCGGTGAGGAGTTTGCAGATCTCCTGCAGGACTACGACCTGACCGGCGCCTACGTACGCGCACTCCAACGATTGCAACGATCTCCGATCTCCCGTGCCGGTGAATACATTGCGTCGACCGACATGGGCAATATCTCGCAGGTGATCCCGTCGATCCACCCGACAATCGGCTACAACGTCGGCGACGCCGTGCACCACACCGCGGAGTTCGCTGAGCACGGCACGTCGCCATCCGCTGACGCAGCCGTTCTCGACGGGGCATCGGCGCTCGCGCTTGTCGGTGTCGAGATCGGGCTCGATCCCGTGCAACGTGCCCGACTCCTCCACGCAGCACGAGACCGCTGGCCCGGACTCGAGCAATGACGCCGGGTGGCCCGGGGGAATCGCACCTCCGGGCTCCCACAGAACGGAGCAGACAGTCGCCCGTCACTCCGCTCGTCTCATCCAATCCGTTCAGAAGTCGGTCATCCATGCCCAATGGGCGAACAGCCCGGACTGTCGCCGAGTCAGTTCGGCCCACCACTTCTTGGCCTTCTGCACGACCGTAGCCGCTTGAACTTCCGTCGCGCCCAACGCATCAGTAGAAATTGATGTGCCGCGGCAGTCCGTTGAGTTCGGACCGGCAGAACCGCCCGTAGTGGGTCATCCAGCCGCGAACGGCAGGATTGATCCACCAACGACAGTTTTCAGCTGGGCCACGAGCGCGACATCGTGACCGAACGCCCGCGTCGACCGCGGGTGACCATGGACCCTCGAGAACAGGCGCAAGGCCCATATCGACCGGCACAGCGCGCGGCGAGACTCGGAAATATGACCGATACCAGCCCCTCCCCCGTACGTTCCGTGCCGGACCATCCGACGGTGCTGGCGGCCGTGCGCATGGCCAGCCGAGCGCCATCACTGCACAACTCTCAACCGTGGCGCTGGGTATTCGACGGCCTCCGGCTGCACCTGTACCGCGACAACGACCGACTCATGACCTCGGCGGACCCGCTGGGGCGGCAACTCGTGATCAGCTGTGGCGCGATGTTGCATCATGTGCGTACCGTGTTCGCCGCCAAGGGCTGGCACACCGACACCACCCGCCTGCCCGACACAAGCCGCACCGACTACCTGGCGGTTATCGAATTCCGGCCGTGGCCCGAACCGCCGATCGGCGTGCTCGCCCGAGCCCGCGCCATAGATCAGCGGCGCACCGACCGACTGCCCCTGCTCGCCCCCGCCGGCTTATCGCAACTCCTGCACACCGGGCGCATGCTGGTGACACCACACGACCTCGAACTGGATCTCCTCGACGACAGTGCGCACGCGAAGCTCACCGTGGTCTCCGAACACGCCACCGCGGTCCGCCGGTACGACATGGAGTACCAGGCCGAATTGCATTGGTGGACCGGACATTCCGGCGACACGGAAGGTGTCCCCCGCGAATCCCTGGTCTCCGATGCCGAATTCGCCCGCGTCGGCATCAACCGCACCTTCCCATCCACACCACATTCGGCTCGCCGCGGCACCCTCGAGGACCACGCGCGCCTGCTGGTGCTGAGCTCGCCCCGCGAATCCGTCACTGCGTGGCTGCACACCGGTGAAGCACTCTCCGCTGTGCTGCTCGAATGCACGACCGCTGGGCTGGCGAATTGCCCGATGACCCACATCACCGAAACGCCCTCGGCCCGAAAGGTCATCGCGAGCATGCTCCCTCATTCCGGGATCCCCCAGGTAGTCATCCGCGTCGGCACCACCCCCGACGACGAACCCGACCTCCCACCAACCCCCCGCCGTCCACTCACCGATATCCTGACGATGAAGCACCAATAGGCAGACTGCCAGTCGATCAGGCACATTCGGGGGCCAATGCATGGTCGCGTTTGTCCCTCGAAGCGCAATATTCTCACCTTCTCCATACCGTGCGAGAAATGCGACGGCCTCGATTGCCTCATTCGGCACCAGATCCAGCGCCGCAGGGACTGTCTGAGATCTTGTGGGCGGGGCGGTGATCGGAGAGGCTGGGGCAGCGTGTCTCAGCGGAAGGGATCATTGTGTCGGAGGAGTCGACGCTGGCGGCCGGGGGGCTGTCGGCAGCGGACGGTCTGGATGTCCGGATCGCCCAGGAATTGATCGATAAGGCGCGGAAAGAAGGGGTGTCGCTGGCCGGGCCGGGTGGTTTGTTGTCCCAGATCACGAAAACCGTTCTGGAAACGGCGTTGAACGCCGAAATGGACGAGCATCTCGGCTATTCCAAGGGTGACAGTCCGGTCCGTGGAGACGGGAACCATCGCAACGGGCGGTCGAAGAAGACGGTGCATACCGATATCGGATCGGTACGGATCGATGTGCCGCGGGATCGGAACTCGGAATTCGAGCCGCGGATGGTTCCGAAGCATTCCCGGCGGGTGGAGGGTTTCGATGAGTCGATCATCTCTCTGTATGCGAAAGGGTTGACAACCGGGGAAATTCGGAAGCATCTGTCGGAGATCTATGATGTGGAGGTATCGCGGGAGTTGATTTCGAAGATCACCGATAGGGTGATCGAGGAAATGAATGAATGGCAGTCGCGGCCGCTGGAACGTGTGTATCCGGTCGTGCTGATCGATGCTCTTTTCGTGAAGATTCGGGACGGGCGGGTGGTGAATCGGCCGATCTACGTGGCGGTCGGTGTCACCCTGGCTGGGGAACGGGAGGTGCTGGGGTTGTGGGTCGGCGCCGGCGGTGAAGGGGCCAAGCATTGGGCCGGTGTCCTGGGCGAGCTGCGTAATCGCGGGGTCGCCGATGTCATGATCGTCTGCTGCGACGGGCTCAAAGGACTCCCCGAGGCGATCAACGACACCTGGCCACTGGCCGATGTCCAGCAATGCGTTGTCCATCTCGTGCGCGCGAGCCTCAAATACTCCTCACGAAAATACTGGAGCCGGATCACCACCGAACTGCGCGCGATCTACACCGCGCCCACGGTCGAGGCCGCCGAATACCTTTTCGCCGAGTTCGCTGACGAATGGGAACCCAAATATCCGGCGATGATCGCCGTTTGGCGCAACAGCTGGGAACAATTCACGCCGTTCCTCAGGTTCCCGGCACCGATCCGGAAACTGGTGTACACCACGAACGCGATCGAAAGCCTGAACGCCAGGTTCCGGCAAGCGACCCGGCGGCGCGGACATTTCCCCAACGAGCAAGCCGCACTAAAAGTGCTCTACCTCGTTATACGAAACCCGCTGAAAAACCAGCAGAATATCACTGGAAGGATCAGTGGATGGAAGGATATACTCAACACGCTCGCCCTGTTCTACGGTGAGCGGATAACCGGAAACTAGCAGGACAATTCACCGTTCTGCCCACAAAAATTCCGACACTCCCGCGCCGCACATCGTCCATAGAAATCATGTGGCGAATCTGGTCGTCGGCGGTGCGCTCGGCGACCGGGGATGCGGTGACAATTGGCCCTCGAATGGGTGCGCACTGGCCGTGGTGGGGTACGGGGGCGAGGGCGAGACTCGAGGAATGAACGCAAGCGATCGTGCTGGCACTCCCGAGCTGCGGACTGTACGAATGGCACTGATGCTCGCCTGTCGTGCCCCCTCGGTGCACAATACCCAGCCGTGGCGCTGGGTGTTCGACGGCGAACGATTGCATCTGTTCAGCGATACCGACCGACTGCTGCGTTCCGCCGATCCCCTCGGCAGGCAATTGACGATCAGCTGCGGTGCCGTACTCGACCATGCCCGCCTGGCCTTCCTGTCGATGGGCTGGTTCGCCGATGTCATCCGGATACCCGATCCGAATCTGCCGGAGCATTTGGCCACGCTCGAATTCCGCCCGTGGCCTGGCGCGCTGAACACGACGGCCGCCCGGATCCGCGCCATTCGCGAACGCCGCACCGACCGGTTACCGATGCTGGCTCCGCCCGGCTGGATCGATGCACTCGACGCCATTCGCGAGCTGGCGAGACCACATCATGTGGCCGTCGACGAGGTCGCCGAAAGCGATCGACCCCGGGTCGCCGCTGCCACCGACCACGCCACCGCGTTGCGTCGCTATGATATGCCGTACCAGACCGAATTGCATTGGTGGAGTGGACATTCAGATGTCAAGGAGGGTGTCCCCGCGGCGGCGTTGGCATCGGATGCCGAGGCGGCGAGGGTAGATGTCGGCCGCGACTTTCCGCCCGCGCCGTATTCGCTGCGTCGCGGGCAGCTCGAGGACCAGTCCCGACTGATAGTGCTCAGCACCCTCGGTGAGACGCCGGTACAGTGGCTGCGGACCGGTGAGGCGCTGTCGGAGGTGCTGCTCGAATGCACCGCCCGTGGCCTGGCCACCTGCGCACTCACCCATATCACCGAACTTGTCGCCAGCCGTTCGGCAATCGCCGACCTGATTCCCAACCCGGACGTACCCCAGGTCGTGATCCGCATCGGCATCACGCCCGAGGACAGCGAACCGGCCCCGACACCCCGACGACCACTCGACGAGGTACTCGAGGTGCGCTCACTTCGTCCCTGAGGCAGATCGCGGACTGCCTGGCAGCACCGACAGATCGATGAATCTCCCGGAGCACGGTCATTGCTCCGATTTCGGCGCGCCCGGGGCGGTGATGATCGTGATTACCGCTGCGACAAGTCGGCCGTCGGGATCGCTGAGGCGCGGCAGCGATGTCCGATCCAGCAACAGGGATCCAAGAGTGAGATCTACCAGTTCAGCACCGACCTGCTCGGCCGAGCTACGCCCTTCCGGCTCGAACCACGTCCACGCCCATTGTGCGGCACCGAAGATGAGCAGGCTCCGGATACTGATATCGACAGGCCGGAACTCACCGGACGCAATGCCCGCATCGAGCACGCCGTGCAGGATTCCTATGTAATCCCTGCGCAGCTTGCGCCCCTCGGAATTCTCATCCTCCTGCGCGAGCCGTGCGACCTCGCGCTGGAATGCGACGGTCCGATTTCGATCATGCACCTGGTAGAGCACGGCCGCATGCAACAGCCCGGCGAGCTGCTCGGTCGGCGTTGCGAACTCCGACATGATGCGTTCTGCCTCATCGATCCGGCGGCGCATGTAGGAGATGTGCAGGGCTTCCAACAACCGCGCCTTCGTGCCGTAATGGTGCACGATCAAGCCTTGAGAGATGCCCAACTCACTTGCGACATCGCTGAAGCTGGTTCCGTCGTAGCCCTTCTCGGCGACATGGCGCGTGAAGATATCGAGAATCGCGCCCGACTTGCCTGGTCCCGTCGCACGCCCACTCACGATCCCGCCCCTCCTCGCCCAAATTTCCGGACACTTTAGCATCGACTGACTGCCACAACCCGTTGTTGACTGAGTGCACAGTCAGTATTAGCATTATGCGCCGAGTCGCCGCCGCGCGCTCCCCGTATCAACCGTTCATCTCGAAATAGTCGACCAACCGCCATGAATCGCACACTTATTCAGCCGAGGCCGTCATCGAACAATGAGCCTCCGGCACTACGCATGACCAGCCGCTCTGACAGCGGCACCATCTCGATGCGCATCGACCGAGGCGACGACCACTGCGTCAGCACCGGCCGCAGATGGCGGTCTTGCGCGCTGTGAACACCAGGACATGTGATCCCCCCATGGATGCTGGTGTAGCGGCGCGCAAGGTACAGGGTATGGATGCGGCCTCTCTGCTGTCGCCGGATCAACTATTGGCCGCGATCGCCGGGCACCTCGCGGCGCCGCTCCCGCAGATCGCGTGGGCGAGAGAACTGGGCGATCTGCACGCAACGCTGATTTCGGCGGTTGTGAATCCTCGGCGGCACCCATCCGATGTCACCGAGGCAGCCCTGCATGCGGATATCGCAAAGGTCGTCGACAAGATCAACTATTGGGCTGCGTCCTACGTCCGCCACAGCCGGTGCGCCCGCCGCCACACCCACACCTTCGGTGAGGTGATCAGTCATGTCGCAAAGACCTACGCCGAGGCCTGGTGGACGGTGCTGCACGCCGACTGCGAGGAGCTTCGACACTCGGCGTGGGTCCATCTCAGCGAGGTCCGTGACGGCTACGAGCACCTCATCGACGATATCCGGGTAGGCCGCGTCCAATTCCCACTGGGATGGCGAGGCATCCGACACAGCCGACAAGATGACAGCGCGTGCACAGAACCGGAAACCGACGCCGATCTGGCGGATCAGGGCCCGCCGTAGCAGGCACACCTCGGCCGGCCGGTGACTTTGCGATTACGCGTTGTGATCGACGGGTGCGAGGTGGCAAATCCTTACCGAGGTGAGTTCGCCCGCGGGTAGGATCCATCCCAGGGCTTGTCGAAAGGCGAGGTCGGGATGCATGAAATGGCGATAACCCAGTACCTTGTCGACGCCGTCGGTGAGCACGCGCGCGGGCGCGCGGTGCATACCGTGACGGTCGAGGTCGGCGCGCTGTGCGCCGTAGTGCCCGAGTCCATGCAGTTCTGTTTCGAGCTTGCCACCGAGGGAACGATCGCCCAGGGAGCGCGGCTGGACCTGCGCATTGTCGATGGGGCGGCGCGTTGCCGGAACTGTGGGGCGGAATTCCTCCTGCCCGACCTCATCGTGCTGTGCCGTTGCGGCAGCGCCGATGTCGAGGTTACTGCGGGGCGGGAACTTCGAATCGTATCGATGGAGGTGAGTGAGCGATGTGCGCAACCTGCGGATGCGAGAGCGACGGGGTCGCTGTGATCACCGTCGGCTACCAGGACCACGATCACCCACATGATCATGGCCACCATGAGCATGGTCCCGAGCATGAACACGAACACCCCCACGAACACGCTGTGACCACGCTCACCCTCGAACAGAAGGTGCTCGCCAAGAACGACGAGTTCGCCGCGGCGAACCGTGCGCGATTGCGTGAACGCGGGATCCTGGCACTGAATATGACCAGTTCTCCCGGTGCCGGGAAAACGACCCTGATCGAGCGAACCATCCGCGAGCTCGAATCGGTTCCGGTGGCCGTCATCGAGGGCGATCAGGCCACCATGCTGGACGCGCGGCGCATCGAGGCAACCGGATGCAAAGTCGTACAGGTGAATACCGGTGCGGGCTGCCATCTCGACGCGGACATGATGCGGCGCGCGCTCGACGCGCTGGAAACGGTGCCGGGCAGCCTGCTGTTCGTGGAGAATGTGGGCAATCTGGTCTGTCCGGCATTATTCGATCTCGGCGAGGCGGGCAAGGTCGTGATCGTCTCGGTCACCGAGGGGACCGATAAGCCGTTGAAATACCCGCACATGTTTGCCGCGGCGGAGCTGGTGCTGATCAACAAAACCGATCTGCTGCCCTATGTCGACTTCGATCTGGGGCGATGCATGGAGTACGCGCGGTCGGTGAATCCCGGCGTAACGATCCTGCCGGTATCGGCGACCAGCGGCGATGGACTGGCGCACTGGTACGACTGGCTCACCGCCCGGCTAACTGCCGGCATATCGATGCCTTGAAAGCCGTCGACTCTCAGACCTAGACTCATGTGATCAGAGTCACACGCGGACATGTCGCGGTAGCTGACCGGAGAGATATCCGCGTGCCCCCGCTGCGGAAGGTGGCAGTCCAATGCCAACTCAGGAAGCAGTAAAAGCCGAAGACACGCTTATCCACGTCCTCTGGATCAATGCGGGACTCAGCTGTGACGGCGATTCGGTGGCCCTCACCGCCGCCACCCAGCCGAGCATCGAAGAGATCGCACTCGGAGCACTCCCCGGTTTACCGAAGATCGCTGTGCATTGGCCGCTCATCGATTTCGAATGCGGTCCGACCGGCGGCGCGGACGATTTCCTGGAGTGGTTCTTCAAGGGAGATCGGGGCGAACTCGATCCGTTCGTGCTGGTCGTCGAGGGGTCGATCCCCAATGAGCAGCTGCACGAAGAGGGATACTGGTGCGGCTTCGGCAACAATCCTGCGACCGGTCAGCCGATGACGACGAGCGAATGGCTCGATCGGCTGGCGCCCAAGGCGATCGCGGTGGTCGCCGCCGGCACCTGCGCGACTTATGGCGGTATCCACGCCATGGCGGGAAACCCGACCGGCGCGATGGGTGTCCCGGACTATCTCGGCTGGGATTGGAAGAGCAAGGCGGGCATTCCGATCGTCTGCGTGCCCGGTTGCCCGATCCAGCCCGACAATCTGTCCGAAACCCTGACCTACCTGCTCTACCTGGCCACCGGCCAGGCGCCGATGATCCCGCTCGACGATGCGCTGCGGCCCAAGTGGTTGTTCGGCGCCACCGTGCATGAAGGTTGTGACCGGGCGGGCTACTACGAGCAGGGCGATTTCGCCGAAGAATACGGATCGCCGAAATGCATTGTGAAGCTGGGCTGTTGGGGTCCGGTCGTCAAGTGCAACGTGCCCAAGCGCGGCTGGGTCAATGGCGTGGGTGGGTGCCCGAATGTGGGCGGCATCTGCATAGGCTGCACGATGCCGGGATTCCCGGACAAATTCATGCCGTTCATGGACGAACCACCGGGCGGCAAGATCTCCTCGACCGCTTCCGGGCTGTACGGGTCGGTGATCCGCAGTCTCCGCAACATCACCGGCCGCACTGTCGACAAGGAACCGCGCTGGCGGCACAAGGGCGGGAAGCTCGAATCCGGCGCGATACGCACCTGGTAGGGAGATATTTCGATGACAGAGATCATTCCCGATCCGTCGCTTCGCAAGATCCAACCTGACGCCTTGGTAGAGATGGCCTGGGATCCGATCACCCGGATCGTCGGCAGCCTGGGCATCTACACCAAGATCGACTTTTCGGGTCGCGAGGTGGTCGAATGCCACAGCACCTCATCGATCTTCCGCGGCTATTCGATTTTCATGAGGGGCAAGGACCCGCGCGACGCGCACTTCATCACCAGCCGCATCTGCGGCATCTGCGGTGACAACCACGCGACCTGTTCGTGTTACTGCCAAAATATGGCCTACGGGGTCAAACCACCGCCCGTCGCCGAGTGGATCGTCAACCTCGGCGAGGCCGCCGAGTACATGTTCGACCACAATATTTTCCAGGAGAACCTGGTCGGGGTGGACTTCTGCGAGAAGATGGTCGCCGAGACCAATCCGGGCGTGCTCGAACGCGCCGAGCGCACCGAGGCGCCGCACGCCGGTGAGCACGGCTATCGCACCGTCGCCGATATCATGCGGGCGCTCAATCCGTTCAGCGGTGAGTTCTATCGGGAGGCGCTGCAGGTCAGTCGGTACACGCGCGAAATGTTCTCCCTCATGGAGGGCAGACACGTGCACCCCTCGACGCTGTACCCCGGTGGGGTCGGCACGGTCGCGACGATTCAGCTGATGACCGACTACATGTCGCGGCTCATGCGTTATGTGGAGTTCATGAAGAAGGTCGTGCCGATGCACGACGACCTGTTCGACTTCTTCTACGAGGCGCTGCCTGGCTACGAGCGCGTGGGTCTGCGCCGCACACTGCTCGGCTGCTGGGGATCGTTCCAGGATCCCGCGGTGTGCAACTTCGACTACAAGGACATGGAGCAGTGGGGTCGGCGGATGTTCGTCAGCCCCGGCGTCATTGTGGACGGGAAGCTGCTCACCACCTCGCTGGTCGATATCAATCTCGGCATCCGGATCCTTTTGGGCAGTTCGTATTACGAGGACTGGACCGATCAGGAAATGTTCGTCACAACCGATCCCCTCGGCAATCCGATCGACCGGCGTCATCCGTGGAATCAGCACTCCAACCCCAAACCGCAGAAGCGCGATTTGGACGACAAATACAGCTGGGTGATGTCCCCCCGCTGGTTCGATGGCAAGGACCATCTCGCACTCGACACCGGCGGTGGACCGCTCGCCCGCCTGTGGACGACGGCGCTGGCCGGGCTGGTGGACATCGGTTACGTCAAATCCACCGGATCCAGCGTGCAGATCAACCTACCCAAGACCGCGCTGAAGGGCCCGGTCACCTTGGAGTGGAAGATTCCGAAGCACGGCAGCAACACGATCGAGCGCAACCGGGCTCGGACCTACTTCCAGGCCTACGCGGCGGCGTGCGCGGTGCACTTCGCCGAGCAGGCGCTCGATGAGATCCGGGCGGGCAACACCAAGACCTGGGAACACTTCGAGGTGCCCGACGAGGGTATCGGCTGTGGTTTCACCGAGGCGGTGCGCGGTGTGCTGTCGCACCACATGGTCATCCGGGACGGCAAGATTGCCAACTACCACCCGTATCCGCCGACGCCGTGGAATGCCAGTCCGCGTGACTCGTTCGGTACGCCGGGGCCCTACGAGGATGCGGTACAGGGGCAGCCGATCTTCGAGGAGAACGATCGTGAGCACTTCAAGGGCATCGACATTATGCGCACGGTGCGCAGCTTCGATCCGTGCCTGCCCTGCGGTGTGCACATGTATCTGGGCAACGGCGTAACCCTGGACAAGTTGCATTCCCCCACACAGACACTCACCGCGGAATGACAGGTCGGGCCGACGACGGGAGGCGCAGCGTGGATGGTGGCCCGCGGCAGCGAGCCGGACCGACCGACGACAACCAGTGGCGGGGCGCGGGTGATCGGATCGACACCCTGCTGGATGCCTGTTCGGCAGCCGGCCCGGTAGCGCGTGAGCGCGCCGAGCGGCTCGTGCGTGAGGTTGTCGACCTCTATGGCGCGGCACTCGGCCGGATCGTGGCCGTGCTCGATGACCCGACGATCGAGGAGCTCACCCGCGACGATCTGGTCGCGAGCCTGCTGCTGGTGCACGGACTGCACCCGCACGATGTGCGAACGAGGGTGGCCGCGGCGCTCGACAGCGTCCGCCCGTACCTCGGCTCGCACGGCGGCGATGTGGTGCTCATCGATGTCGCCGACGGTGTCGTGCGGCTCGAGCTGTCGGGTAGCTGCCGCACATGCCCTTCGTCGTCGGTAACGCTGGAACTGGCGGTGGAGGACGCGGTACGGGCGGCCGCACCGGAAATCGATGCGATCGAGGTGGTCGCCGCCGCGGCCGCGCAGCAGCCGGGGGTGATACCGGCCGAGGCGCTGTTCGCCCGGGTGCACACCGGCGATCCACCCGCGGGCAGCTGGATCTCGGTCCCGGAGCTCGCGGACTTGGCGGCCGGCGAGGTCGGCGGGTTCACAGTGGGCGGTGTACCGGTGCTGGCCTGCAGGGTCGGCGCGGACCTATTCGTCTATCGCGACCACTGCGCGGCCTGTGGGCGTTCGATGGCCGGGGCCGCCCTGCACCGCAGGATGGGGGCCCCGGCAGGCTCGGCGGTGCTGCGTTGTCCGGGGTGCCAGGCCCATTTCGACGTGGTGCACGCCGGAGCGCGGCTGGACGGCGAAGGACATCTGGAGCCATTCCCGGTGCTGGTGCGATCCGGTGAGATTTCGGTGGCGGTGCCCGCGGAGGTCCGAGGATGAACCAGGGCCTGCGCGCGCTGCGCCGTATCGCGACTGCCCCCACCCCGCCCGCGGCGGCCGGCGAGCGGTGCGAAATGTGCGCCGAACCGGTCGGTGCGCAGCATCGCCATGTGGTGGATGTCGAAGGCAGGCAACTGATGTGCGTGTGCGCACTCTGCTATCTGTTGTTCACCGATCAGCACGCCGAGCTGCGCTACCGGGCGGTGCCCGACCACTACGTCTCGTTCCCGGACTGTGTGATCGGTCAGGGTGAATGGGATACCCTCGACATCCCGGTCGGGCTGGCGTTCTTCTTCGTCAATTCGGCGCTCGAGCGCACTGTCGCATTCTATCCGGGACCGGCCGGAGCCACCGAATCCGAACTGCCGCTGCGAGATTGGCGGGCGATCCTGGACCGCCATCCCGAACTCGACCGGCTCGCACCTGATGTCGAGGCGCTGCTCATCCGGATGCCGGAGCGCGGCGGCCCCGGCGTGGTGCTGCTGCTGCCGATCGATGCCTGCTACGAGTTCGTCGGACGGATGCGGATGCTGTGGCGCGGCTTCGACGGCGGCAACGAAGCCAGGAACTTCATCGCGGAATTCTTCACCACGATGTCGGCTCGGGCCCGGCCGGTGGCGTCATGAGCCCGGCCTATGCGATGACCTTCGCGGTGCTCGAGGTGCGGCCGGAACCCTACGCGGTCGCCCCGAACCTGTCGGCGCGCATCGGCATCGCCGCGCTGGCCGAGGAGCCGGTGCACGCGATCGCGCTGCGCGCCCAAGTGCGCATCGAACCCTTCCGGCGCAGCTACTCGGACGCCGAAGGCGCGGGGCTGGTCGACCTTTTCGGCCCGCGCGAACGTTGGCAGCAAACACAGAAGTCGTTCACCTGGATGCACTGCGCCACCATGGTGCCCGGCTTCTCCGGCGCCGCCGAGGTGGAATTGCCGATGCCGTGTACCTACGATTTCGAGGTCACCGGCTCGAAGTACCTGCACGCCCTGCGCGAAGGCACCGTGCCGCTGATCTTCCTGTTCAGCGGAACCGTATTCATCAGGGGGGAAACAGGTTTCGCGGTTCAGCACGTGCCATGGGACCGCGAGGACCAATTCGACATGCCGGTCGCCGTATGGCGCGATCTCATGGACATCCACTATCCGAACTGCGGCTGGGTGCGATTGCGCCGGGAGAATGTCGAAGCGCTGGCGGCCTACAAGTCTTCGCACGGGCTGCTCGGATTCGACGACGCTGTCGCCAAACTCCTCACCGAGGAGTCCGCGCCGTGAACGCCGCCATGACCCGTGCGCGCGCCGTTGCCGACGCCGTGCTGTACGAGGGGTATCTGCTGTACCCCTACCGGTCGGACGCCCGAAAGAACCAGTCCCGCTGGCAGTTCGGTGTGCTGGGCCCGCACGGCGCTGCCGCGGCCGGATTCGGTGAGGACGACTCGCTGGCCGCCGAATGCCTCGTCCGCGCGTCCCCGGCCACGCGGATCACGCTCACCGCGCGGTTCCTGCAGTTGCAGCGGCGAACGATCGAACTGGACGGGGCCGCGCGCGCCGAACTGATCGTCGACGGGCGCCGATGGGTAAGCTGGGACGAGGCGGCCGAGTGCGAAATTCCCTGCGGGCCATCTCCGTTAGCGGATATGACCATGCCCATCGAAGTACCGGGCTGGCAGGCTGTCGAACCGATTCCGGGATCGACGGCGGGGGTTGTCGTGCGCACCCGATCACCGATCGAGGGCACACTCGAACTGACCGTCGCCCCCGAGGGTGAATACGGGCGCGTCGGAATTCGGCTGCGCAACAACGGCAGCGCGGCCACCAGCTCGGACGACGCCACCACCCGCTCCATGCTCGGCGCCCACGTGATCGCCGAACTCGGTGGCGGTGAGTTCGTCTCACTCCTCGACCCGGAACCCGGCGCCGAGACGGCCGTCGAGCACTGCACCCAGCACCGCTGTTTCCCGGTGTTGGCCGGTCCGCCCGGCGATAACGGCATCGTCTTGGTATCGCCGATCATCCTCTACGACCACCCCGAAATCGCGGAGCAGAGCGCGGGCCAGCTGTTCGACTCCACCGAGATCGACGAAATCCTCACCCTGCGTGTAATGACGATGACCGACGACGAGAAGGAACGGGCCCGCGCCACCGACCCGCGAGCGGCCGAGATCATCGACCGCTGCGATGGCATGACCCCGGACGCCATGCACGATCTGCACGGACTGTGGCGTGAGCCCGCGGCGCGCCTGGTGCCCGAGGTGCCCGAGGGCATGAGCTGGTGGGATCCCGACGCCGACGGCGCGGTGCGCCCGGAGTCCGATGCGGTCCCGATCGCCGGGGTGCTGGTACGGAAGGGTAGCCGGGTTCGGCTGCGCCCAGCTCGGCGCGCCGACGCGCACGACCTGTTCTACGAGGGCAGGTCGGCGCGCGTCACCTCGGTGCACGCCGACGTCGACGGTGAAACACACGTCGGTGTGGTTATCGATGACGATCCGGCGGCCGATCTGCACGAATGGTATGGGCGCTACCTGTATTTCGCACCCGACGAGCTCGAACCGATTGTCAATGGCGACGAGTGAAAGGAATACGGTCATGGAAGCAGTCGGTGTGGTCGCCACCGCGGTGGTGGCAGTCATTGTCGTGGTCGGCGTGTATGTCGGCGTACGGTCGATCCCCGACCTCCGGCGTTATCTGAAGATTCGCCACATGTGAGATGAGCGCCCGTGTGCTCGTTGCCGGGATCGGCAATATCTTCCTCGGCGACGATGGATTCGGCCCCGAGGTGATCCGTCGGCTACCCACGGCATCGGAGGAGAACCCGCGGATCGTCGACTACGGCATCCGCGGGTTGCACCTGGCCTACGACCTGCTCGACGGGTGGGATGCAGTGGTGCTGGTGGACGCCCTGCCGAACACCGGCGAACCCGGCCGCGTGCAGATCCTGCGCGCCGATCCCGACTCGGGTGCGACGACGGCCGTGGACGCGCACGCGATGAATCCCGAGGCCGTCTTCGCCGCGGTGCGTGCGCTCGGCGGTGTCGTGCCGCCGACCGTCGTCGTCGGCTGCCAGGCCGACTCGGTGGCCGAGGGGATCGGTCTCAGCGCTGCTGTCGCCGCGGCCGTCGACCCTGCGGCAGCGGAGGTCGCGCGCATCGCGGCGCAATTGCGCGCCGGACAGGAGGTCTGATCATGTGCCTTGGCATCCCGGGGCGGGTCGTGGAAATCCCGGACGGTTATCACGGGCAGATCGCCGTGGTCGAGGTTTCCGGCGAGCAGCGCAAGGTCAATATCGGTCTGCTCGACGAGGATCATCCCGCCGTGCCGGGTGATTGGGTGATCATCCACATGGGATTCGCCGTGGAGAAGACCGACGCCGACGGCGCGGAGCGGGCGATGGCCGGGCTGCGTCTGCTCGGCAGCGGAGAACAGCCGTGAGCGAGGCGGAGTCATGAGTGAGCGTAGCGAGCGACTGATGAACACAGCCGCCTCGGCGGTCATGACGGAGCCGAGCGTCAGCGAGGCGCAGTCATGAGCGCCGACCGCGTTCGCCGCCGCCTGCTCGTGCGCGGCGTGGTGCAAGGCGTGGGATTCCGGCCGTTCGTCTACACCACCGCCGTCGAGCTCGCGCTGACCGGCAGCGTCGCCAACGACACCGACGGCGTGGTCATCGAGATCGAGGGCACTGCGGCATCGGTGCGGGAGTTCCTTCGCCGGCTGCACGAATCCCCGCCGCCGCTGGCCGTCGTCGCCTCGGTCGAGCAGACCGCGGTCGATATCCGCGGCGGAACCGGATTCCTGATCGGGGACACCCGGCACGGCGGCGCGGGACGCACCCTGGCCTCCCCCGACGTGGCGATCTGTGTGGACTGCGCACGCGAACTGCGCGACCCCGCCGACCGCCGCTACCGCCACCCCTTCGTCAATTGCACCAACTGCGGACCGCGATTCACCATCATCGCCAGGCTGCCCTACGACCGCGAGCGCACGTCCATGGCCGATTTCGCCATGTGCCCGCGCTGCGCCCGCGAATACGCCGACCCCGCCGATCGGCGGTTCCACGCCCAGCCCATCGCCTGTCCGGACTGCGGGCCCACCCTGTCCTACACCGGGCCCGGCGATCCGGCGCAGCCGCTCGTCGCGGCGCGCGAATTGCTGTGCGCCGGAGGCGTTCTCGCAGTCAAGGGCATCGGCGGCTACCACCTCGCCTGTGACGCCGACAACGAAACGGCCGTGGCCGAATTGCGTCGCCGCAAGCGCCGTGGCAACAAGCCGTTCGCCGTCATGGTCGCCGACCTGGACACCGCGGCGCGGATCGTGACCATCGATCCCACCGCCGCGGCCCTGCTGAGCGGTCCGCAGCGGCCGATCGTCTTGCTGCCGCGCGGTGAACGGCCCGTCGCGGACGCGGTCGCTCCCGGCAACCCCGACCTCGGCGTCATGCTGGCCTACACGCCCTTGCATCTGCTGTTGTTCGGCCTGCCCGGCGACCCACCGGGCCCCGACGTGCTGGTGATGACTTCCGGCAATCTCGGCGGCGAGCCGATCTGTTACGACGACGCCGACGCCCGCACCCGGCTGGCCGGGCTCGCCGACGCCTGGCTCGGCCACAACCGGCGCATCCTCGTCCCGTGCGACGACTCGGTGGTGCGTGTCGTGGACGACGCCGAACTGCCGGTGCGCCGCTCCCGCGGCTACGCTCCGCTGCCGCTGGCGCTGCCCATCCCGGTTCCGCCGACCCTGGCGGTCGGCGCCGACCTGAAAAACACCTGCGCCGTCGCCGACGGACGCTACGCCTGGCTCAGTCAACACATCGGCGATATGGACGATCTGGCCACTTTGCAGGCATTCGACACCGCGCGATCCCACCTGGAGGAACTCACCTGTGTACACCCTGCCCAGCTCGCTGCCGATGCGCACCCCGGCTACCGTTCGACCGCGTGGGCGCATGCGCACGCGGCCGACCGACCGGTGCACACCGTGCAACACCATCACGCGCATCTGGCCGCGGTGTTGGGCGAGCACGGGATCGATGCGAACGAGACGGTTCTCGGTATCGCCTTCGACGGCACCGGGTACGGACCCGACGGCGCGATCTGGGGCGGCGAGGTGCTCATGGCCGGATACAAGGGCTATCGACGCATGGCGCACCTGTCCTATGTGCCCTTGGCGGGCGGCGACCTCAGCGTCCGCAAGCCCTACCGGATGGCACTGTCGCATCTGCGTGCCGCGGGCATCGACTGGTCCCCCGGCATCGCATCGGTCGACGCCTGCCCGGCAACCGAGCGGGCCGTGCTCGAGCACCAATTCGGCACCGGCCTCGGCTGCGCGCCGACCTCGAGCATGGGCAGGTTGTTCGACGCGGTCGCCTCCCTGGCCGGGGTACGGCACGTCGTAGACTATGAGGCGCAGGCCGCGATCGAACTCGAAGGTCTGGCTCGCGGAGCGGGCGGTGCGGCGGGTCGGTACCAATTCGCTTGGCACGACGGCGATCCGGCCCGGGTCAACCCCGCACCGGTGCTCGCCGATGTCGTCGCCGACGCCGCGCGCGGCGTACCGCCCGCGGTCATCGGCGCCCGATTCCACGCCGCCGTCGCCGACCTCGTGCACGACGCAGCACGGCGATTCGCCGCGCCGGGGTCGGTGATCGCGCTGTCGGGCGGTGTGTTCCAGAACGCGCTGTTGCTGTCGAGTTGCACCCGTTTGCTGCGACGCGACGGATTCCGCGTCATCAGTCATCGCAGACTGCCACCGAACGACGGCGGGATCGCGTTCGGTCAGCTCCTGGTAGTCGGCGCGGTGTGAGTGAAGGAGACGAGCGATGTGTCTTGCGGTTCCCGGAAAAGTGCTCAGCGTCCACGAACGCGATGGCACGCTGATGTCGGAGGTCGACTTCGGCGGCGTGCACAAAGACGTATGTCTGCAATACATCCCGGACGTGGCGGTCGGTGATTACGTTGTGGTGCACGTCGGGTTCGCGATCCAACGCCTGGATGAAGAATCCGCATTGCGGACGCTGGACGAGTTCGAACATCTCGGCGTACTGAAGGAGGAGTTCGGCGACGGCTTCGCGCTCGCGGCGAAACAGGCCGGTGTCGACAACCCCGATGCCCCTCAGCCCGGGGCGAGCAATTCCGACGCATCCGCGGCGGGAGCGACCGTCGACGACCAGGAGGCGAAGTCATGAAATACCTGGACGAATTCAGCAATCCAGAGCTGGCGCGGCATCTACTCGACCGCATCCGCGCCACCACCAGCAAGCGCTGGTCGATCATGGAAGTGTGTGGCGGACAGACACATTCGATCATCCGCCACGGTATCGACCAGCTGTTGCCCGATCAGATCGAGATGATCCACGGGCCTGGTTGCCCCGTGTGCGTCACCCCGCTGGAGGTGATCGACAAGGCCCTGGAGATCGCCGCACGGCCGGGGGTGATCTTCTGTTCCTTCGGTGACATGCTGCGGGTACCCGGCAGCCACAACGATCTGTTCCGGGTGAAGAGCGAAGGCGGCGATGTGCGGGTGGTCTACTCGCCACTGGACGCGCTGGAACTGGCCAAGAACAACCCGGATCGCCAGGTGGTGTTCTTCGGCATCGGATTCGAGACCACCGCACCCGCCAACGCCATGACGGTGTACCAGGCCCAACGACTCGGCATCGAGAATTTCTCGCTGCTGGTCTCCCACGTGCTCGTTCCGCCGGCCATCGCGGCGATCATGGAGTCGCCCAGCTGCCGAGTCCAGGGATTCCTCGCTGCCGGGCACGTCTGCACGGTGATGGGCACCGGCGAATATCCGCCGCTGTCCGAGAAATACCGGGTTCCGATGGTGGTCACCGGATTCGAACCGCTGGACATCCTCGAAGGCATCCGGCGCACCGTGCTCCAGCTCGAGCAAGGACGCCACGAGGTCGAGAACGCCTACCCCCGCGCGGTAGCGGCAGCCGGTAATCCGGCGGCCAAGGCGATGCTCGAGGACGTCTTCGAGGTCACCGACCGGGCCTGGCGCGGCATCGGCGTGATCCCCAGCAGCGGCTGGCGACTGTCGCCGCGATACCGCGACTACGACGCCGAACAACGCTTCTCCGTCGGCGATCTGCATACCGAAGAATCTTCGGTATGTCGGTCCGGTGAGGTGCTCCAAGGCTTGATCAAACCGCACGAGTGCGCCGCGTTCGGCACCAAGTGCACCCCGCGAAACCCGTTGGGCGCCACAATGGTTTCCTCCGAAGGCGCCTGCGCCGCGTACTACCTGTACCGGCGTCTCGATCTTCCCGCGGAGGTCGCCCATGCCTGAGACCGACGGCGGTGGGGCAGCCGCGTCGCCCCCACTCGACATCGACGGTTGGGTCTGCCCCATGCCGCTGCGCGACGCGCCCAATATCGTGATGGGACACGGCGGCGGCGGCGCGATGTCGGGTGAGCTGATCGAGCACCTCTTCCTGCCCGCGTTCGGCGCGGCCGCCGACACCGAACTCGGCGATTCGGCGGTACTCCCCCTCGGCGATGTGCGGCTGGCGTTCTCCACCGACTCGTTCGTGGTCAAGCCGCTGGTTTTCCCCGGCGGCTCGATCGGTGACCTCGCCGTGAACGGCACCGTGAACGATCTGGCAATGGCCGGTGCCCGGCCGGTTGCGCTGTCGACCGCGTTCATCCTCGAAGAGGGCACCGCGCTGGCCGAGATCGCCCGCATCGCCGAGGCCCTCGGCACCGCCGCGCTCGCCGCCGGAGTCCGGCTCGTCACCGGCGACACCAAGGTCGTCGACGCCGGGCACGGCGATGGCATCTTCATCAACACCACGGGCATCGGACTGGTTCCAGAAGGCGTCGATATCCGACCCCAGCGGGCGAAGCCCGGCGATATCGTGCTGGTCAGCGGTGAGATCGGACTGCACGGCATCGCGGTACTGAGCTGCCGGGAAGGACTCGAGTTCGGTACGACGCTGTGCAGCGATACCGCGCCATTGCACGGATTGGTCGCGGCCATGCTCGCCACCGGCTCGGACGTGCACGAGCTGCGCGATCCCACGCGCGGCGGAATGGCCGCCTCCCTCAACGAGATCGCCCGCGCCGCGAGCATCGGCGTCGAGCTCGACGAACGGGCAATCCCGGTGCCCGACGGCGTGCGCGATGCCTGCGGGTTGCTCGGTCTCGACCCGCTGTATGTCGCCAACGAAGGCAAACTCGTCGCGTTCGTACCCCCCGAGGACGCCGAGCGCGTCCTCGAGGCCATGCGTGCGCATCCGCTCGGCGCCCGCTCGGCAATCGTTGGTCACTGCGTTGCCGAACATCCAGGAATGGTGGTGGCCCGTACCGCCCTCGGCGGTACCCGCGTCGTCGACCTACCCGCTGGAGAACAGCTACCGCGAATCTGTTGAACACGGCGGTGGTCCGCCGACGAGTGAGATGGGACCGTGGGGATGGCAACAGCCACCGCGAGGCTGCGAGCTGCCTGGACCGGATTCGACGGCGGGCAGCGGCGCAGCATCGTCGGTATGGCGGCAACGATCGTCATACTCCACATCGTCGGATGGGGGACGCTGCTGTTGCTGGTCGTGCCCGACGAGTACACGGTGGACGGCGCGATATTCGGCACCGGGCTCGGCGTCACTGCCTACACACTGGGTATGAGGCACGCCTTCGACGCCGACCATATCGCGGCGATCGACAACACCACCCGAAAACTCGTGGCGGACAAGCAGAAACCGCTCACGGTCGGCTTCTGGTTCTCCCTGGGGCACTCCACCGTGGTCTTCGTGCTCGTCGCGCTGCTGGCCCTCGGGGTTACCGCGCTGGCGCGGAACCTGGAAGACGAGGACTCGCGGTTGCAGCGGTGGACCGGGGTGTTCGGCACGTCGGTCTCGGGCACTTTCCTGATCCTCATCGGTCTGCTGAACCTGGTCGCGCTGATCGGGATCTGGCAGGTCTTCCGTGCGATACGGCGTGGCGGCTACAGCGAAGCGCAACTCGAGCGCGTACTGGACACCCGCGGCGTGCTCAACCGGGTCCTGGCGCCGGTCATGCGCGTGGTGCGCAAACCGTGGCAGATGTATCCGGTAGGGCTGCTGTTCGGCCTGGGTTTCGATACCGTCACCGAGGTGGGTCTGCTGGTGATCGCTGGTGGCGCGGCCGCCACCGGGCTGCCCTGGTACGCGATTCTTGTTCTGCCCGTGCTGTTCTCGGCGGGCATGTTGCTGTTCGACGCGCTGGATGGTTCGTTCATGAACTATGCCTATGGCTGGGCCTTCGCCGGACCGATCCGCAAGATCTACTACAACATGGTGGTCACCGGGCTCTCGGTCGCGGTGACCTTGCTGATCGGCGTCCAGGAGCTGATCTCCATCCTGACCGAGAAGCTCGATGTCACCAGCGGGGTGCTCGCCTGGATCGGCGGCCTCGACCTCGCCACCATGGGCTTCATCATCGTCGGCATGTTCGCGTTCACCTGGGTCGCCGCACTCGCGATCTGGCATTACGGCGGCATCGAAAGTCGCTGGAGCGCAACGCTATCGGAGGAGCGGACCTGATGGACGGTGTGGAGATGTTCGCGCGCTACGCGTACGCGCCCAACCACCTCGGCTACTGCGGGCCCGAGCACGCCGCGGCCCTGCGTGAACGCGATGGCGAACAAGTGCGGGTCCTGGCGCGCGGGTTCTCCGGCGCATGGCCCTACCTGCGGGCCATGTCGCGCCTGACCGGCGTCACCGACCCGCTCGATGAGCGACTGGTGGCGTCCTATTGGTTGGGTGGGGGCATCGGCGCCGACCTCGACGGCCCCGAATTCCTCGCCGAGCTGCTGCGACTCATCGCCCCGGTCGCGGGTGTGTACTGGTCCCATCTGGGGCCCGACCTCGCTCCGGAGGCGGCTGCGAACCATAGCTTCCACGTCTTCGGTGTCTACCCGTGGACCAGGGTGCTGGCTGCCACCGGCGGCGACCAACCCTTGGAAATCCTCGACAACTGCCGCATCACCGCCGCGACCGTACTGGATCGCCACCGCGACGACCTCACCATCGGGACCCGCCGGTTGCGCTGGGACGGCGCACGGCTATCGCTGTCGGAGACGATGCGACGAACCATCCCGGTGTGGACCGACGGCTACGCCGCGCTCCCGGACGTGGCGCCGGGGGACGATATCGCGCTCCACTGGGGACAGCCGTGCGGACGGTTGACGGCAGAGCAAGTCGACGACCTCATGAACAGCACGGAACAGCAACTGCGCGTGACGAATCGACGTTTGGCGGCGGCCGCGCACAGTATCGAGTGAACGGCGCCTTCGTCCGGTCGTACCCTCCGCAGGTCAGTACCGTGGGTCACATTTGCTACTCCCGAACGATGGCACATTCCGGACAGACATCATCCGCATCGACAACCGCATTACGGTATTCGCTTGGCACGTAGGGATTTCGGACCACCGCGTAGCTGTGGTGACTGAGATCGAAGACTTCTGGGCGCCGTCTCAGACGTACGCGATGGCCGCGAATGGCTACCTTCGGGCATCCTTCATGAACGCCACAGCGAAGCCTCAGTCGCGTCCGCCAGACCCGGAACTCCTCCTGCGACCTGGGCGTAATGCGCGTACTCTGATGTGTCTAACCGATCAGTAAGGTGTGCCACCGGTTCGCCGGGAGGTGGAGATGCTGAGCATCACTGAGCAGTTCAGCACCGAACGCGCCCCATGCGGGAAGATGCGGGGCGGGGCTCGCCACCGCGAAGATGACGAAGCGGGCCTGGTCATCGACGATCTGCGTTACGACTGTGGTTGCCGCCGGATTCGGCACGAATTCCACGACGGCAGCGTTCGGATCAAAATCGTCCGCCATGACGGCAAGGTCCTGATGGACGAGCACAGCGCCGACTTCGAGGCCTGACGACCGATGCCTGGTGCCACTGCGACCGCTTCGCACGATGTCGTGATCGTCGGCGGAGGCGGCGCGGGCCTGCGCGCGGCCATCGCCATCGCGGAACACAACCCGCGGTTGAGTATCGCGATCGTTTCCAAGGTCTATCCGATGCGCAGCCACACCGTCTCCGCCGAGGGCGGCGCGGCCGCGGTCGCCGGTGCCGGCGACAGCCTCGACGACCATGCGTACGACACGGTCTCCGGCAGCGATTGGCTCTGTGACCAAGACGCCGTCGAGGCCTTCGTCGCGGAAGCACCGCGGGAGCTGCTGCAACTGGAGCATTGGGGCTGCCCATGGAGCCGCCGACCGGACGGGCACATCGCGGTACGTGCCTTCGGCGGCATGACGAACAATCGCACCTGGTTCGCAGCCGACAAGACTGGTTTCCACATGCTGCACACCCTGTTCCAGACCGCACTGTCGTACCGAGACATCGTCAGGTACGACGAGTGGTTCGCCACAACATTGCTTGTCGACGACGGCAAGGTGGGCGGCATCGTGGCTATCGAATTGGCCACCGGACGCGTCGAAACCATTCTCGCCAGCGCTGTCATCGTGTGCACCGGTGGCTGTGGCCGGGTTTACCCGTTCACCACCAACGCCAATATCAACACCGGCGACGGGATGGCGTTGGCCTACCGGGCAGGCGCACCGCTCAAGGACATGGAGTTCGTCCAGTACCACCCGACCGGCCTTCCGTTCACGGGCATCTTGATCACCGAGGCAGCGCGCGCGGAAGGCGGCTGGCTGCTCAACAAAGACGGTTACCGCTACTTGCAGGACTACGACCTCGGGACGCCAGCACCGGTGCCGGTGATGCGAAGTATGGAGCTCGGACCACGCGACCGGCTGTCACAGGCCTTCGTGCACGAACTCGACAAGGGCCGGACCATCGGCACACCGTACGGACACGTCGTCCACCTCGACCTACGCCATCTCGGCGCGGATCTCATCGACACGAAACTGCCATTCGTGCGCGAGTTGTGCTCGAAGTACCAGAACATCGACCCGGTCCGGGAGCTGATCCCGGTACGCCCCGTCGTCCATTACATGATGGGCGGCATCCACACCGACATCGACGGCGCGACACCCCTGGAGGGCTTGTACGCCGTCGGAGAGGTCGCTTGCGTGAGTATCAACGGCGCCAACCGGCTCGGGTCGAATTCCCTGCCGGAGCTGCTGGTGTTCGGTGCACGAGCCGGTCGTGCCGCCGCCGAGTACGCGAGTTCGGCCACGCCCGGCCAGCCGTCGACGGTCCTGGCGCGCGGACGCGTCGAACAGGACCGGCTGGAACGGGACCTCACGCGACATACCGAGGGATCCGAACGCATCGCCAACATCCGCACCGAGATGCAACAGACGCTGGAAACCAGTGCCGGGATCTACCGGGACGGCGACTCCCTCACCGAGGGCGCCGACAAGCTGCGCGAGCTTCGTGATCGGTTCGGCAGCGCTCGCCTCGACGACCACGGTCGGGCTTTCAACACCGAACTGGTGGCGATGCTGGAGCTGTCGTGCATGCTCGATGTGGCGGAATGCATCGCCACCTGCGCGCTGGCCCGGGAGGAATCCCGGGGCGCGCACCAACGGACCGATTTTCCCGCCCGGAACGACCAGCGGTTCCTGGCCCATTCGGTGATCCATCGGCAGCCGGACGGTTCGAGCCGCGTCTCGTACCTCCCGGTGACGATTACTCGCTGGCCTCCGGGCGAACGCGTATATGGGAGGTGATGGCGATGGCGGACCGGATAACCCTGCAGGTCGCGCGCTACCGACCGGATCTGGATGACGAACCGGCACTGCAGTCGTACGAGGTTCCGTTGCACAAGGAATGGACGGTGCTCGACGGCCTCAACTACATCAAGGACTACCTCGACGGAACAGTGTCGTACCGGTGGTCGTGCCGAATGGGGATCTGCGGTAGCTGCGGCATGACTGTCAATGGCGAGCCGAAACTGAGCTGTGCCACCTTCCTGACCGACTACACGCCAGGGCCGGTGCGGGTCGAGCCATTGCGCAACTTCCCGGTGATCCGGGATCTCGTCATCGAGATCAGCGACTTCATGCACAAGCTGACCGCGGTCGAGCCATGGCTGATCAGGGCGGAGCAACGGCCCCTTGATGACGGCGAGTACCTGCAAACACCAGCCGAAATGGATGACTACAAGAAGTTCAGCATGTGCATCAATTGCATGCTCTGCTACTCGGCGTGTCCGGTATTCGCGCTCGAGCCCGAGTTCCTCGGTCCGGCGGCGATTGCGCTGGCCCAACGCTACAACCTCGACTCGCGCGATGAGGGAGCCGCAGATCGGCGAGACGTGCTCGCCTCCGCAGAGGGAGTATGGTCCTGCACCTATGTCGGCGACTGCACCACCGCCTGTCCCAAGGGCGTCGACCCAGCGGGCGCGATCCAACGCTACAAGCTGACCGAGGCCACGCAATCGCTGCGGGATTTCCTCATGCCTTGGCGGGCACAATGACCACCACACCCCGGTTGTATCGAAGGCCGGTTTCCACATTCTGGTGGATGCACCGCCGCTCGTACCTGATCTTCGTCCTGCGCGAACTCAGCAGCGTATTCGTCGCCTGGTTCGTGGTCTATCTCCTGCTTCTGGTCCATGCGGTCGGTTCCGGAAACGAGGAGTACCAGCGGTTTCTGAGCTGGAGCGCCAACCCGGGGGTGCTCGCGCTGAACACGATCGCCCTAATCTTCGTGCTGCTGCACACGGTCACCTGGTTCGACCTGGCGCCCAAGGCGATGGTGGTACGGGTACGGCACCGTCGTATAGCACCGGCGGTGATCCTCGGGCTGAACTACCTCCTGTGGGCTCTACTGACGGCGATCACGCTGTGGGTGGTGCTGCGATGACGAAGCGGAAGTCGCTGGAACCGTTCGCGTGGTTGCTGTTCAGCGTCGGCGGGATGGCCGCCGCGCTGCTCATACCGGTGCTGCTGTTCCTGTTCGGCCTCGCCTTCCCGCTGGGCTGGCTTCCCGCGCCGGACCACGCATACCTGCTCTCGGTATTGCGTCATCCGGTCACCCGGCTGGTCCTTTTCGGACTCTGCGTGCTGGCTCTGTTCCATTGGGCACACCGCTTCCGGTACATGCTGCAGCACGGCTTGCGGCTCGAGCGGTTCAGTGCGCTGATCATCCCGGCCTGTTACGGCGGCGCCATCATCGGCTCGGGGGCCGCCGCTTACATCCTGCTGCGCGTCTAACAGAGCAGCTGCCGGCGGTCCACCACATCGGGGTAGTAGTGGCCCGCAACGGCAACACCATCACCGTCATCGAAGGCAACTCCGGCGATGCCGTACGCCAGAACACCTACAACCTCTCCAGCGAAAATTTCAGGGGCTTCGTACACCCACCGGCTACCTCCAACACGCCCCCGGTCGCGGTGTAACACAGGTAGTTTCGTCGGATGGATGCCGATCCGGAGCGGGCGCGATGGATCCCGCCGGAGTCGATGCCGAACGGAGCCGCCTCATGGGCGACCGGTAGGCCGCACGATGCTCTGCCACCACGCGGAAATACGTTGTGGCACACAAGTACTTGTGGCATCGATGGTCGCCGGGCGTGCTCGGTGCGGTCACGGGGTGGCGGGCAAGATCGGGGGGACGTATTCGAACGTCATGCCGAGCAACCACACGAGCAGCAATACCACCGGCAAGTGGAATAGGAACTGCAGGAACGTGAATCCGACGAGGTCGCGCGCCCGCAGCCGGAGCACTGCCAGCAGCGGCAGCATGAAGAACGGGTTGATGAGATTCGGCAGTGCCTCGGCCACGTTGTAGATCTGGACCGTCCAGCCGAGGTTCATGTGGACCTCGGTCGACGCCTGCATGACGTAGGGGGCCTCGACCAGCCATTTTCCACCCCCGGACGGGACGAAGACGCCCAGCACGACGGTGTAGAGGGCGATGACGATGGCGAAACTTCCACCGCCGCCGATATTGGTGAAGAACTCCGCGAGGTGTTCGGAGATGCTGAGACCGCCCCGCCCCTTTGCCTTGGTGAGGATCGCAGCCATGGCGGCATACAGCGGGAATTGGACGAGAATGCCGGCCGTCGCGGGCACGGCGAGGGAGACCGCTTGTAAGAACTTGCGCGGGGTCCCGTGCAACACCAAGCCCAACATGAGGAAGACGAGCAGATAGCCATTCAGGCTGCTGACAACGGTGAGCACCGGTTTGCTGGTGAGCTGGGAGATCAACCAGCCCGCCGTCATCAGGATGGCCAGGATCGGCAGGATGCGGCTGTACTCGAGCCATTCTCCTGGACGGGAGCGTGGAGGCACTTCCGCGGGCTGATCATCCAGATCGACGTCCAAGTCGTGAGCGGTCTTGATCGCCGCGTCCTTCGGCGCAGAGAAGTGCGCGATCACCACGGTGAGCGCCATGATGATGGCGCACATGAGCAGGGACTGCCACGTGAAGATCGTGTGCCCGAAGTCGAGGACTCCGGTAATTCTCAACAGTGCTGGCGGCAACGAGGCGGCGGTGGCCTGCAGCTGCGCGGCCGATGAGGAAATGCCCAGCGCCCAAACGGCGCCCAACCCCATGAACGCCGCCGCACCCAGCGCGCGATAGTCCACACGCAGGTCGGTCCGACGGGCGATCGCACGCGCGAGTAGACCGCCGAAAACCAGACTGAGCCCCCAGTTCAGAAACGATATCGACATGGAAAGGAACGCAACGAAACTCACCGCACCGCTGGCGCTTTGCGGCACGATGGCCAGGCGGTCGATCAGCCGAGCGACAGGCGGCGATGTGGCGATGACGTATCCGGTGAGAACCACCATTGCCATCTGAAGAGTGAAGGCGGTCAGATCCCAGAACCCGTCGCCGAACGCGTTCACGACTATTCGCGGCGACGAGCCATTGGCCAGTGCGGCAACGGCCACGATCAATACGCCTGCCAGCGCAACGACGTAGGCATCCGGGAACCAATTCTGCGTCCACCTGGCGAGGGACTGCGCGACCCGCGCAAGCCCTTTTTCCGGGCTGGTTGCCTCACCCTTTTCGGCGCCGGTCTCCGCACTGGTGGACGTCATTGGTGCGTTCCTCATCTTTCTCTCGCACGAAGCTGTGCGGTGCATGTGACGCACCGCACTGGCTCGCCCGGCGAGTATTGCTGTTGCACTTCTATTCAGACAAGAGAGAAATGCGCAGGTGTGGTCTGCAAAAATGCAGATACCGACGGCGGCGTGGCCACCTGAATACGCCCGGGGTCGGCACACCGATGACTCATGCCGGGATCCGAATCCGGCAGCGGCGCAACAACTGCCGCCCCACCCGACCGGTGCCACCGCCGCCGTGCAGCGCCATGACGAGGCCGGCCGGTCTGCCGCCGCCCGACCCGAGCATGCACGAGGTGGATGGGTTGCGGCCCGCCGAACCGCAGTTCGCCGACCGGTTCATCGCCGGGTGCGGGCCATGCGGTGTGCGATCATCAGACGGCAGCGCACAGGACAGCGACACTCGTCATTGATCGCCAACACGATCGTCAGTGCGGTTCGGTGTGTCCGCGGCGCGGTGACCTTGGTGTGTGGAACCGTCGCAATGCCGAAGATGCTGGTCACGCTAGCCGTAAGTAGACAAACCCCGGGGCGCATTCTGGTTGAGCCAACCACTGTAGGAAGGAGATGGTGCGCGATGGAATACAACGCAGGTACACCTTCCAGGCCGGCCTGGATCCCTACGGACCTGTACCCGTTCGCAGATCATTTCGAAGAGATCGACGGTTCGCGGGTGCATTATCTGGACGAGGGCAGTGGTCCGCCGCTGATCCTGCTACACGGCAATCCGACGTGGTCGTTCCTCTACCGGGACGTGATCATCGGATTGCGAGATCGGTTCCGCTGTATCGCCGTCGACTATCCCGGCTTCGGGCTCTCACAGGCGGCTCCCGGGTACGGATTCACACCCGCCGAGCATGCCCATGTGGTCGAGCAACTGATCGTCCGGCTCGACCTGCGTGCTGCGACACTGCTGGTGCAGGATTGGGGTGGCCCGATCGGATTCGCGATCGCCACGCGGCACCCCGACCGATTTGCCGCGTTCGTCATCGGAAATACCTGGGCTTGGCCGAAATCTGATCCGGGCACCCAGGCATTTTCACGGTTCTTGGGCGGCCCGATCGGCGGCTGGCTGATCCTGCGTCGCAACTTCTTCGTGGAGCGGATCATCCCCGCGGGTGTCCGCCGCAAGAAGCTGTCCGAAGCAGTGATGAATGCCTACCGCGGTCCGTTTCCGACACCGGAATCGCGTCAGCCGGTACACGTATTCCCTCGTGAAATCCTCGGCAGCAGAGCGTTTCTCGCTGAAGTCGAACGCGGACTGGCGGTATTGCGCGACCGCCCGGCATTGCTGGTGTGGGGCACGGAGGACGTCGCATTCCGCACCCCGGAACGTCGCCGCTGGGAGCAACAGTTCGCAGACCATCGAACCGTCCTACTCAGCGGCGCCGGCCACTACATCCAGGAAGACGCCGCCGACGAGATCGTCGCCGCGGTCATCGAATGGCACAAACGCTGAACCCGTTCGAGTGCTGATATATCGCCAGCTCTCGGATGTTCGGTCGGAGCCTTCCTTCGCCTCAGGCAGCGTCGGGCAACGGCTCGTCGTTTCTGTTGATCGAAGCGGGCGAGGGTCGGTTTCGATGTCCAGTAGATGGCTCTACAAGCCGGACCATGTGGTCAGTCCGCAACCGGATGGGCGAGCCGACCGACGGTGTGCAGGTGACGCAGCGCTTGGGTGTATGAGCCGAGAAGGCTTGTCTGGCAATAGGGAACACCGATTTCAGCGCAGAATTCGGCGACCAGCGGCTGGGCTCGGCGCAGATTGGGCCGGGGCATGGATGGGAACAAGTGATGCTCGATCTGATAGTTGAGGCCGCCGAGGGCAGCATCGGTCAGCCAGCCGCCGTGGACATTTCGGGATGTGAGCACTTGACGGCGCAGGAAGTCGGTGGAACCGGGGTTCGGCAGTACGGCCATCCCCTTGTGGTTGGGTGCGAAGGTGCAGCCCATATAGAACCCGAACAGACCTTGCTGCACCACGAGAAAGGCAATGGCTTTGACCGGGGACAGCACGAGGAACACCGCCGACAGATACAAGGCCGCGTGGACGCCGAGCAGCGCGGCCTCCCGGGCCCAGTACGGCGTCGCCCGCCGTGCCACGGCTCGAACACTGGCGGTGTGCAGGCTACCCGCTTCGAGGAACAGCATCGGGAAGAACAGCCATGCCTGGTAACGGAATATCAGCCGCCGGAGCCCACGGCCGGCCCGCGCTCGCACACCGGAATGTGCCAGCACTCCCATGATGTCGGGGTCAGCGCCCTCGGTATTGGGGTTCGCGTGGTGTCGATTGTGATTGCCGACCCACCAGCCGATGCTCACCCCGATACAAAGATTCCCGCAGATCATGCCGAACAGACGGTTGGCCTGCCGGGTACGAAAGATCTGCTGATGCCCGGCGTCGTGGCCCAGGAACGCGAACTGAGCGAACATCACGGCCAGTAAGACCGCGGTGCCCAACTGCCACCACGAGTCGCCGAGGAGAGCGAACGCCGTCCAGCCGGCGGCCAGCCCGGCCCCGGTGATCGCGATTCGCCAGCCGTAGTAGCGCAGCCGCCTGTTCAGCAGTCCCGCTTGTCGCACTCGGCGAGAAAGCCTGGCGTAATCGCTGCCCCGGTCCGCTACCTGGTTGGGCTCGATGAGCGGCTCGGTTTCGGTCAGTGTCACGCGTTGGTCCTATCGATAGATCACTGGCTGATATCACTGGGTGCTGAGGATGTCCGTAAACCTAACGGCGTGAACCGAATAACAGCCCGACACTGTGCGAACGCTCGGCGTCGGTTACTTGCTGTTGGGCCGTACTTGGCGGACCTCCGGGAAGAGTCATACCAGCTGTCGGGAGGCGGTGCAGGTCGAACTCCGGATCGGATCACGCCTTTCGGGCGCATCAGGAGTTCAGCGGGGTCATCCTATCGTGCCCTACAGCGGCTGAACCGGCGACCGTCATGGTTCGATCCCCGATCGAAAGCTTGCCCTAGCAGCATCCGCAGTCATAAAGGAGGGGGTGGTCGGCGGCGTGTGCGCTGAATTGATTTGTGGCACAGCAGGTCTCGCCGCGCTGAGCATTGATGCCCTCCTTCACCGCTACCGCGGCGATGACGACGGCGGCGCGCGGGTCGGCCCATGACCAGCTGAACAGGCTGTTGTGCAGCAATCCGGCGAGCTGGACCGCGGACGAATAGGTGCACGCACAGCAGGGGCGAATCGCTTGTCAGGCAGGTCGGGTTCGGACTTCACGGAATTGCGTCGCGCACGACGCACCGGAAGCCGAGATGGCAGGTAGCGGTGTCCTCGGTTTGACCTTGTCGGGCCGCGGGACGGTACCGAAGGCAGTAGCACGCCGCGCAGAGATATGAGCCGCCCTTGACGACATGGCTTGGGAAGCGTTGCGGCGCTGTTGATTCGGGTGTTCCTACGTACGGGTTGTGCGGGGTACAACAGGTCGGCGTCGGGTGCTGCGGGCGGAAGTGGTCGACGGTCCACTCCCACACGTTGCCGGTCATGTCGTGCAGACCGTAACCGTTCGGTGCATAGGTGCCGACCGCTGTGGTGCCAGGTGTCCCGGTCTGACCTCGACCGGGGTGGAATTGCCATGGAAACGCACCGACCCAGATGTTGGCCATGCGTCGGCCGGTCGGTTCGAACACGTCGCCCCAGGCATAGGCGGCTCCATCCAATCCGCCGCGGGCGGCAAACTCCCATTCGGCCTCGGTCGGCAGCTGTTTGCCGACCCAGGCCGCGTACGCCGCCGCGTCTTCGTAGGCGATCTGGGTGACCGGGTGGCGGTCGAGCCCGTCGAGTGCGCTACCGGGCCCGCGCGGGTGGCGCCAGCACGCGCCGGGCACATACCGCCACCAGCGGCGCCAGTTGTCCAATGGCACCGGTCCGCTGGTGGGCCGGAACACGAGTGCACCCGGAATCAGGTCTTCCGGTTCCGCGTCCGGATAGTCCTCGGCCGTGGGCGTGCGTTCGGCGACCGTGACGTATCCGGTCTGCTTCGCGAAGCGTCGGAAGGCGGCATTGGTCACCGGGTGCGCGTCGATCCAGAACGAATCGACCCGCACCCGGTGCACCGGCCGCTCCTCGGGGAAGAAGTCCTCGGATCCCATCGCGAAGCTGCCGCCGGATATCCGGACCATGCCTCGCCGGATATCGCGACCGATTGCGGTAGCCACTGATCGCCGCCTCAATCCCGCGAAAATGCCGCAGCCGCCGCCATTTCCAGATCCTGGTAGGGCTTGCCGCTCACATCCGCGATGACCTGGCGCACGGATCCCCCGGTGAACGGGAACGGTGCGCGGTAGCGCGCGGAAACCGACTGACCGCCGTCCCGGCCGACCCGGATGCCCTCCCCTACGCCGGAGAATATGGTGGGCTGGGTCTGCATATCCTCCAGTGAGCCGACCGGGTCCTCATCGATGTACAGGACGGCCTCGCCGGTGGGTGTGAAATTGTCGGGGCGGGTGCCGCGACGTTCGTACCGGATCCCGAGGATGTGGTCGCCCAGCGGTACCGTGCGATCGGAGACGATGGTCTGCTCTTCCTCGCCGAGGAAGTTGTACGTGTAGTACAGGTGGCCGTCCTTGACGTAGAGAGTGTGTCCGCCGAGCCGGCCGCCGTGGGCGAACAACACACCCTCGGCATCGGCGCTGTCGATCGTCGTCTCCGCGAGCAGCGCGAACGACCGTCCCTGAATCTCCAGTGCCGCACCGGGTCCCACTTCGGCGATGCCCGGATAGTAGACAGCATTATCGCGCTTCGCACCGTACGTCGGGCGGTAGCGGGTCATGGCGGAGATGAAGTCGAGATCGTTGAGCGGCAAGCCGTTGTATTTCTCGGCTTCCGAGAACCACAGCGCCTTCAGCTCTTCCAGTTTCTCGGGGTGCACTTCGGCGAGGTCGTGCACCTGGCTGCGGTCCTGCTCGATATGGAACAGTTCCCAGCGGTCCTGGTCGAAATGCCCCCAACCGGACGGACATGCCGCGTGAATGGTGTCGGCGAACCACCCGCGATGCCAGATCCCGCGCGTGCCGAGCATCGAATAGAACTGCGTGTGCTTGCCGACCTCCGCATTCGCGTCATCGAACAGGGCCCGGAAATTAACCCCTTCCAAGGGGCGCTGCGCCACGTTCTTCACCGTCTCCGGGGGTGTGATGCCGAGCAGGTCGTAGACGGTCGGAGTGATATCGCAGACGTTGATGTACTGGTGGCGCACCTCGCCGCGGGCCGCTATCCCGGCGGGCCACGACATCAGGCACGGGTCGGCGATACCGCCTTCGTGCGAGGCATACCGTTTGTACAGCTTGTACGGGGTATTGAACGCCATCGCCCACCCGACGCTGTAGTGGTTGTAGGTGGTCGGTGAACCCAGCTCGTCGATCTTGGCCAGACTGTCCTCGATCGTGTCGACGTAGCCGTTGAAGAACTTCATCTCGTTAGGGGTACCGTTCGGACCACCCTCGCCGCTGGCACCGTTGTCGGAGAAGGTGACGATAATGGTGTTGTCCAGTTGGCCGCTTTCTTCGAGATAGTCCAGCAGTCGGCCGATCTGTGCGTCGGTGTAGGAGAGGAATCCGGCGAACACCTCCGCCTGCCGCCGGAACAGCCGCTTCTCGTCCTCCGACAGCGAATCCCACGCTCGCACCGTGTCCAGCATCGGCCACGGCTTGCCGTCGGCACTGGTGACATTCACATACGGGTTTATGGGCGACAGCTCGGTGTTCTCCGGCATCAGACCCATGCGCTTCTGGTTCTCCAGCACGATCTCGCGATACTTCTCATAGCCCATGTCGAACCGGCCGCGATACTTGTCGGCCCATTCCTGTGGCACGTGGTGCGGCGCATGCCCGCATCCCGGGCACAAGTAGGTGAACCATGGCTTGTCGGGAGCGACCACCTTCGAGTCGCGGATGAACTCGATCGCCTTGTCGGCCAGATCCTTCGACAGGTGATATCCGTCTTCCGGTGCGTACGGCTGCGAGATCGGGTGATTGTCGTACACCAGATTCGGATACCACTGGTCCGCCTCGCCGCCCAGGAAACCGTAGAACCGCTCGAACCCGCGCCCCAGCGGCCAATGCCGCTTGGACGCCGCCAGATTTTCCTCTTCCAGTGGTGTCATATGCCATTTGCCTACCGCGTACGTATTCCACCCGCGTTCGGCGAGTACCTCCGAGCACAAGGCGGTTTCGGCCGGTATGCGACCACACATACTCGGGAACCCGTCGGTGAACTCCTCGATGGTCGCCATGCCGACCGAGGTCGCATTCCGACCGGTCATCAGGGCGGCACGAGTGGGTGAACACAGGGCGGTCGTGTGGAACTGCGTGAACTGCACACCACTATCGGCGATGCGCTTCATATTCGGCATCTCGACCAGACCGCCGTAACAATCCCAGGTTCCGATCCCGATGTCGTCCCACACCAGATACAGCACATTCGGCGCGCCGCGCGGCGCTGTCGGTTCCACATAAGGCCCCCAGTCGGGCACCGAATCACGGATATCGAGCGCAACCTCCCCCTCGAACTTCCTGGCCATCATCCACCTCCGGTAGCGAAAGCGTTCGTTTGCCATTCATCCTGTTGTCCGGACTCCGGATCTCATGCCTGGTACACGTGCCAACGTCGATCGGTGCGGCTGTCGTGTGGATGGGCATGCCCAGCTCCGGCGAACCGTGGAGACGGGCTCGATCATGCGATTCGACGTGTGGCGGTCATGCTCCTCTCGGACGCGATGTCCGGATATTCGCTGATCTACACCTTCCGTAATCAGACAGTACGACGACAGACCACGGTGTGCTCCCGAATCGATCGTTACGGTATTCGCTGGGCGGCGTAGGCGCGGTGCCCCGGAATGATCGCTGACCGATACCGAGATCGGGTGTCCGAAGGTCCCTCGGCAAGCGTCGGTTCGGCACTGTGCGGGGGCACTGTCCGGTCGTAGCGTCGGGGTCGAGAACGTTCCCAGCGGAGGAGACCACCATGCGGGTCCGGATCGTCTACGAGTCGATGTTCGGCAACACCGCCGCGATCGCCAAGGCCGTCGCGGCGGAACTGAGTGCATACGGCGAGGTCGAGGTGTTGGACGTGGCGGCAGCCGCCCAGCGTCCCGAGCCGGCCGTGGATCTGCTCGTGGTCGGCGCTCCGACCCACGCCCTCGGTATGAGCCGAGCACGCACGCGCCGCGACGCGGCGGCCCGGACGGAGGCGCCGGTCTCGGTCGATATCGGCATGCGGGAATGGCTGGATGCGGCGCTACCGGTGCCACCGGGCTCCCGGGCCGCGGCCTTCGCAACCAAGGCCGCGAAACCGTCCTGGCTTCCCGGATCGGCCGCCCGCGGTGCCGGAAAACGGTTGCGGCGCTTGGGCTATGAGCTGATCGACGCACCGACCGACTTCCTCGTCGACGGTATTCTCGGTCCGCTCACCGCGGGCGAACTGGAGCGTGCGCGGGCCTGGGCGGATCACCTCGCTCAAACCGAACGCGACTACCTTGCGCACCGGTCCTGATCTCCTGCTCGGCTCGGTCAGCCGAACTGTCCTCCACGCCACCGACTGCCCACTCAATATCGCCCGCCCACAAAACTGACGGGCTAAGGCGCGACTCGGAGAGAGGTCGTGGCACTGCCCGCCGGGGCCTCGTCGGTTCGAAACCCAGAGGCCGCAGGTTCAAATCCCGCGTAGTACGCGACCGTCGCGATCGCGCACACCACCGTGGCGGCACCGCCGGTGACGCTGAAGTCGAACGCTGTCAAAGTGATTCCGACCAGCGGTCCGGCGACGAAACCGGCCTGGTACAAGATGCGGGTGCATTGCACTGGTGGGCTGGCGCTTTATCGCACCACGCACCCCGGGGATTGTGGGGTGCCGGCGAAGCGGTCGGCGAGGAAGTTCAGGCCGCCGAGGGCCTCGCCTGCGGCGGCTCCGATGTGGGTCGGGAACAGCGAGTGGATCGCGGTGAGGGTGGCGCCCTGAGCGCAGTAGGTATCGACGAGGGCGGTGTAGCCGGCGACGGGGATCTTCTCGTCGGTGACGCTGTGGTACAGGTACAGCGGGGTGTCGGGGGTGGTGCGGCCGAGTTCATTGGGCCTGGCGGCGTTGCGGAAAGCGGGATGCGCCAGCAGGTTCGGGACCGTGGCGAAGTCGTCGACGTGGATGTCGGAGTATTTCTGAGCCATATCCGCACCGCAGGAGGAGGTGCCTGCGGCGCGCAGCGCGCGGCGACCCTCGTCGTTCAGCAAGTCGGCCAGCCGAGAGGCAGGTTCATTGCGGGCCAGCCCGAGCAGGATCAGTATCGCCCCTTCGGCGCCGTCGGCGAGTTGTGCCATCGTCGGGATATCGGTGGGGATTCCGCCGGCGCTGGTGCCGACGAATCGCACGTCTGGTGCATATTCCCGACGCAACTGCGTGGCCCACAGCGTGGCGAAGGCTCCGCTCGAGTATCCAAAGGCGCCGATCGGGCTCGCGGCATCGATGCCGGCTGGCGGGAACGACCGTGCGGCCCGAATTCCGTCCAGGACTCCACGCCCGGACGTCACACCGTCGAAGAGCCGGGACTGCGGCCCTTCGTAATCGCTGACCACGACGGCCCATCCCCGCCGCAGTGCCTCTCCGATGAACGGCGCATCCTGCATGATTCTCGTCATATCGGTGTCGGATCCGCCGCGCAGCGTGACCGACGGCGCGCACCGGGTGTCGAGACTGTTCTCGGGTACCTGGTACGACAACACCGGCCGCGGCCCGCTCCATGGCACCGGCGGCACCAGCACCGTGGTCACGTCCAGCTGCGGATGCTCTTCGGAATCGGTTGTGCGATACCGTAATTGCCACGCCGCCACCGGTATCGGCAGACCGAGCACTGGGATCGTCCGCGTCCCGAGCACCGCGCCGTTGGGATGTGACGCGAGATCGGCGGGTGCGGCATAGAAGGGATCATCACCAGGGGGCGGCTCTGCGGCTTGCGCGACCGGCATCGTCAATGCTGCCGGCAGCATGAACATGGCGAGGGTGAGGGTCACGAGCCAGTGTCGGCCGATCCGCCACCACCTCTCTGGTTGCCAGGTCGCGCCGTCGACCGGCAGACCAGACGCATCGGTCGCCGAACACGCTGTGCGGCAAGCATTTTTCCGATACGTCGACAACAGATGCCCGGATTCCATCACGCCTCCCGCGTCCAACTATCCGACGCGCAGGCACTCCGGGCCTGCATCAACCGGTCACACCACTGAGGGTTTGAATCACGGTAGCATAACGATTTCATATTCACAGCTGTAAAGTTTTCAACAACTATTGCGGCCGCCCAGCAAGGAGGAAATGGCTCGCTGGACCGAGCTGATGCGAGGATGTCTGTTCGCGATATAGCGGGCAATTGATTGGCATACGTAGCTATCGCAGCCAGTCTGTGATTTGTGCACATCGGCTCGCGCCACAAAACCTGATGTTGGAGGCGCAACCCCGATCTGACCGGGGCAAATATGGGTAACGATTCTGTAAATCAGGACTTCGCCGAGCCGGTTTCAGCAAACGTCTGTATGGTGCTGGGTCGAGACCCCGGAAATGGCAGTGCGACGGAATCAGGGACACGGAGGTCTCGGGCAGGAGATGCGATGCCGATACGTTGGGTTCGATGGCTCGTACTGTGGGTCATATCGGCAGCCGCATTCGCCACATTGCCCCTGGGACCGGCAAGCGCCGATCCGGTCGATGACATCCCGGATGGGTTGGAGTCGTTCTATCACCAGCAGCTGGACTGGAAGCCGTGTAACGACGCGGTGCTCGACAATGCGGGAGCCCAGTGCGCGGGTGTTGTCGTACCGCTCGACTACAACCGACCGGACGCACGCACGCTGACCGTAGCGATCTCGCGTATCCCGGCCGCCGACCCGGCCCGAAGGCGCGGGATCATGCTGTCCAACCCCGGTGGTCCCGGCGGTCCGGGCCTGAGCATGATGGCGGGACTCCGGGATCGGTTCACACCGGATGTCCGTGCCCAGTACGACCAGATCGGCATGGACCCACGTGGTATCGGCCGATCGGACCGAATGAGTTGTGCGCTGCCGCTTCCCACCATGTTGTTCTCGGCTGGCTTCGACGCCTTCGGCTACGCGCGCGACGCCACCCTGGCCGCCGCGCTCGCGGCTTCCTGCATAGCACCCGATCCCGAGAAGGCTCGGTCCATCACCACCCGCAATACCGCCCGAGACATGGATGTCATCCGCGGCGTATTCGGTGAACGCGAACTCAACTATTACGGCCTCTCCTACGGCACCTACCTCGGCGCCGTGTATACGCAGATGTTCCCGCAGCGCAGTGACCGGATCGTGCTGGACAGCGCCATCGACCCGGACCGCTACTGGATCGGCACATACCAGGACATGGGTGCCGTCAACGAGGCTGGGCTCGACGACTGGGCGATCTGGGCCGCCCGCCACGACGCCGAATACCACTTCGGTAGCAGCGGACCGCAGGTCCGAGCCTTTGTCGAGGACATGATCCGACGTTCCGCCACGCATCCGGTGATCGGCAACGGCTATCTCATCGATGAACACACCGTGCCGATGATGCTGCTCGCGCTGTTGTCGACTCCGCGGAGGAACACCAACCTCGCCGAGGTCGTACGGGTCGTAGCCGACGCGGTGTCCGGGCTGCCCGTCGACATGGAGCAGTTGAAAGCCAAGATCAGCGGTCCCGTTCCGATGGATGCCTCGGGCCTGGCGGCAGTCCTGTGTGGCGACAAGGCTGCACCCCGAGATCTGGGCTGGTATCGCCGCAACATCGAAAGCGTCCGGGCGGCCCAACCGGTGTTCGGCGCGTTCGCCAACAACGTCACCGCCTGCGCGTTTTGGCCGGACCCGATCGAGCCTCCCACCGCCGTGCACAACTCGACGCCAGCCCTGATCCTGCAGGCAACCCGCGACACCCGCACCGCCTACCAGCAAGGCCTCGGGCTGCACCAGGACCTGACAGCGTCACGAATGGTCACACTGGCGGACACCCGCGTTCACGGCGTCCTCGGCTCCGACCTGAGCCACTGCGCGAACGACATCGTCAACACCTACTTTCGTGACGGCACCCTCCCCGATGCCGACCTCACCTGCCAACGCGACCCCAACTCTCTCCCCGACTGACCAGCCCGCAGCGCCCAGCGACACAATCCACTCGACGGGCCGACCGGTGATCTCAACGATACGGTCGACATCACGGTTGTAGTGCCGCTCGGCTTGGGCTTGTCCGGTGAGATATGCAGTGGGCCGAGCGCCACGGGCAACCGACCCGGGTCCGCCATCGGATCCCGTCGATGATCTGGCGTTTCGTCCATTGCGGGGGCGGGCGGCCCGCCTTCTTGTTGCGGGGCAGCAACGGTTCCAACCGCGCCTATTGAGCATCGGTTTCACCAACAAGTTGCAGGGATGGCACCACGGTGCCACCCCTCAGCTCACTTCGACACAGACCCTAGTCGACGCCGAGGGTGACTTCGGTTGATTTGATGAGGACCGTGACCCGGGAACCGTCGCTGAGTTGCAGGTCGTCGGCCGCGGCGCGGGTGATGGAGGAGGTGATTTCGTCGCCGCCGGTCAGCCGGACGCGGACGACGGCCATCGCTTCGCCGCGGGTGACCGAGACGACTGTTCCATCGAGTTGGTTACGTGTGGATAGTCGCATGCCGGTGATCCTACGCAGTCCGAGTGCCGGTTCATCGGATGTTCGTACGCGCCGCATGGCCTGCCCACGCATAAACCATCGTTTGTGCCGCGACCTGACGCCCCCCTTTGACCCCATCCTGCGCCGAGGGGGCTCATCCCTTTACCGGTGGCGGGAGCCGGATGAGTAGGTGGATGAGTACTTCGGCGGAGTCGGGGCAGCAGTGCGGAAACAGCGTGGTGGCATCGGGATGCTCGTCGTCGTCGCACCGTTTGTACTGGCGATCCCTCAGGGCGGGTTCCAGCCTCAGGTGGTGCCCGCGCTCATACCGCCGGAGATGGTGATGGCCTCGCCGTTGAAGTGTCGCCCGGATTCGCCGACGAGAAGCAGGATGGCTTGGGAAACCTCGTGTGGCGCAATGAGATCGCCATTCGGCGGACCGGCGGCGAACATCGCCTCCACATCCTCGAGGGTGGGATTTTCGATATCGGGAACCATGGCCGAATACATTGCCGGATTCATGATCATATCGGTGCGCACACCGGCCGGTAGCACCGCATTGACGGTGACGCCGTGCGGAATTACTTCGTGCGCCAGCGATTTGACCAAACCGATGACGCCCCATTTCGCCGCCGCGTAGTGACCGGAGTTCGCCGCCCCCAAGCGTCCGACGATGGACGAGGTGGCAACGATTCTGCCCCACCGGCGTTCGATCATATGCGGCAGCACGGCGCGGAAACTGTGGAAGACACCGGTGAGGTTGACATCGATCATGTCCTGCCACATCTGCTCGTCCATCTCGGCGATGGCCGCGCCGGAGGCGATACCCGCGTTGGCGAGCAGGATGTCGATCCGGCCGAACTCGGCGATGGCCCGTTCGGCGAGCCCGTCCATCGCTGCGCGGCTGCGCACATCCGCCTGCACCGCGACGCAACGCCGCCCGGTCTCCTCGACGAGCTCGACGGTCTCGACGAGATCGTCTTCGGAACTCAGCGGATACGGCACGCTGCCGATCGACTCGGTGATATCGCACAGCACGATATCGGCACCCTCGGCGGCCAAAGTCAGCGCATGCGAACGCCCTTGACCGCGAGCGCCGCCGGTGATCACCGCTACCCTGCCCGCCAACTGCCCCATCTGTGTCCCCTTTCGACTGGTGATCAAATGATTTCACGATCCACACCATCGGTGCAGCCGATATTCGGCGAGATCCACACCGCGCGTTCGGTAATCATGGGTCAGCTCGCGGACCATCCCGACCAGCGGGTGACGTCGATAGCGAGCACGGGCCCCGGCGGCGGCTGGGTGCGGTATATCGGAAAGCGCGCGGTCAGCAGGTCCAGGGCCTGCTGAGCTTCGGCGCCGTCGGCGATTCGCGCGCTGCCGTCGGCCCTGGCCCACCACAGGTGCGTCCAGTCGTCGCTGTAGCGGTCGGCGAGCACGGCCACAGCGGGGTTCGCGGCGATATTCGCCAGGCGGCGCAAGGCGGTTGTCGTCTTCGGCTTGGCATCGACGGCGGTGTAGATGGTATCGCCGGCGACCGCGAAAACGATCGGCACGATATGCGGACGCAGGTCGGTTGATGTGCTGGCCAGTCGGGCTACCGGTTCTGCCAGGAACCGTTCTCGCGCCACCTTCGCATTCAGTCGCACCGAACCTCCGCATTACCATCGGAACCGATTCTCGGACCGGGACCCATTGCGTCAGCCCGGAATTCGACGGACAATCCGTTGCCACCAACGGAGTTTGGTTGGTGCGGGCTGATTGCTGGGCTCAGTCGCTTTCGGCTGCCCAACTCGACGCGTGGCGGCACGGTCGGCGTGCCATTGTATGACAATCGCCTCGGTATTCACCGGCCCGACCGGAACATACGGCCCGTGCGGCATTCGCAACCAGTCGACTATGCGCTCGTTCAGCTCCGATATCGTTTTACGAACCTCGCGTTCGGAGGTCATATCCCGCACCGTTTCCGGAAGTTCCTCGATATCGCGGCGCAATACCAGCGACGGGGGCAGTAGGCCGTCACCACGCACGCCCTCGCGGCGCAGGTAACTCGTCAACCACCAGTTCTCGTCGTCGACGGAGTTCGGGATCGGTTTGCCCGCGCCACGGAGGTTCTCGAATTCGCCGCGTTCGGTGGCTTCGCGGACCTGTTTGTCGATCCACGATTCGAAGGTGACACCGAGGGGTTTACGCTCGGTCATGGCAATAGCTTTGACGGAACGTCCATGAATCCAGTCTACCGACCGGTAAAGATGTTCCCATGACCAACCATATCCTCGCGATCGATCTCGGCAAGACCGGCTGTCGCGGTTCGCTGCGCATGGATGGAAACCAGGTGGGCTATGCGGAAGCACCGGGTGCACCGGGGCTCGCGCACGCCACGGGTGTCACTGCGGCGGAGCGTGCGATCCGCGTCGTGACCGATCAGATCGCCGCGCTACCAACAACGTTCACGCTCTCCGTGGGCGCGGCGGGTGCCGCATCGGCACCGGACGCGGCCGCTGCACTCGCCCGGCGGCTGACCGAGGTCCCCGGCGCAACCGCGGTCGCCGTGACGTCCGATGCCGTCACCGCACACGCCGGCGCACTGGGTGGTTCGCCCGGAGTCGTGCTGGCGATCGGAACCGGGGCTGTCGCGACCGCGGTCGACGCCGCCGGCCGGTTCACCCGAGTCGACGGTTGGGGACCGCAACTCGGCGATGAGGGCAGCGGCGGCTGGATCGGCCTGGAAGGTCTGCGCGCCGCGCTCCGTGCCCACGACGGCCGGGGTCCACGCACCATCCTGGTCGATAAGGTCCGCGAACACTATGGCGTCGACCTGGATGCGCTGCCGAAATACCTTGGCGAGCAGGATAACCCGGCCCTGGTCGCCGCCGGCTTCGCGCCCGTCGTTGCCGCAGCCGTCGACGATACCGCGGCCGCGATCATGACAGCCGCCGCACGCGCACTGGCCCGCACCGTCCTCGCAGCGATCGAACGATCCGGTATCCGCCCACCGGTCCCCTATGCGATCACCGGCGGTCTAGCCAAGCTCGGTGCACCCTTGCTGGACCCACTCGACCGTCGGATCGGGCACGCGATCGACCGCCGCGATCCGCTCGGCGATCCGATCGACGGTGCGGCGCTGCTCGCCGTCGACCAGGCGACCGCACTCGAAGCACTGGTCATCCGAATTTCTGACACTTATTGACAGACTCTTAATGACCCGTGACACTTAGTTGCACTCTCAGTCCGTCGCGTCACCCGGGAGCTGCGTTGAACGCACTCAATCTCGCCGTCATCGTCATCTATCTCGTCACCGTCGCGTGGATCGGCCTGCGGCTGTCCGGAAAACAGAAGTCCAGCAGCGACTACTTCGTTGGTGAGGGCCGAATGCCCTGGTGGACGGTATGTTTCTCGGTGGTGGCCACCGAAACCAGTGTGCTCACCGTGATCTCGATTCCGGGCGGAGCGTACACCGATCAGGCCTTCGGAAATGTCGAGTTGGCCATCGGTTACATCATCGGACGCACGGTCGTCGCGATCGTGCTGATACCGCTCTACAAGCGCGGCGGGTTCGTCAGCGCATATCAGTACCTCGAGTTGCGCTTCGGTCGCTATCTGCAGGGCGTGGCCGCGGTGACCTTCGTATTCACCCGGCTGCTCGCCGAGGGCGTGCGATTGTTCGCCTCCGCCATTCCGATCAAGTTGCTACTCAGCGAATTCGGGCTCGACTTCGGCTACGACGCGATCATCGTGGTACTGACGCTGATCACCGTCGTGTACACGTACCTGGGCGGCATCAAGGCGGTGATCTGGACCGACGCGCTGCAGATGGGCCTCTACCTCACCGGTGCGCTTATCGCGATCTGCGTGCTCACCGGCCATGTCGGCGCCGCCGGATGGTCGGATGCGTTGCATGCGGGCAAGTTCCGCGTCTTCGATACCGATTTCGGTCTCGCGCACATTCTCACCAGCACCTTTGCCCTCCCGACCGCGATTATCGGTGGCGCGATCTTCGCGATGGCCTCGCACGGCTCGGATCAGCTGATCGTGCAGCGCATTCTGGCGACGCGGTCGCTACGCGACAGTCAGAAGGCGATAATCGGTTCGGGTATCTTCGTGGCCATCCAATTCGCCGCGTTCTCCCTGGTCGGTGCGCTGCTGTGGTCCTACAACGGCGGCAAGTCGGCCAAGGAACTCGGATTGGCCAGCGCGGACAGCCTGTACCCCAACTTCATTCTGCATGGACTGCCAGTAGTGATCTCCGGGTTACTGGTCGCCGGAATCCTCGGCGCAGCAATGGGTTCACTGTCCGCGGCGCTGAATTCTATGGCCAATTCGACGGTCGCCGACATCATCCGCAGCTTCTCCCGACGCACGCTGGCCGATCACACGCTGCTGCGGCTGGCGCGGGTGATGACACTGGTGTGGGCGGTGCTGATGGCGCTGTTCGCCATGGGTTTCAGCGCGACGACGGGCAATGTGTACCTGACGGCGCTCACCATCGCGGGGTACACCTACGGTGCACTGCTCGGTGCGTTCCTGCTCGGGCGACTGGTCGCGCGCGCCAACCAGTTCGACGCGATCGTTGCCTTCATTGTCACGGTGATCGTGATGACATTCGTGGTGCGAGTGATCAAGATCGATGTAACCGTGGCGGGGAAGGTCGTCGAAAAGGGTATAGCGGCACAGTGGTTGGTGCCGATCGGCGTGCTTGTCACGCTGATCGTCGGTGGCATCGCCAGCCTGTTCCATCCGGCGCCAGCGTCGGATGAGCCGGAACATGTTGCGGCGGTGGCATAGTGCGCGTCATCGGGTTGATGTCGGGGACCTCGCACGATGCGATCGATGCTGTCGGCGCGGATATTGTATTGCGGGACGACACGATTCAGGTGCGACTCGTCGGACAGCTCAGTCGGGCCTATCCCGATGAACTACGGTCCGAACTCATCGCCGCCTTGCCGCCCGGTGCCATAGATATGGCGACCGTGTGCCGTCTGGATGCCGCAATCGGCCAAGCCTTCGCCGATGCCGCAGCTGCCGCACAGCGTGAGTTCTTCAGTGGCGCAGCCGATCTCGTTGCCTCACACGGACAGACCGTCTACCACTGGGTACAGGACGGAGCGGTGAAAGGCACGCTGCAGTTGGGACAGCCCGCATGGATCGCCGAACGCACCGGATTGCCGGTCGTCAGCGACTTTCGTTCGCGTGATATCGCCGCGGGCGGGCAGGGCGCACCCCTCGTGGGACTGTTCGACCTGTTGTGGCTGGCGGGACATCGCGAACGCGCGGCAGCGCTGAATATCGGCGGGATCGCGAATGTCACGGTCACCGGCGACCGGCCGGTCGCCTTCGATACCGGCCCCGGCAACGCCCTCATCGATGCGGCCGTCGAATTGTGCACCGGCGGCGCCGAGCGTTTCGACCGCTCCGGAGAACGGGCCGCCCGCGGGAAGATCGACGCCGATATGTTGGAAACCCTTCTCGCGGAGGACTATTACCGCGCACCGGCACCCAAGACGACCGGGAAGGAGCTGTTCAATCGCAGCTACCTCGAGCGTGTGTTGGACGGCCGGACACCCGCCGCCGACGATATTGTCGCCACTGTGACCGCGCTGACCGCACGTACCATCGCCGACGCCCTCGCACCGATGCGCCCGACCGAGGTCATCGCATCGGGCGGCGGAACACACAATCCCACCCTGATGGCAATGCTCGGCGCATATCTGGGCCCCACGAGATTGCGCACATCCGACGAACTCGGCCTACCGTCGGCAGCGAAAGAGGCGACCGCTTTCGCCGTGCTCGGCTTCCTGACCGCACACGGCCTCGCGGGCAGCCATCCCGCCTGCACCGGAGCGAGTCGCGCGGCGATACTCGGTTCCATCACCCCGGGTGCAGCCGGTTTCGCGCTGCCCGATGCGCCGACCACTATGCCCCGACAACTCACGCTGGCGGGTTGAACCATGCCCGAGTCCGAAGACGTACGCACTCGCCTACTGGCCGCGCTGCCACGACTCACCCCGACCGCACTGCGCGTCGCACAGGTGATACGGGACGATCCAGCCGCCGCCGCACAGCTCACGGTGAGCCAACTCGCCGAGCGGTCGGCGACCAGCACCTCCGCGGTAGTGCGGCTGGCGAAAACCCTCGGCTACGAAGGTTATCCGCAGCTGCGACTCGCCATGGCCGCGGTCGGCGGCGAGGATGGCGCGCCGGTATTCGCCACCGATATCGGTGCCGACGACGCGCTCTCGAAGGTGCTGCACAAACTCACCGCCTTCGAAACCGAGGGCATGATGGCGACCGCCGAACTCGCCGATCCGGCGACCATGGAGGCGGTCGTGGACGCACTGGTTGGCGCGCGGCGAGTGCACTTGGTCGGCATCGGCGCCTCCGGACTCGTCGCGATGGATATGGCGCAGAAGCTCACCCGCATCGGAATGTGGTGCGGCGCATGCACATCCGAGGATGACGCGGTGGTCCAGGCCAGCCTGCTCCAGGCCGGTGATGTCACCGTCGCGTTCTCGCATTCGGGTGAAACCGTGGCGGTCGTCGAAGCCGTGCTCCGGGCCGCCGACGCGGGCGTGACCACGGTCGCCGTGACGGCCGGGGCGCGATCCGGACTCGCGAATGCCGCCGCGCATACGGTGCTCGTGGCGGGACGCGAGGACGGATTCCGTTCCGCAGCAATGGCGAGTCGGATGAGTCAGCTCCTCATCGTCGATGCACTATATGTCGGCGTCCTGCAACGCACGCCGTCGGCGGCCAGGGCCCTGCGGCGCACCTATGAGGTGGTAGCCGATCGTCGAACCAAGGAGGCCGAATGAAGTACCCGGTGTCGCGGTGACCGAAATCGGTTCGCTGACCACCGAAGCGTCGAATCCACGCACCACCGCGCTGGATTCGATGCCGATCGATGAGCTGCTGCGCACCATGAACGCGGAAGACACCGGCGTGGCTTCCGCTGTGGCGCAGGCGATTCCGGAGATATCGCGGGCGGTCGAGCTGATCGTCGCGGCACGGCGGCGTGGCGGTCGACTGGTCTACGTCGGAGCCGGCACCAGCGGCCGACTCGGTGTGCTCGACGCGGTCGAATGTCCGCCGACCTTCGGCACCGACCCCGGCGAAGTCCTCGGCATAATCGCGGGCGGACCCGATGCCTTCCTGCGGGCCGTCGAAGGTGCCGAGGACGACCCAGCGCTGGCCGCCGCCGATCTGTTCGCCATCGCGCTCACCAGCGACGATGTGGTCGTCGCCCTCGCCGCCAGTGGCCGAACCCCCTATGCCATCGGTGCGCTGCGACATGGCCGCTCGATCGGTGCCGCGACGGTCGCTATTTCCTGCAACCGCAATGCGGAAGCCAGCACATTCGCCGATGTCGGCATCGAAATCGATACGGGCCCTGAGATTTTGACCGGCTCCACCCGGTTGAAGGCGGGCACCGCACAGAAGATGGTGTGCAATATGCTCTCCACCGCCGCCATGGTGCGGGCGGGCAAGGTCTACGGAAATCTGATGGTGGATGTGCGGCCCACCAATGCCAAACTCGTCGACCGCGCACGCCGCATCATCGCTGAGGCGACCGGAGCCGATCCGGCCACCGCCGCGGCATTGCTGGACGCGGCGGACGGCCACGTGAAAACCGCCATCGTCATGCGCCTGGCCGGAGTCGACGCACCGAAGGCCCGCGCACTGCTACAGCACGCGGACGGATGGGTGCGTGATGCCGTGCATCACTGATATACCGTTTGCCGCATCCGTGCGCGGCCAACCGCTACCCTGACCACAGTTCCGCGCACCGCCGGAACGATGTGTCGGCAATTCGGAGGCACCATGCTGTCCCTGCAGGAGATTTCCGACCGCCTGGAGATCGAGGACCTCATGGTCCGGTACTCCCATGCGGTCGACACCCATCAGTGGGATCTGCTCGACGAGATTTTCACCGCGGATGCGTATATCGACTATTCGGCCATGGGTGGCGCGGCCGGTGATCTCGAATCCACCAAGAAGTTCCTCGCCACCGTGATGCCGAACTTCCCTGCGTTCCAACATCTGATCAGCAATTCGTCGATCACGGTCGACGGGGACAGCGCCACCGGGCGCACCATGTGCCACAACCCGATGCTGGTCTCGACCGGCGAAGGTCAGCAGAGTCTGATGCTGTGCGGGCTCTGGTATCACGACATCTTCGCCCGCGTCGATGGCCGCTGGCGGATCAAGCAGCGCATCGAGGAGAAGAGTTTCATGTTCGTCGCGCCGGGCACTGCCTGAAGGTTCAGCCGGTCTTGTGTGCCACAGCGAAGACCCTTCGCAACGGCAGCCAGGTGGCGCCGAGGCCGCGCGTAAGAGCGGCGCCAGCTGTGCGGTGAACTCCTGCCAGCCGGCGCCGGCGAGTGCGTCGCGCACTGGAGGCAGTGCGGTTCCGCTGACCCATTCGAGTACCGGATCCGCCCCCGACAGCCGTTGCCGGCTGGTCCGGCAAGGCTCGGGCCGGAATTTCCGGCTCGATCTGCGGGTTGGTGCGGAAAACAAGCGATGGGAGTGCAGTGAACGACTTCAACGCGCAGGTAATCAACGAGTTCCGCGCCAATGCGGGCAAGGTCGGCGGCATGTTCGAGGGTGCGCCGATGGTGCTGATCACGACGACGGGCGCCAAATCCGGCCGCCAGGTCACCAACCCGCTGGTCTACCTCCCCGACGGCGAACGCATCGTGCTCGTCGCCTCGAACGGCGGCGCCGATAAGCATCCGGCCTGGTACCACAATCTGCGCGCGAATCCGGAATGCACCGTGGAGCTCGGTACCGGGAGCTATCCGGCGAAGGCCGAGGTGGTGACCGGTGCCGAACGTGATGAACTGTATGCGCGGATGGTCGAGATCATGCCGGGATTCGGTGAGTATCAAGCGAAGACATCTCGGGTAATTCCGGTCGTCACGGTGCATCGGCAAGTGGTCTGAAGGTGTGCCAGCCCGGTTATTCCGGCCGGGCTGGCGGCAGCCGTTCAGGATTTGTGACCGAACCAGCGTCGCAGCGCCTCGTCGAGTCCATCACGCTGACCGGAATCCGCGGCCCAGGCCACGTAACCGTCCGGCCGGATCAGCATGGCGGAAAGCTCGCGTGGTGCAACGGGTTTCGCGGTAACGATATGCACCAGATCCGACCACGGCCGCGCGATCGTCCGCAGCTCCGCGGAATCGGCCAGATCCAAGAGGATTGCACGACCATCGGCGCAGTGCATGCCGACGCGACTGCCGTCGGACAGCTCGATATCCGGTGCGACCGCGCCGATCAGATCGTGACGACCACCGAGGTCGTAGCGGTGCAGCACACCGGAAATCCTCTTGGAGATCGCGGTGGCGCCATCGCGGGTGGCGAGCAGATCGATCATCACCGCGCGTAATGCCTTGCTGCGCTGGTCGAGTCGCATCAGGGCGACTTGTGCGCGGGTCCAGTCCAGCACCCATGCGCCGACCGGATGACGTTCGGCGGTGTAGGTATCGAGCAGGGTTTCGCTCACATCGCCGCGCACCACGGCGGCCAATTTCCAGCCGAGGTTGACCGCATCGCCGATGCCCAGATTGAGGCCCTGACCGCCGAACGGTGAATGCACATGGGCCGCGTCGCCGGCCAGCAGCACCCGACCCTTGCGATAGTCGGTGACCTGGCGGGTGTTATCGGTGAACCGCGTTGCCGAATGCACGGCGGTAATCTCGACCGGCACACCCGATACCGCGCGCAGGCTGGCCTGCAATTCGGCCGCGGTGACCGGCGTTGTCCGGTCGGCGGGCGGGCCGTCGAGTTCCACGGTCAGGATCCGGCCCGGCGTCGGGCCACTGGCATAGATCCCGGTCTCGGTGGTGTTCCAACCCGGCCGCAAACCCTCCGCGCCGGTCATTTCGACAACGGCCTGATGGCCGGTGATCTCCGGGTCCAGCCCCGGGAAATCGAATCCGGCCAGCTTACGGACGGTGCTGCGGCCGCCGTCACAGCCGACGAGCCAATCCGCGCGGACGGTGCGGTCGCCGAAGTGGACGGTGACAGCGGTTCCGTCATCGTCGAATTCGGTCAACGCCACACCGCGCCGGACCTCGATCCCGAGTTCGGCGGCGCGCCGAGCCAGGATCGCCTCGATGGCCTGTTGGACCACCAGCACCGCCTCGGCGCCAGGGCCGAGATCGGCGAAAACCGGGTCGTCGAAGTCGATCTCGCCCGCACGGAGCATGATTCCCGCGAAATGACCGGCGATCGGCAGGCGCTGGCCTGCGGCATTCGGTGCCATGCCCGCCGCGCGAATGCGCTGTACGGTCGCATTCTGCTGTTCGAGCAGTTCGGGCAGCATGCCGCGACGGTAGAACGCCTGCGCGGTCGGCACATTGATCGCACCGGCCTTGATGGTCATATCGGGTTCGGTCAGCCGCTCGACCACCAGTACCTCGGCACCGCCGAGGCGAAGTTCGCAGGCCAGCATCAGTCCGACCGGTCCGGCACCGGCGACGACCACATCGAATGTCTCGTTCATGAACTCGACTCTGCCGATCGGTGATTGCGGCGGGCTTGCGTCGCCTTGCATACGTCTTGCATCGTGCCGATGACGGTATTCGCGAATCCGCGGCTATGCCCGAGTTCTGCGAGGTGCTCGAAACTGTGGTCCGGCACCTAGCGGTGCGTAGAGAATCGAGTCGAGCGAAGGAGGCCACATGGAACCGATTGTTTCCGTCACCGGCGGCAAGATCCGCGGCCGGACGACCGCCGGGGTCAGCGCATTTCTCGGAGTGCCGTACGCGGCGGCGCCGATCGGACCAGCGCGCTTCCAACTGCCGACCCGGGTGCCGGACTGGCTAGGGGTCCGTGACGCGCTCACCCACGGCGCTACCTGCGTACAGACCCCCTATCCCCCGCCGATCCACGCGCTGATCGGCAGTGACGGGATTCCGGGCGACGAATATCTGAATGTCAACGTATGGACACGGGACCCGGGTGGTTCCGGTCTGCCGGTCATGGTGTGGATTCATGGCGGCGCATTCACCCGAGGCTCCAATGCCAGGGCGATCTACGACGGTGCCGCGTTTGCGCGCGACGGGGTCGTGCTGGTTTCGATCAATTACCGACTCGGAATTTCCGGCTTCGCGGCCGTGCCGGACGCGCCGCTCAACCGGGGATTGCACGATCAGCTCTTCGCGCTGCGCTGGGTGCAGGAGAACATCGCGGCCTTCGGCGGAGATCCGAACCGGGTCACGGTATTCGGTGAGTCGGCAGGCGGAATGAGTGTGGCGACCCTGATGGCTTCACCACTGTCGCGCGGGTTGTTCCAGCAGGCGATCATGCAGAGCGCCAATGGATCCGCCGCGGTGGCTGTCGAGGATGCGCGCAAACTCGCCGGAGAATTGGCCACGAGTCTCGGCATCAGCCCGACCGCGACGGATTTCGGCGAGCTCGGTCTCGATAAGCTGCGCGCGGCGCAGGATACCCTCGCGCTCGCGCTGATGAGTGATCCGGACCCGGCGCGGTGGGGATCGTCCATCATCGCCAACGGGATGGGGATCATGAGTCTGCTTCCGGTCATCGATGGTGATGTGGTCGAAGGACAACCGGTCAAAGTGCTTGCCACACAACCTGATCGGGCGGTACCCCTCATTGCCGGATGCACCGCTGAGGAATTCCGTTTCTTCACGTTTCCGACCGGTCTCGCCACCGGAATCACCACGGAGACACTGCCTTTCGCGCTCACCCGGTACGGACTCGATCCCGCGCTCGGAGACACCTACAGCGCCAATCGTCCGGGTGCCACGGCGGCGGATGTCTTCGCCGCCATCATTACCGATCGGGCCTTCCGCTCGGACACCCTGCGGATCGCGCAGTCCATCGCCGCTGCGGGCGCGCCGAGCTACGCCTATGAGTTCGCGTGGTCATCCGGCATCGAGGGGCTCGGCGCCTGTCACGTCTTGGAGGTGCCGTTCGTCTTCGACGCACTCGCGGGCGCGCACACCCTGACCGGCCCCAACCCACCGCAACCACTCGCCGATGAAATCCATTCGGCGTGGGTGGCTTTCGCCGAGTCCGGTGATCCCGGGTGGGCACGCTTCGAGGAGAAATCGCGGCTGGTACAGATCTTCGACAGTCCGGAGTCGGGTGTGGTGAGTGATCCGCGTGGGGACGAATTGGCGGCGCTGCGTAAGTCGGTCGCCTGAGTTATCAAGAGGCGGTGGGCCGACGCGGGCGATGCCGCCATGGGTCCACCTGATCTTGGTTACTTGTCGAGTTTATCGGAAATCGTTGCGGCGGAGGCGCGTAGGGCGGCGCGGGCCGCCGCGACGGCTGGGTGTCGACCGGTGCCGCGCCGGTAGGCCAAGTGGGTTTTGCGTCTGGTGGGCAGGGCCGTGAGCGCCACGTTCGGCGGTGGGGTGAGTGCGCCGAGTTCGGGGACGAGGGCGACGCCTTGGCCGGCCGCGACCAAGGCGAGGACGGTGCTGAAATCATCCACGTGATGACGGACCCGCGGGGTGAATCCGGCTGCCTGGCAGGCCCGAATTGTCATGGTGTGGCAGAGCGTACCGGGGGTGCCGGCGATCCAGGAGGCATCGTGGTGGTCTTCCAGCGGTGCGGTGGTCGGGGCGGCCAGATAGATGGTCTCCTCGAGGAGCGGCTCGGTGTCGAGGGCGGGATCGGGTTCGGCGGGCACGTAGTCGTACTCCTGGACGAGCGCGACGTCGAGCGTATCCGTGCGCAGCGCATCCGGGACAGTGGCCGGATCCAGTTCTGTCACAAGCAATTCGAGTCGCGGATGCTCGCGGCTCAGTGCGACCGACGCCGGAGCGAGGATCGTGGCGACCGCGGTCGGGAAAGCGCCGATGCGCAGCGTTCCGGTGAGTGTGGCACGGGAGGCGGCGAGGTCGGCGGTGGCCTGTTCGAGTGCCGCGAGGATTGTCTCGGCGTGTTCGACCAGGGTGAGTGCGGCGGGTGTCAGAGTGACGCGTCGCCCGGTTCGTTCGAGCAGCGGCACACCCGCTTCCCGCTCCAGTGCGGTCAACTGCTGGGAGACCGCCGACGGCGTATAGCTCATTGCCTCCGCGACCGCCGCGATCGTCGTGCGATGGGCCAGTTCGCGCAGCAGGCGCAACTTTCGAACATCGAGCATCAGTTCAGCTTATGCTCGACGGAAGAAATGTGAACTAGACCTGAAGTATGCGAGCGGTCAGTGTTGAAACCATGACGCTCACCGGTCTCTTCGTCCCCCTGATCACGCCGTTCGCCGCCGACGGCGAGCTGGCCGCCGACGCACTGGCGGCACTGGCCCATGAGGTACTCGACGACGGTGCAACCGGCATCGTCGCCCTCGGGACAACCGCCGAAACCGCCACCCTTACCCCGGACGAACGCCAGCGCGTCCTCGATATCTGCGGCACTGTCTGCCGGGAACGCAACGCCCCCTTGATCGCCGGTGCGGGCACGAACTCCACCGCGGCTTCGGCCGAAGCGCTCTCCGCCCTCGGCCCCACCGTCACCGCCGCACTGACCGTTGTCCCCTACTACACCCGGCCGTCCGAAGCGGGCGTGCTCGCCCACTTCCGCCATCTGGCCGCCACCAGCCCGTTTCCCCTCATCGTCTACAACATCCCGCAACGCACCGGTCGCTCCCTCGGCCCCGACACTCTCCACGAACTCGCCCGCATCCCGAATATCCTCGGCTTCAAACACGCCGTCGGCGGCATCGACGACACCACAACGACTTTTATGGCCGCCCTCCCACCCGACGTCACCGTCCTAGCCGGTGACGACCTGCACGCCGCACCACTCCTGGCCCTCGGCGCTGCCGGCGCCATCCTCGCCACCGCCCACCTGGCAACCTCGGCCTTCGCCTCCCTGATCCACCTCTGGCGCAACGGCCCCACCCAAGAGGCCCGCACCCTCACCCACCGCCTGATTCCCCTTTCCGCAGCCCTCTTCTCCGAACCCAACCCAGTAGTCATCAAGTCGGCCCTGGCCGCCCAAGGCCGCATCCCCACCCCCACCGTCCGCCTCCCCCTCCTCCCCGCCACTCCCGAAGCAACCACCGCCGCATTAGCGGCCCTGTCCCGCCTCCCGGCACCCATCCCCGCCTGACCGGCCACTACATCCAATCCCTCAGCACGACAAGCGGTTTGACGAATCGGGCCCGGGAACATGGCAGCCGAACACGCCACCGACGACCGCACCTCGTCGTAGGCGGAGGTTGGTCGACGCGCGCGGTCGTTGTCTTCCTCAGTCCAGGTAGTCCCCACTGAGATCGGCCGGGTGTCCTGTTTGACCGAAACGGCGCTGAGGTTGTGAACCGGGCTCATACTTGTTTGGCCGGGTCTTCACCACCAAGCTGGCGCGGCTCAACGCTATCCGGTCAGGTTGCTGGTGAGGTCGCCGCCGACGCACTCTTGCAGTAGCGGCAGTAACCCCAGCAGGTCCCGCCGCTTGCTAGTCGGGACCCGGTGTTCATCCCAGATCACAGTCGCCACAGCAGCGGTGACAGACGATCGGGCCCGGTGTTGGAGCCGATCGATTCTCATTATCGCGGCAGATACGACCTGGAGGCCGTATCACATCCAGCGATCAGGCTTTGAAATACACCATTTGATGGCTGGTTGCCAGGAGTGAACCCCCGACTCCCCATAGTTCGGCAGATTGGTCGAAAAATCCCCCGACGAACCGGTGGCCGCGAGCAACGCCGAGCACGGGCCGATCTCCCTGCTTGGCAATCAGATCAGCGTCGGCATGAAAGTTCACTGTCATCGAGACTGTGCCAGCGGGTACGATCCGCCCCAGCCGCAGCATGACCCTTGGTAGGAATGTGTCGGCAAGCGCAGTGAGGGCCGGATAGTCCAGCGGGCGGCGGGGCTGGTCACGCACCCAATGGCTGGTCTTCGAGTCCGCCTGACCGCTGCTGGCCATCATGCCGTCTATGCCGCCTTCGACGAATCTCATCTCGTAGCTGCGAAACCACCCGATGCCGTCCGGAAGCTCCTGCGGGGCCACGGATTCTGCAGGTTGCACGGCCGGAGCGACCAGTTCATCGTCTGCCCAACTCGGCCTTCGAACACCGAAGACCGCCGTCGCCGTGGCATTTGTCAGGCCGCCTTGCCGCAAAGCCAGAGTCCAGTGTTGCGTGCTGCGGCTGGTGCGCACCGGAGTGGTCTCGACCTCAAACTGCCCGTCGGTGATCGGCCCGGCGAAGTTCACAGTGAAGGAGACCGGTTCACCGATCCGATCGGGATGCTCTAGCGCGGCCCGCAGCAACGTCGCAGCGGTGATACCCCCGAAGGGCCCGACCATGTTGGCGTACTCCGCAGTTGTTCTACCCAAACGCGTACCTGTCCCACTGGCAATGAGGGCAGTCGCTGTATCGAATGGATGGGGCGGGGCAATGGTGGGCGACATTTGGCTCCCAGGGAACGGTGACCAGTATAGATAGAACTATGTAACAATAGAACTAATAGGGTGGTCGGTCCAGTCGAAGGGAGGCAGGACTATGGCTTTGCGTCATGCGGTGCTGGCGGCGTTACTCGACGGTGAGATCTCGGGGTATCAGCTGGCAAAGCTCTTCGACATCACGGTGTCGAACTATTGGCACGCCCAGCCACCTCAGCTGTATACGGAGCTGTCCAAGCTGGAAGCCGAAGGTCTGGTAGCAGGCCGTGAGGTGCCCCAACAAGGCAGACCCAACAAGCGCGTCTACGCGCCTACTAGCGCGGGGATTCTTGAGTTAACTGAGTTCATCACCGCTCGCGGCAAGCCGTCATACATCCGCGACGACCTACTCGTGAAGGTACAAGCGGCCGACGTCGCGGGTACTACATCGCTGGTCGCGCAGATCGAAGAACGGGCGGCCGAAGCAAGGGCAAAGATCGAACGTTTCGACCAACGTCTGCGACGCGCGCGCGACGAACTAGACGAGGAAACATACTTAGCGAGTACACCGCGGATCGGGCCATATCTCGTCGGCTTGCGGGGCAAAGCCTTTGAGCAGGAAACACTCAGCTGGTGCGAGTTCAGCGCTCGGATCTTGAAGGAACGAACGCGTTCTCTCAACGGTCCGACGGTCATCGAGCCCACCCAACCCGAGGAAGGTAGCGACGATCTATGACAGGTATCGCGTCTCCGCTCCCACCCCAGTCTGATGACACACCTTCTATCAGACGAGCTGGACAGTTCGGTTAGCTGACACCGACTCACAACGGCAGCTTCGATTCGATGCAGCTGAGCGGTCCCCGATGACGAGACCACCCGGGAATAGAGCCAGGTGATTTCGTACCGTGTTCAGTTGGTCCCGCAGGCCACCGGATGGTGGGTGTGGGTGCAGGCCGCAGCGTACTCGGCCGGCGTCAGGTAGCGCAGCGCCGAATGCCGGTGCCGCCGATTGTGGTCGACCTTGAAATCGCCTATCACCACCCGGGCTTCGAGCAAGGTGGTCCAGTGGTTGCGGTTGAGGCACTCGGTCCGCAGCCGCCGGTTGAACGATTCGACGAAGCCGTTGTTCCAGGGCGTGCCCGGAGGAATGTAGGAGATCCCGACCCTGTCGGCGTAAAAGCGTTGCAGGGCATGGGAAATCGTTATCCATCCGCAGCACCCTCGGCGGGCCGCCGGCCTCGGCGAACACCTTCTCCAGCTCGGCGACCAGCCTGTCGGCGGTGATCGACCGTTCCACCACGTGAAGCAGGGATTCGCGGGTGTGCTCGTCGATCATCGAAGCGATCTTCACCGCCCGACCATCGACCGTCGAGTCGAACTGGAAATCCAACGCCCACACCACCTTCGGTGCATCAGCCTCGACCAGCGGGACCGAGGAAACCCCGGCCCTTTTGCGGGGATGGTGTTCGCGGACCTGCAGGCCCTCCTCGCGCCAAAGACGGTGGACCTTCTTGATGTTGACGCCTGCGCCCTCGTCGAACCGCAGGACGGCCCAGGCACGGCGGAACCCGTGCCCCTGATGTTTGACCGCGTACGAAGCGCAGCCACGCACGCAAACCGGCATCCGGATCGGTCGGGGTGTCCTTGACCGGCAGCCGCCGATAGGTCGACCGATTCAGCCCAACGACCTTGCACGCGAACCGTTCCGACACGCTCTTCATAGTGCGAAGCATGTCCACAGCGCGGCGCTTGGCTGCTGGGCTCAGAATTTTCCCCGAGCGATCTCCCGCAGCGCGTCCTTCTCCAGCTCGGCATCCGCGAGCAGCCGCTTCAGGCGGGCATTCTGCTCTCGCAGCTCCTTGAGCTCTTTCGCCGCGTCGGTGTCCACACCGCCGTACTGGCGGCGCCAGTTGTACAACGTCGCCGTCGACACCCCGATCTCCGCGGCAACCTCCTCGCCGGTCTTACCGGCGGCGGTCAACTCGTCAGCACGGCGCAGCTTCCGCACGATGTCCTCCGCGGAGTGCCGCTTGCGTCCTGCCATGTCCCTCAGTGTCCCTTCTCGGGCCCTCACCAGGCCAAACAGGACTCTAATACCGAGTGGTCTTATTCATCGGGGACGGCCCACTTGTTCAAGACCGAGGTCGTCAACCGGCACGGCCCGTTCAAGGCCCTCACCGAGGTCGAATTCGCGCTCATGGATGGGCCGACTGGTACAACAACGCCCGTCTACACTCCCGGCTGGACTACCTGACCCCGGCCGAATACGAAGCCGCGTACTACTCTCAACAATCACCACGCCGACCTGCGCTGGTCTGAAACCGAAGCCGGTCCCTTACCCGTGACGGTTCATCGCGCCGCTGATTCCTTGTTCGAGCACACACAACCGTGGGAGGCGCAAGTGGCTGAGATCGACATGGAAGGTGAGGACCTGTTCATTCCGTTCTCGGAGATGGGTGGGGAGGAGCCCGATCGACCAGACGGTGCCCGTGGGACGTCGGCCAGGATCTACAACGATTACCTCTTCAGCATCGCTATCCTCCGGTACGCCTCCGGGGCTTATCGGAACCTGTACATATTGGAACCCGGTACCACCAGCATCGACTACTGGACCGACGACAGTCTGTGGCTAGCCCCCCTTTTCGGACGCAGGCACCTGATGGATTTCAGTTCCGGCGGCGGCTGGAAAATGTTCTCCATGCGCAATAGGTATCTGGCGCCCGGTACGAACAACTTCACCCACGTGTATTCAAGTTCCGCATCAACGTCTTACGGGCACGAGGTCGAGGATGCTGGCGATGGCGCTGCGGGACGTGGACATTGATCCCGGACTGAGTGCGTAACTTCAGCTGAGAGCCCGATCCGGTCCCTTCCGGATTGGGCTCTCGTCGGTTTCTGTCTCGGACGCCCCTCAAAGCCGCGCGAACGGCGTCGAGTTCGGCGGATCGTTACCGGGCGCGCCGGTCCACGATGAGCCGTACACTCGCCAACAATGAACGCCACGTCGAAACGTCCGTTTCCTCTACTGCCCCCGGGGTCCACTTCCGAAGCCCCAGCGATTCGAGGTAACGACTGGTCGGCGTTCCAGCAACTCGTTCAGCTCGAGGACCACTGGACACTCAAGGCGTGGCCACCGGGCCGGGCTGGGTTCTACTGGTATCTAACGTTCGATGATCCGGCACTATCCGCACTAGCGCGAGCGTGCCAATCCGCGTTGCCGACAGACGATATCGACCTAGTGCCGCCAGATGGACTGCACATCACACTGATGGGAATCGGAAGTACGGACGAAGTCTCGACCGATGATCTCGCTGAGATCATCGGTATTACACGAGAAAAACTCTCCAGCGTCGAGCCGTTCGATCTGTGCGTCGGCCCGCTGTCGGGTTCGCGCAGTGCCATTCGGTTCTCGGTTGCGCCGTGGGACCAGCTCCTCGAGCTGCATCGTCTGCTCCGCGCGTGCACGCTGACACTCCGGCCAGGAACTCACCTGGCGATGACCTCGGAATTCCGTCCTCACCTTGGCATCGGGTACATCAACCGGCCGCAGCACTCCGCAGACCTGGTCTCCGCGGTCGCGGCGTTGCGTCGCCTGCCGACCGCGAAGGTCAGCGTCGACAAGATCGACCTCGTAGAACTGCGGCGCAATGGGCGGCAGTACCAATGGCAAGACCGCACGGTTCTGTCGTTGGGTACTTAGCGATCCTCCGGTGCCGCGAACTCCCGGGCGGCGGGAGCCCATTCGTGCAGCTCGTCGAGATAGCCAGCTGATCCGCTCGATGGCACCGTTTCCATGAGTTCACCGAGATCATGCGCCCGCTGCCACACCGACCTGATTGGCCGATCCGTCGACTGAGCCAGGGCCTCGACGCCGAGCTGCGCCGCCTGCTCGACATCCCGGTTCGGCTGACGAAGCAATGCGGCGGCGACGTCGAGCCGGACCAGAGAATGACTCCACACGGAGTCGGCGGCGTTGACCCGATCCTCGACCTGGTAACCGTATTCGAGAGCACGCTGGTACTGGCCACCCGAAAGACATGCTGTCGCTGCGTTGGCAAGCAATCGAGCTTCGCCGTACGGCGCGAAGGTAAGGGCAGGGGTAAGGCCAGGCCCAGTGTCAAGCGCCGCGGCAATCTCATTAGCCTGCTCGATTGCACTAGTAACTCCATGGGCGTCCCCGAGCTTGCCCATGGCGCGTGCCAAGCCATTCGAATACAGCCGAATCGATTGTGGCCCACGGCTGGACAGGTCGAGCCCCTCGTAAGCCAGTCGAACAGCAGCAGCGAAATCCCCTTGGTAGTAGGCACAGAAGCTCTCGGTGCCCTTTACCCAAGCCTGAAGATCTATGTCGTCCACCCGGGCGGCCGTCGCGAATGCCTCGCGGCAGTACATTTTCGCGTGCCCGAACCGTCCCCGGTTAACCGCCATGTAGGCGAGTACTCCCGATAATTGTCCTGCAATTTGATAGAGGCGGCGAAGCTGATCGGGATGCCGCCGTTGCTGCAAGATAGTCTCGACGTGCGCACGGGCGGAAACAGCTTCGGGTGCCAGCCGCCGCGGTCCTTCCAATTCATACCGGTCGAGTATGTCGTCGACCGCAAGCGACAAGATATCGAGGACCTCGTCGTCCGCATCGACCTCGGTGAGGCGTTGAACCCGCTGTGCAATTACTGCTGGGCTGTCGAAATCAGTGCTCCTGCCGGCTGTCGATACGGTCAGTTGCGCTGACACGCTGCCGGATCCAGAAAGCGCAGCCTCGAACCTCGCCAGCTGCGCTTGGTCGAGACGCTCCAGCACGGTGTCCATGGCTGCGGCGTACTGGCCGGACAGCGTGATGGACTCCTTGCGCCCTTCCCACTTCCGGACAACCGCCTCGGTGAAGCCGAGGATCTCAGCAAGTTCCTTCTGGGTGACGCGAAGTACCGCAAGTCGCATCACCTTGACCTCACGACCTGTCCAACTGGTCACGATCATCGAATCGACCCCCGCCCTCACCAGCCCATTCATGAAGCGTAGAGGTTCCGTAGCGGTCATGTGGCTTCAACGCGAGCGTGACCGGAGGGATGGTTTGTGTGCACCCGGCGGCGAGCCGATCAGCAGCCCAAGTTTCGTCCCCTGACGGAGCGCTCGCGATAGCTCACTCCCGCAGAGCAGACCCGCGAGCCCAAGCATCCTCGGCGCCGAGTGCTTTCCATTCCACACGGACATCACTTAGGGGTAATCGGAATGCCCGCAGAACTCAAAGTCGCCACCGCCGTGGCCGCGGTCCTCGTCATGGTGAGGATCGCGACCTATGCCCTGGTGCAGTCATTTGGCGGCAGAGCCGCGCCGGAGCGAGCGGCACCCGCAGGCGAGATCCTGCAACGAGTGGCTGGTGAGGACACATGCCACCGCGCGCCCGGATATCCGTACGCGATCGACGAGGCGCACTGGATCATGCAAGAACGCATCGATTGCACCATCGAACGCTGTGCCGCGAAACGCATGGCGTACACGACGTTGGTAGAGGCAGGGCGGATCGTCCCGGCTAGCGAGCGGCACGTCCGATGAGCGGCCTGATCCAGTTCAGCGACGGGCAGTTCGGGTTGGTCGACGACGATGGGTTCGTCGACGAGTTCGACGCCGTCGAGCTGCCTGAACTCGAGACCACCACTCCAGCGCTCTGGGCGGTGTTCATCGACATCGACGCCACCTCCGCGGTCGACACCCAGCTGCCGGAACGGACTGCGTTCGTCGGACCGCCACATCCGCTGGACCTGCCGGCCGAATTCATTGAGCGCGTCGCTAACGCAGTCCGTGAGTGGGGCGAACGTTGAGACTGCCCGCCAGCCGGATGCCCACCGCCGCCGCGTACCGGCCGGACTCCCGCGACGCCGGAATCCGCCGCTACTTCGGCCTCACCCAATTCGCGCTTATGACCGGAGTACCAGTAACGAAGCTGTCCGCCTGGCGGCACGGCACCTCCGTGTGGGTACCCACACCCGATATCGACATCGGCGACCACGGCGGCTGGTCGCTGGCGTGCATCCAAGCATGGGACCCGGACCGAAAGCCGTTCGGGCGACCGCAGACACGCTACTTCGCCGACACCGCCACCATCCGCGCCCGCTACCACGGCATGCCCACCTCCACCCGGTGGGCGTGCATCGGCGACGGCACCATCCCCCGGCCTGTCGTGTGGGTCGACAACCGACCGGGCTGGCTGTCATGACCGGCGTCGACGACTGCCGCGTCGACCCCGGTGTACTCACCGGTGACGACGCTGTCCGCGCGATGAGCGTGCACTACGGCTGCCCGCCCCAGTGCCTTCCACGCTGCCGCGCCGAGGACGCCATGACCCGCGAGTTCGTGAAAGTCGCTCGGATACCCGGCGAGTGGGACGCGGACCTGGCCGAGAAGGTCCGGCAGATCACCGAGCTGTTGTGACGCCGTGTCCGTCACAACACCGTTCCCGGCTGTCCGTAGCCGGGAACGGTTCTGATCGACGCGCGGGTGCTCCGACCAAGCACCCGTGTCGAACGGTGGTGCGACAGTGACACCGAACGGGCAACGACGACCATACGGAGGTATCGCCGTGGGGAATGACGAACAGATCGGTTTCGATATCGAATTCGATGACAAGACTCAGGGCTTTCTTGATTGGGTTGCGCCAGAGCGCATGGAATCGGAGGTAAGTAAGTTCCTGACCGACACGATTCCTGGTATCGCGGACTATTCGACCGATACGTGGTGGAAGCCTCCGGTGTTGACTCGGATCCTCGAAGCCACGAAAGAACTCTTCGGCGATTGGGATGGATTCATTGCACCCGAGAACCGAGAGCGGGCCGATCAATTGGTCAGGTTCGTGGGTGAATGCTGCATACGACGGCATCCCGGAATGACTTGAGCGGTTTGACGAATCGGGTCCGGGAACATGGCAGCCGAACACGCCACCGACGACCGCACCTCGTCGTAGGCGGAGGTTGGTCGACGCGCGCGGTCGTTGTCTTCCTCAGTCCAGGTAGTCCTCTTCCAGACGCTCCAACACCCAGGCCCAATATGCCGACCCCGCCCACTCGTGGGCGCGGATCGCGGCAATCAGCTCCCGCGCGGCCGCGTCGGAGTCCAGACCCTCCAGCCGCGCGGCGAGACCCGCCATCAACGCCACCGCCCCTGCCGCCTCCCGCACCGAGGCGAACGCGACGCCCTGGTCGCCCTCGCCGTGATCCCAGCCGCTCGGCGCGTAGACCTGAATCACGCCGGTCTCACCGTCCAGCATCAGGGTCATCTCCCCGTAGAACTCACCGAGGCCGTAGGCGTACTTCACGGGTGGGGAGTCGTCGTCGGGGTAGCGGCGGCCGAACAGCTCGTCCGGGTCGGCCTCCCACATGCCCTTCGTCGGCAGGTCCGCCGAGTTGAACCACTCGCCGTCCACCGCCACTGCCGGGAACCCCACCTCAGTGAAGAAGGCCCGCGACTCGGCGTGCTCCAGCCGCTCGGGCAGCTCGGCCGGACGCCACAGGGCACCGGCGCCGACCTGCGCGGTCAGCCATTCGAGGGTGGGATCCGCCGCCTCGGTGATCTCGATCGTCATGGTGCTATTGAACGCTGAAGATTGACGATCCGCCGTGTGTGCAGCGCTACACCGAGCGAGAGAAGACGAAGCTCGAGCACGTCTGGGCGATCTAGCTGGCACCACTACCCCCGCGCCGCGTCGGGCCGGAAAACCTTCCGCCAAGGCCTCTTTCACTGTGTCGTTGGCGAGCAGTTGCGCGGCCAGTTCGCGGGCGAGCAGCGGTGCCGATGTCGAGTTACCTGAACCGGGCAGCCCGTTGACCGGCACTAGGAGCTTGTGCAGGGCGCTCGCTCGTTGCGTCATCCCGGCATTCTTGCAGCATTCGTCACTCGCTGGGATTGCTGTTCAGGCGGGTTGCGCGCCAGGTCGGCCGGTGGGCGTTGGTGATCCAGCGCAGGATCCATTCGGCGGGGCCGTAACGGAACCAGTGCAGCCAGATTGCGCTGAAGGCTAGTTGAACGATGAAAACGAGCAGGGCGGTGGACATGGTGGCGAGCGGGGAGAAAGTGCCCGCGGCGGCGAGGCCGATGCCGGTGAAGATCAGGAGGCCGATTGCTGATTGGGCGAGGTAGTTGGTGAGGGCTATGCGGCCTGCGGGGGCGAGGGCTGTGCGGATAAAGGAAGTGCGGGGACTGTGCATTGCGCGGAGCAGGGTTGCGATGTAGACGGCGGCGAGGAATGGGGCGGTGGCCACGCTGATCGCCACCGCGAGTACGTGGCCGACGCCGCCGCCGATGGTGAACAGGATGCTGCCCGCGAGGCCGATGGGGAAGCCGATGAGCTGGATTCGGCGCAGGATGGGTTCGTCGCCATGTACGTCGGCGAGCAGTTTGCGGCGGCCCGCGACCGTGCCGAGTAGGAACATGGCGAGCGCGGTCGGGCCCTGCAACGTAAGGGATTGCAGGACAAGGAGTCCGAGTCCATCGAGGTGCGCACCGATGATCTCGCCCCAGCCGCCGAGCATGGCCTGCGTGGCACGCTCGGCATGGGCCTGTGCCTCGACGGTCGAGGGCAGCAGGGCCGACGCATCCATGACCACCGCGCCGAGCAGCAGGCTCGCCACGACCAAGCCGTACAGAATCGCCGCGACACGCAGCGCGGTGCGGTCGCTGACCCGCCGCATCCAGAACAGGACCATGCACGCCACCGCGTAGGTGGTGAGCACATCGCCCGCGTACAGGAACACGATGTGCAGCACACCGAGGACGAACAGGCCCCCGATGCGGCGCAGCATCCGTGGTTCGAAGGCGGCTCGCGCCGCGGCGGCCGACTCCATCTGCAGGGTGAAGCTATAGCCGAACAGGAATGAGAACAGCAGATAGAACTTCATATCGACGAACACATCGGACAATGCGCGCACGGCATCGTCGAGGATGGAGGTGTACGCGGGGTCGATCACCAGATTGCCGGGATAACCCGAGGCCATGAAGGTGATGTTGACGATGAAGATGCCCAAGAGGGCGAATCCGCGCAGGGCGTCGACGTCGTGCACTCGTGATCTGGAGGCGACCAGTTGATCGGTCATAACGCGCCACCTTCTCCAATAGTATCCAAGGGATACTATCCAATATATACTATCTATCGGGCTAGTATCTACCGAAGCATCCGCGATCCGAGGAGGTACAGAGCCATGACCGACGAGGCGGTGCCCGCCGACCTGGGCAGGCTCTGGCGACTCCCGGCGCCCGCGCGGCTCGGCCGACCGGCGGAACTCGACGTCGACCGGGTCGTGCGCGCCGCGGTGGATCTCGCCGATCACTCCGGGCTCGGCGCGGTCACGCTACTGAAGGTCGCGCAGACACTGGGTTTCACGAAAATGGCGCTGTACCGCCACGTCGGTTCCAAGGACGAACTCTTCGAGCTGATGGTCGATTTCGCCACCGGACCGGCACCGGATCTCGGAATCGCGCCCATCGACTGGCGGGCCGGTTTACGCCAGTGGGCGCACGCGATGCGCGCGGTCTACGCCGAGCATCCGTGGCTGCCGCAGATACCGATCTCCGGGCCGCCCCGCGGTCCGAACATGATCGGCTGGATGGATGCCGCACTGCGCGCACTCGCCGACACCGGACTCCCCTGGGCGACCAAGGCGGGCATCCTGATGCTGGTGAGCGGACATGTGCGACAAGCGAGTCTGCTCACCCAGGACGTCACCGAGGCACTGCGCGGCACCGGACTCGACGAAGCGCAGGTCAATCGGAACTACCGCCGCACCCTGGCGAAGCTCGTCGATCCGGACCGCTTTCCCGAGGCGGCCGCACTGCTTGCCAGTCCACTGTTCGAAACGCCGCCGGACGCGGATACCGACGTGGCCGAGGATGATTTCGTATTCGCGCTGGAGTTGATCCTCAACGGTGTGGCCGCCGAGATCGATCACGCATCGGACTCAGTCGAGTAGACGCCAGGCCCACGTGGTGGATAGTTCCAAGGGGTCACTCGCGGTGACCGGCCGGGGGTGGGTGTTGATGCCGTTGGGCGGACCGGATTGTGGCTCGACGCAGGCGGCTTCGGGTTGCTGGTCGAAGATGACGACCCACTCGGCGGGACTGGTGATGGTCAATTCCAGGGCATGCGGCCAGGTCAGGGTGACGGCGGTGCCATCGGGCATCGCGAAACAGTCGTCCCAGGGGCCGGGTTGCGGGGTAGTGCGGCGTCCGGTCGGGAGATAGTCGGGGCCGCGTTCTTCCTGCCATGCGGGGCTGAAATTGAGCTGGATGTCCTTGCCGGAGACCAGATTTCGCCGAAACCACGGATGCCAACCGACCTGCGCCGGAAACGGCTCGCCCGCTGTTTCGACCCGCATGGTGAGGGTGACAGCATGCTCGGTGAGCTGGATTTCCTGGGTGACTCGCCCGTGATACGGCCACGGGTCGGTGAGTTCGCAGCTCAGGGCGGCGGTGGAGGCCGTGGTGCTGAGGACGTGCCAGGCCCGGTCGCGGGCCGTGCCGTGGATGGCGTGTGGATCCGCGTTGATCGGCATCTGATGCAACGTGCCACCATATCGGAACTGCCCAAATCCCATTCGCCCACACCAGGGCGCCATCGGAAATGCACCGTACCGCGCTCCCTGCCGCAATAGCTCCAGCTCACCGACCCGAAAACCGGTCAGCCGCCCGCCATTGTCCGGATCGATGCTGACCTGCGCCTTTCCGACGGTCAGCACAACACTGGAATTGCCAGCATCGACCATTTGGGCTCGTCCTCCGACTAAGGGTCAGGTAAAACACACTGCCATGAGCAGCCTGGTCCGGACCAACAAAGCACTGAAGGTCGCTTACCTGGTGCGACCGGTACGGGCATGCTTGGGTTAGGGCGGCATCGGTGGCCGGAAACGTGAGGTGGCAGATTTTGCTGGATATTGTGCGGGGCGTGTCCTTCGTCCAGGTTGCGCTCGACCGGATCCCGGATCCGTACCGGTCGTATCTGATCCAGCGGCGTGAACTGCTGAAGTTCGCGGTGGTGGGTGGGATCACCTGGTTCATCGACACCGGGATCGTCTATGCGCTGAAGTTGACGGTGCTCGGGGAGAAGCCGCTCACCGCACGCGTGCTCGGGGTGCTGATCGCGACGATCGTGTCATATGTGCTCAATCGGGAGTGGTCGTTCCGGACCAGGGGCGGTCGGGAGCGGCACCACGAGGCGGCGCTGTTCTTCGCCATCAGCGCGCTCGGGATCGGTGTCACGCTATTGCCGCAGGCGGTTGCGCTGTACGTACTCGATATCCGGGTGCCGCACGTCAGTCCGGTCACCCAGGCCGTGTCGAACTTCATCACCGGCCAGATTCTGGGTGTGCTGCTCGCCATGGCGTTCCGGTATTGGGCGTTTCGGCGGTATGCCTTTCCCGACGATCTCGTCCAATCCGAACTCGAACCGCGGTAGGTCACTTACCTGCGAGGTAATTGCCTCGAATCGGCAACCGGGCCGAAGATCGCCGGTATGACACACATCGGCCTGCTGCTCCCCAGCCGCGAAACCTCGATGACCGGCGAACACGATGCTGCCGGATTGGTCCGGTTCGCGCGAGCCGCTGAGGATGCCGGTTTCGATTCGGTGTGGATCGGCGATTCCCCGCTGGCGCGAACCCGAGTCGATCCGCTGCCGCTGCTCGCCGCCGTCGCCGCGACCACCGCACGTGTCCGAGTCGGCACCGCGGCACTCACCGCGACATTGCGTCATCCCCTGCTGGGCGCCCACACCGCCGCCACCGTCGACCAACTCAGCAATGGCCGGTTGATCCTCGGACTCGGCGCCGGATTCCCACTACCCGAGAGCCGGGACGAGTTCGCTACCGTCGGTGTGCCTTTCGACCAACGCGTCGGGCGACTGGATGAAACGGTGGCCATCTGGCGCCGGAGTTGGTCCGGCGGAACCGAATTCGACGGCCGCTACTGGCAGCTGGACGACCTCACCCGCACGCTCCCCGCCGCGAGCCCGGCCGGGCCCCCGCTGTGGCTGGCGGGCAGCGACACACCGCGAGTGCTCGAACGGGTGGCCCGCCAGTACGACGGCTGGCTGCCGTTCCTACCTGACCCGGACGCCTACGCCCGCGCGTGGCACACCCTGCGCGAAAAGACGACCCGCGACATCACCCCCGCCCTCTATGCCACCATCAATATCAACTCGGACTCGACCGCCGCGCGCACCGAACTCGATGGCTACGTCCGTCGGTACTACCGCCGATCCCTGGACGAAATGTCCACGATCCAAGCCTATTTCGGTGGTTCCGCCGACGAATGCGTCCATTGGCTCGGGCGATACCTCGATGCGGGTGCGCAGCATCTGGTGCTGCGCATCGGCTCACTGCAGGCCCACCGCCAACTGGATCTCCTCGCCGACGCGCTACTGCACGTCCGCCAAACGGCTTGAGCCTCAGCCCTTCATCTGGGCGATCTGGATCAGGTTGCCGCAGGTGTCATCGAGCACCGCGGTGACCACCGGGCCCTGCTCGAGGGGCTCCTGAGTGAATTGCACGCCGAGCCCGCGCAGCCGCTCGTACTCGGCGTACAGATCGTCCACCGCGAACGAGGTGAACGGAATTCCGTCCTCGACCAGCGCCTGCTTGAACGGCCGGACCGCTGGATGCCCATCGGGCTCCAACAGCAGTTCGACGCCGTCGGGTTCCTGTTGTGAGACGACGGTCAGCCAGCGCGCCTCGCCGAGCGGAACTTCGGTCTTCTTCACGAAGCCGAGCACCTCGGTGTAGAAGCGCAAGGCCTTGTCCTGATCGTCGACCAGAACACTCGTGATATTGATGCGGATCATCAGTCCTCCTTGAGCCAGCGGTGGGTAAGCCGCCGCAATGGTTCTCGATTCAGATGGTGGAACTTGTACCGGCCGTCCCGGCGTGTAGTCACCAGACCGGCTGCCGCCAGCACATCCAGATGCTGTGATATCGCCTGCCTGCTCGAGGTGAGCTGGTGGCCCATCGTGAGCCGCGCGCAGAGCTCGAACAATGTCTGACCGTCGCGATCGGCCAGTTCGTCGAGGATCGCCCGACGCGTGGGATCGGCCAGCGCCTTGAAGACATCGCCGTTCACGCCCTGACGATAGGCAAGTAACCACTTGCCTGTCAAGTGAAGTTCGGAATCGAAAACAAGGCGCGCGAATGTGTCGGGGGCCGAGTTAAATTGGGTTGATGAGCTATGAGTTCGTGGTGCTACCCGCGGGCGCGGCGGCATCGCCGGGGGACGTACTTTCTTATTTTCGATCCAGGCGCGGACAACCCGCGGATGACCACCTCTACCAGACCGTCATCGCCGGACTACACGGCTGGAACAGCCGAATTCCGGCCGCAGCTCGGCATGCCAGGCTGCGGATCGAGGCGGCCGGAGATGCGGTGCGGGTCACCGCCGCCGACAGCGTGGATCGCCGCAGGGCACGCGGCTCCGCCATCGACCGCACCGCGCCCCGGGTACGCGAACTCATCGAAGCCCTCATCGCGGGTTTGGCCTATGAAATCTACGATGCGCGAACGAACACGTTGACCAGCCCCGCAGTTCGCCGCCACGCCTCGATCGATATCGGCGGTGAACGCACATATTCCTCACTCACCCAGCGCGAGATTTTCGACTGGGCCCGCCAACTCCATCTGTTGGCCGCAAAGCCATTCCTGATTGCCACAAAGCGAAACGACGCAAAGAATTTCATCCAGGCCCATCGCAACTCCGGCACCGACTACACCGTCGAAATCCACCACCCGGTCCGCGACCAACGCCTCCGCGCCACGGTGACCGACGGCGCGATCGTCGCCCAACTCATCTGGGACTGGGCCTGCGACGAGTGGGAACGCCTGGACACCATCGATTGGTCGCCAGCGGACTGAAAAAGTCGGCGCCACTGGCCAATTCGTACAGCGGCTGTTCGCCGGTCGGTATCGTCCTCGGTCGCATCCTCGGCCGTGTCATGGATGCGGTCACGCACCTGCGTAATTCGATCGATCGCATCGCGACGCCGAGGGCGCGGGCTTCGGACTCGGAATCGAGGAGTAAATCCGCCCGATCCGGTGCTTGGGATTCATAGCAGATAGTCGACCACTGTCTGCCCAGAATCCGAGTCGTCCTGGTGCGATGATGCGTGCGCGGCAGGTCGGCTCGGGAAATTATCTGCCCTATGCCTGCCTATCTGCCAGGCCGTCCTAGTCCACGGCAACACGCTGATGATCCACGACATCCTCGCCGACCCCGACTGGGACGGCGTGGTCACCGCCGAGGACGAACGTGGCCTTACCCCGCTGTTCTGGTCCCACCTCCTTCCCTTGCGGGGCAGATCAAACTGAACATGAATTACAGACCGGCACTCGGCGACGGCCAATAGAGTCTCGCCGCAGACCGAGGAGTGTCGGGTAGCGAGTCGAGCGGTCGGGTTGTGTGCACACGATCCACTGCTACTCTCCTATTCCGTGGAATCATCGAATAGCGGGAAGGCGATGGTCTTCGACGCGTTTGCGAACGTGGTCAAGGCTATGAGCAGTGGCCGGCGACTGGAGTTGATCGAGTTGCTGGCGCAGGGTGAGCATTCGGTGGATGCGCTGGCACGGATGACCGGGATCACGGTGACGACGGTTTCGTCGAATCTGCAGACCCTCAAGCACGCTGGGCTGGTGGCCACCCGCCGGGCGGGCACCACGATCTACTACCGCCTCACCGACGACGACGTCGCCGAATTGTATGTAGCGGCGAAGAAGGTGGCGTTGCGTCATTCGCCCGGATTGCGTGAGGCGGTCAACACCTACATGGCCGCCGCCGACCCGCGCGGTGTGGCTGCGGGAGTGCCGGTGATGACCGAGGGCATGACGGTGGTCGATGTGCGCCCGCGTATCGAGTTCGAGGCCGGTCACGTGCCGGGCGCGATATCGATCCCGCTGGATGAACTGCCCGACCGCTACCAGGCGATCCCGGCCGGCACCGGAGTGCTGATCTACTGTCGGGGCGAGTTCTGCCGGCTGGCCCGCGAGGCCGCCGCCTGGCTGTGCGAGCGCGGGATCGAGGCGACCGCGATGGACGAGGGAATCATGGAGTGGCGCGTCAGCGGAGAGGTTGCGCTCGATGTCGTTTGATGCCGCCGTCGCCTCCTCGCCCGTCACCGATCAGGGTGCGCGGGCGCGGCTGCAGCGCCGCACCCTGATCGTGGTGATGGCTAGTCAGGTCCTCGGCGGTGCGGGGCTGGCGGCCGGGGTGACGGTAGGCGCGTTGCTGGCCCAGCAGATGCTCGGCGGTGACGACGTGGCCGGTGCGCCGGCGGCGCTGTACACCCTCGGTTCGGCCGCGGCGGCGCTGCTGGTGGGCCGGGCTTCGCAGCGTTTCGGCCGCCGGATCGGGCTCGGCGCGGGATTCGCCGTCGGCGGGCTGGGCGCGCTCGGAGTGGTGGCCGCCGCGGTCGCCGACAACATCGTGGTCTTGTTCGCAGCACTGCTGGTCTACGGCGCGGGCACCGCCACCAATCTCCAAGCACGTTACGCCGCAACCGATCTCGCGCGCCCGACCGAGCGAGGCCGCGCGATCAGCGTCGCCATGGTGTCGACCACCTTGGGCGCGGTCGCCGGACCGAACCTCGTGCAACCCCTCGGACGGCTCGCCGCCACGCTCGGGATCCCGGCGCTGGCAGGACCGTTCCTGCTGGCCGGAATCGCGTACCTGGCCGCCGGGGCGGTGCTGTGGCTGCTTTTGCGCCCGGACCCGCTGCTGATCGCCCGCCGCGCCGAGAACACCACCATCGAACAGGCGGATTCGGCGGTCGAGCGAGCACCCACAGTGGGGAGTGCGGTCCCGCCGCCGGGGGCAGGGGCGTGGGTGGGAGCGGCGGTGATGGTGCTGACGCAGGTCTCGATGGTCGCGATCATGACGATGACGCCTGTGCATATGCGCGCCCACCATCACGGCCTCGGGCAGGTCGGGCTGGTGATCGGCGTCCACATCGGAGCCATGTATTTGCCGTCGCTGGCCACCGGCGCGCTGGTCGACCGGATCGGGCGCATCCCGATGGCGGTCGCGGCCGGTACGACGCTGATGGCCGCCGGGATCACCGCTGCGGCGGCACCCGGAGATTCACTGGTGGGGTTGATCGTGGCGTTGGCGCTGTTGGGGCTGGGTTGGAACTTCGGGCTGATCGCCGGAACCGCGCTGGTGGTAGATGCGACCGAACCCCGCAACCGGCCTCGTGTCCAGGGCGGTATCGACGTCGCGGTCGCCCTGGCCGGCGCCGGTGGCGGTGCGGTGTCCGGGGTGGTCGTCTCGGCCACCGACTACGCCACCCTGGCTCTGTGCGGCGGATTCCTGTCGCTGGCACTGCTGCCGGTGCTGTGGTGGACCCGCCGCGACCGCGCGCCGCTATCCTCGTAATCCGCAGGCACACAGTCTTTTCGCGGCCTGCATCGTGCGGGTGCGGTATCGCTCCACGTTCCCCGGTAGTTGTAGATGAACTGGGTGTTGCGGTCACCGATCTGCACACCTCGGGCGTGACGCGCGTCGACGGCGCGCTCGGTGGGGACGTCGGATTCATCCTCGTCACCTACCCCCATGGCAAAACCTTCACTACCCGCTCCTCGCGGTCACCAACCGTGCGGGCACTACCGGCCACGCCAGGTCGGGGCGCGCGCGTGCGCAAGCACCGGGCCTGTCGCTCATCACGACGGCTCAGTGGAAGGTGTTGTGCTGGGTGTTGTCGTCACCGACTTGCACGCCCTTGGCGTAGCTCAGATCGATCCGGCTCTGCGCGCGGTCGACGTGCGCGGACGGCACAGCCGCCAACAGCCGGGCTGCCCAAGCCCGCAGTTCGACATCATCGACGACGAGGGCCCGCGTCACCGCCGCCTCGATGGCGGCGACATCGCCGCCCGGCTCGGCCTCATTGGCCTCGATCGCGACGGTAGCCTCCGCGTCACCGCCGCCCCGGCTGATGCGGCTGCGGATTGCTAGGTAGGCATCGCGCACAGCGGCGGAGGCCGCTTCCTGGCCGCCTGCCGCGGCACCGGCGATCAAAGCAGTGACAATAACGGTGATCGGATCCATGGCCACACCCCTCCCAGACATGTTGTGCGGCAAGGCTACACAACGCCACCACCGCAGGTCCCGATTTCGGGAACCGGTTCGATGCCCGCAAGCGGGATGCGCTGTTCGGCGATCCCGAGGCGGTCGCCATACCCGGCCCAGAAACCTGTTTGTCTCTGGGCCGAAGTCATTCGCCTACGACGAATGTCCGGGCAGTACACACACCGCGTCCAGCCCGAGCACATGGTTGAGCCGCCCGAAGGCCAACCACGACCCGATGCTCATACTCAATTCGACGATTTCGGTCTGGCTGTAGTGCGCCCGCATCCGATCCCAGAACTCGTCATCGAGATTGTGGTGATCGGTGGCGTAGCGCTCGGCGTATTCGGCGGCCAGCCGGGTGCGTTCGTCGAAAAGCTCGGTGGTGCGCCAGTTGGTGACCGCGTCCGCGAACTCCGGCTCCACCTTCTGACCGTCGCGTTCGGTGCGCCAATCCAGGCAGAAGATGCAGCCGTTGACCTGCGCGATCTTCAGTCGCGCCGCCTCGAATTCGCGCAGTCCGAGGGTGGAATGCGAATACACCGACAGCGAGAAGTTCGAGGCGGCAAGGCCGATTCCGGGCACCATCTCGCCCCATACGTAACCGATCGGGTCCTTGCCCTCGGGTATGTCGATGATCATGTGTGTTTCCTTCCGAGCTTGCCGACTGCGGGACGCAGTGGGACATCAAGGGCGTCATAGAGTCCGGGTTCGGCGTCGACGAGCCAGTCGATGGCATTCACCAGTCGGCCGACCGCGGTGGCATTGCCGCCCGCGGAACGGTTTCCGTCCTCGTCGGCGGCCTCGATGGTGATTTCGATGCGCGGGTGGCCCTCGATGAGCACGCGGTGCGCGCCCTCGCCGTCCGGTGGCATCGGCCAGTCCGGTGCGCAGGACCGGTGGATCCGGGTGACGTGCTCGATGATGATGCGTGCCTCGCCCGCGACGATCCCCTGCACCTCGAAGCGCAACGCGCCCTGCGTACCCGCCGCGAACTCCCCCATCCGCTCGGTGCTCACCGTGGCGTCGAGCGCGCGCCGGTCCAGGGTTTCGCTGATCTCCTCGAGTTCGACGCCCAGTGCCCGCGCCATCAACCGAATCTGGCCGCCCCACACCATGGTCGGGACGCCCGGCGCGACCATCGGCGGCAGATAGTCCATCGGCTGGCCCATACCGACCAGATAGCGCACCGAATCAGGTTGGTCGTAGGTGGTGTAGTCGAAGATCTCCTGGCACCGGATCACATCAACGGTGCTGCCGAGTCCGCTCATCAGCAGCGGTAGCACATCATTGCCCCAGCCGGGATCGACACCGGAGACGAACAGCGACCCGCCGCCCCGCGCGACGGCCGCGAGCACCGGATCGCGCATTTCGGGTGGAGCGCTGCACGGATCGTAGAGCGCGTACAGCGCCGGGGTGACCACGACCGCGCCGGACTCGATGGCCCGGACGATGTCGGCGAGCGCGTCATCGGGACGGATATCGCCCGAAGCCGCGTACACCACGGCCCGAGGGCCGCCCGCGAGGGCCGAATCGATATCGGCGGTTGCCGGGATGCCGAGATCGTAGTCGAGTCCCGCGAGCCGACCCGCGTCGCGGCCGACCTTATCCGGATTGTGGACGAGCACGCCCGTGAGTTCCAGCGCCGGGTGCGCGTCGACGGCGCGGATGGCCGCGCGGCCGACATTGCCGGTGCCCCAGACAATTGTGGGGATCATCGGCTGAGCGTAGCAAGCGCTTGGTTCGGTGACCGCTATTCTCGGAATTACGCAGTGCGACTAGCGAATTCGTGCTCGCATTTCACCCTGTTGGAGCGGACCAGGTAATCGGCGAAACGTAACTTCGCGCGCACTGCACGGCATTCTGCGCCGCGCTGACCCGACACCACACCGGCGTTCCCGGCACTCGCCGGCCAGTTCCCCTAACTGGCACCGGTATTGGCGGAACTGCGCACCGACCGTCGCCGGTACCTGGACAGACTGACCGTACTGTTCGATTTATCGGACCGGACGTGCCGATACCGTGCGGCGCGAACTCGACAGACTGGCTGCCGCACCACAACGGGCGAGGAATTTTTCGACGTCACGGTCGGGGTGAATCGCGCGCGGCGCACCCGATACTGACACGCCTACCACATCCGAGGCGGGTACGGTGTTACCGGCCGGACCGTGCAGACAGGGGCGAGGAAACATCGGTGAAAGGTCGGGGCGCAATATGAATCAGCCGTATTCGCACTGGTATGCCCAAAATTCGCCGGACAACCCACCGCTGGCCGCCCGCTATCAATCCGCCGACCCGATCACCTGGAATGGCAGCCTGATCTACCCGATGTACACCGAACACGTTGGGCCCGCGCCGATCAGGGTCACCATGACGCTGCTGTCCGCGGCACCGCCCGCGGGTCTGCGCGGACACGGGATCGGACTGTCGGTGGTCGACGGGCATATCGGTATCGATGGCAGACGCCTGACCGGTGTCGACGTGTGGAGCGATGCTCTCGCCGCCGGCGTCACCTTCGATGTGGTCCCGACCGATCCGAATGCGCTGTTCTCGCTGACGCCGGTCTGGGTCGACGCGTTCGGCGCACAGAAATCCTGGTCCGGCAACTACGGCATTCTCATCGAACAACCACCTGACGGCCGAATCATCCTCTGGTGCAGTGTCGGCGAGGGTCCACCGAATTTCGCCAACCTCGTGGTCGAGGTGGAGACCGCGAGTTTGTCGGCCGCCGCAGTCCCGGACCCGGCTGCCGCGCCCCAACCGCCATGGCCCGCAGAACCGCGACAGGACAGATCCGCGCAGCCGCCGCCACCGACTCAGCCGCAGCAAGCCGTATCCACTACGCCTGAGCGGCCTCGACTCCCCGAGCCGCCGCAGCCGACACCCCCTGACCTCGAAACGGCGCGTTTCCCGGAAGCACTGCGAACGACCTTCGCCCACCCAGAGCTTCCGGAGGCAGAGCAGACCACACCGTTGCAGGCCGCGCGTACCCGGTTGGCGGAGCCGTCGCCGACAATCGAAAAGCAGGTGCCGGTAACGCCAGAACCGGCAGCGGATTCCGACCATGCCCGGCTCCCGGAGCCAATGAAGCCCGCGCAACCGCAACCACGCACCCACGATGGCGACCGCGGCTATCGCGCCGCCCTCTACGATCTCGGCGTCGCCATGTTCGGACGCGGTGAGGAGGAACAGGCGTGCGGCCTGTGGACACAGGCGGCCGAGGCCGGGCACGCCGGCGCCGCCTACGACCTCGGCGTCGTCCTGTTCAATCGCGGTGAACTCGGCGATGCCGAGCGCTGGTGGCGCACCGCGGCCGAGCGCCGCGAATCACGCGCCATAACCGGACTCGCCGACCTTCTCGAACGTCGGGGCAATCACGACGAAGCCAGGGCATGGCGTGCCTGCGCAGCCGAGGAACAGACCGACGTACACGATCAATCGGTCGATTTCGGCTGAGCGGCAGCGGGATTCGCCGCCGCCAGCTGAGCCCTGGCGGCCATCGGCGCGAAGCCGAGCAGAGGATGAGCGACGGTGTACCGGATACCGCGGATAAGTTCGCCTCGATTTTCGCCGCGCACCGGCTCGGACGACGGGCGCGATAAATCAGTCGCGCACAACTCCGGCGTGCTCTAGTTTGCCCATATGGGATGCAGTCCTGGCTTGAACGGAGCGTGCGCGGTCTGCGCGTACTACGTGCGGCTCCGCGCGGCGGCCCGGCCGCTGCCCGCGCACTGCGCTGCTCCCGTTTCCCGATCGGTCTGATCGATTCCGCCAGTTCGGTCGTTACGTGACCGCACTGGGATGGGTTGCGCCCCATAGTGTTCCGGCACGGGTCCGGGCGAATCACACATTCCTGATTCGACCACTCTGTTCGGAGGACACCCATGTCCCGCAATCGTTCGCTACCGCATGCCCGAATCGGCTCCGGCAGCACCCGTAAACAGCTATCGCAGAACTTCCTCACCGATACCGATGGGGCGCGGAGGCTGGTACGCGCGGCCGGTATCGGCGCCGATGACCTCGTCGTGGAGATCGGCCCCGGCGACGGCATGCTCACCGGTCATCTCTTGAACAACACGCACCGCGTCCTCGCCTATGAAAAGGATCGCCATTACGCCGAGAAACTTCGCGCACGGTATGCAAACGACCGCCGAATTCACGTGCACCACGCCGATATTCGCGAAATCACCCCACCCCGCGAACCATTCACGGTTGTCGCCAATATCCCGTTTGCTGCGAGTACCGATATCGTGCGGTGGTGTCTGACCGCACCGAAGCTCACCTCGGCGACACTATTGACCCAATGCGAGTTCGCCCGCAAATACGCGGGGGACTACGGGCGCTGGACCAAACTCACTGTCACCCAATGGCCCACCATCACAATGGAATTGGGCATCAGAGTCCATCGCTACCGCTTCCATCCGATACCGCGGGTCGACGCCGCTGTCCTGCGACTACGCCGACGTGAACAACCACTTCTCACACGTCAGGAACTCCGCGGCTACCACCAATTTGTGGAATTCGGCTTCTCCGGCCTCGGCGGCTCCCTCGCGGCCACACTGTGCCGGGCGGCTCCGGCTCCGAAGGTCCGAGCGGCCTGCACCATGGCCGGAATCGCCCTCGACGAGCCGGTCGGCCTCATCTCCCCCGACCGCTGGCTCACCCTCTACCAGGCATTGAGCTAGCAAATCAGTTGCCCAACTCGGCCGCCATCCGGGTATCGGCGGAGCTGCGATGCGCAGATGACGCACCCCGCTCCGGTTCCGGCGGCGACGGTCGCTGCGGACCGTCGCCGGGCGGTTCGCACAGCACCGGGGTCACGATCCGGCCTGGTATCAGGGCGCTACGACTGTGTCACGGTGGCGAGCATGCCAGTGAGGGCAGAACGTGCGTTTTCCAGGGTCGTGATCTGCTCCCCGATATCGCGCAACCGTTCTTGCAGAACATCAGCGACGCAGGCATTGATCTGCGGACCCGGCCCTTCCACACAGGGCAGCACCTGCTGGATGACTCGGGTCGACAGTCCTGCGGCGAGCATGGCCCTGATGTGACCGACCGTAACCGGGGCGTCCTCGCTGAAGCGGCGATGGCCACCGGCGGCGCGCTGTGAGGTGAGCAAGCCCTGTTGCTCGTAGTACCGCAGCAACCGTGGGTTGACGCCGGTGGTTCGGGACAGCTCACCGATTCTCATGTGATCCGCCTCATGCTCGCTTGATTCTGACATCCATGTCAGATTTTACAGTGATGGCATGACTGCAACAGCAAGCGAATTCTTCAGCCTCGGTGGCGATCTCCCGGTACGTCGGATCGGCTACGGCGCCATGCGGCTCACCGACACCCCTACATCCCGCGGTGGTGGCACCGCGCATATCTGGCGGCCTCCGACCGATCGCGCCGAGGCGCTCGCCGTGTTGCGCGGCGCTGTCGAGCTAGGGGTGAATCTCATCGACACCGCCGACGCTTATGCGCTGGGCGGGAACGAAAAACTCATCGCCGAGGCACTGCACCCCTATCGTGACGATCTCGTGGTCGCCACCAAAATCGGCAACACCCGACCCGGACCCGAAGAATGGGTGCCGCTCGGTCACCCCGCATATCTGCGCCAGCAGACCGAGCTGAGCCTGCGGCGGTTGCGAGTGGACCGCATCGATCTGCTCTATCTGCATCGCATCGATCCCGCGGTGCCGATCGCCGATCAGATCGGAACCCTGTATCAGCTCCAGCAGGAAGGTAAGGTGCGCCACATCGGTCTGTCGGAAGTCTCGGTACCCGAACTCCAGACCGCCGCGAAAATCACTCCGATCGCGGCGGTGCAGAACCACTACAATCTGCTCGCCCGCCAGCATGAGGCCGTCGTGGACTACACGGCGGAACACGGCATCGCCTTCGTGCCCTACTTCCCCATCGCCATGGGCGAACACGCGCGCCCGGACAGCCCGGTCGCCACCATCGCCGCGCAGATCGGCGCGACACCCGCCCAAGTCGCGCTCGCCTGGCTGCTGCACCGCTCACCGACAACGATCCCGATCCCGGGCACCGCCTCGATCACACACCTCGCAGAGAACATGGGCGCGCTGGAATTCGCACTGTCCGATGACCAGTTCGCCCGCCTGACTGCCATCGGCGACCCCGTGAACGCAGCCTGATTGCCCGCCGCGCTTGGTGGCGGGACCTGTGCCACACGCCCGGCCCACCGCGTTCGACGCCGGCCTCGTCGGTATCGAACGCGCGAAGGAGCTGGGCCGATCGGTCAGGCCGCAGACGATCGCGCCAAGTCCAGGCGGGTGCTTTCGCGTCGGATACTGCCGCTGTTCCACCGATGAACAGGACATCGAGATCCACACCGAGCAGCTCCGCGCGCTCGACGTACCGAGTGAGCGGATTTTCATCGACAACGGGTTATCGACGCGCGCAACCGGTCTCGGGTGAGGCGGCCCGAGACCGGTTGCGTCGTATCGGACTACACCGGCGTGAAGTCCCGGCTCGCGATATACGCCGGTCGCCGGCCCGGGGCGGCGAACGGCTCGAGCAGCGTGTTCTCCACGCTGTTGAACACCAGGAAGATGTTCGAGCGCGGGAACGGCGTGATGTTGTTCGACGAACCGTGCATGATGTTCGAATCGAACAGCAGGGCCGATCCCGCGCTGCCGGTGAACTGGGTGATGCCGTACCGGTTCGCCAGCGCCTCGATATCGGCGTGCGTCGGTACGCCGATCTCTTGTTCCTGCAACGACTCCCGATAATGCTCGGCCGGAGTGCTGCCGGTACACGGCACGAAGGTCCGGTGCGAGCCCGGCATCACCATGAGGCTGCCATTGATCGGGTAGTTGTCGGTCAGGGCGATGGACAGGCTGACCGCACGCGGTGCGGGCATACCGTCCTCGGCGTGCCAGGTCTCGAAATCCGAATGCCAGTAGAAGCCGGTGCCGCGGAAGCCGGGCATATAGTTCACTCGGCTCTGATGGATGTAGACATCCGAACCGAGCACCTGTCTGGCCAATCCGGCCACCCGGGATTCACGAACCAGGTCGGCGATCGCGCCACTGAGCCGATGCACCTCGAAGACCGACCGCACCCGGTTCGAGGCCTTCTCCACGATCACCCGGTCATCACCCCGCAGCACCGGATCACCGGCGAGACGGTCGATTTCGGCACTGAACTCCGCGACCTCGGCGGGCGCCAGCAGCTCTTCGACGATCCCGAAACCATTGGCATCGAAGGAGGCCAGCTCCTCGGAATCGACCGCGCCCCACACCGTGGGATCGGTCCGGTCCCGGTGCTCGCCGGCCGTGACGAGCCGAGTCGGGTAGCGATCGTCGGTCCGCACCAACGTCATTGCGCCTCCTAACCGCTTACCTGGACCGCGACAAGTGGGTAGACGCCGTCGCTGTCGTGAACCTCCTGCCCGGTGACCGGCGGGGTGAACACGCACATCATCCGCATATCGGTGCGCACCTCCAACCGGTGGCGCTCGTGCCCGTCGAGCAGGTACATCGAGCCCGGTGTCAACTCATAGCTGACATCGTGGTCCAGATCGGTCAGTGTCCCCTCACCTTCGATGAGCCACACCGCCTCCACGTGATGCCGGTAGTGGAACTCGTGTACGGTCCCGGCCTCGATGGTGGTCTCGTGGAAGGAGAATCCGACGCCGTCGCCGCCCAGCACGATGCGCTTACTGCGCCAACCCTGGCCCGCGACATCGCGTTCGGTGCCGGTGATCTCCGCGGTGCTGCGCACGATCATCTCAACGCTCCTTTCCGCAGACGGTGCCGATCGCGCCGGTCAGCACCCGCAATCCATGCTCGACCTCGTCGTCGGTGACCGTCAACGGCGGCAGCAACTTCACCACTTCATCGAGCGAACCGGAGGTCTCCACCAGCAGCCCATGCTCGAAGGCGACCTGGCAGACCTTGCCGGCCTGGGAGGGATCGTCGAAGGCCACGCCGTGGACCAGTCCGCGACCCCGCGCCGAAATGCCGGGGAAGTACTCGGCCGCCTGGGTCAGGGCCGCGCCGATCCGCTGCCCCTTCGCCTCGGTCGAGGCCTGCAGGGTGCTGTCGGACCAGAAGTGCTCGAGCGCGGCCTGTGCGGTGATGAAGGCCGGGTTGTTGCCGCGGAAGGTGCCATTGTGCTCGCCCGGAGTCCAGACATCGAGTTCCGGTTTGAACAGCACCAACGCCAGCGGCAAACCGTAGCCGCCGATGGATTTCGAGAGCGTCACGATATCGGGGGTGATACCGGCGATCTCGAACGAGAAGAACGGTCCGGTCCGGCCGCAGCCCATCTGCACATCATCGACGATCAGCAAAATGCCACGCGCGGTGCACAATTCGGACAGATGCCGCAGCCACTCCGGGCGTGCGATATTCACACCTCCCTCACCCTGCACCGTCTCCACGATTACCGCCGCGGGCCGGTCGAAACCGGACGAGGTGTCGTCGAGCACCCGCTCCATCCATTGGAAATCGGCGGTGGTGTTGTCGAAGTAGCCGTCATAGGGCATATGCGCGGCATGTACCAGCGGCACACCGGCACCGGCCCGCTTGGCGGCATTGCCGGTCACCGATAGCGCACCCAGCGACATGCCGTGGAACGCGTTGGTGAAGCTGATGATCGTCTCGCGTCCGGTGACCTTGCGGGCCAACTTCAGCGCGGCTTCGACGGCATTCGCGCCGGTCGGCCCGGGGAATTGGACCTTGTATTCCAGGCCACGCGGCGCGAACACGGTGTCGCGCAAGGTTTCCAGCAGTCTGCGCTTGGCCGCGGTCGACATATCGAGGCCGTGGGTGATCCCGTCACCGGCGATGTAGTCCAGCAGCGGCCGCTTGAGCACCGGATTGTTGTGGCCGTAGTTCAAGGCACCCGCGCCGGCGAAGAAGTCGAGGTACTCCTTCCCGTCCTCGGCACGCAACCAGCTGCCCGACGCGGTGGTGAACACCGTCGGCCAGGCCCGGCAATATCCGCGGACATTGGATTCGAGCTCCTCGAAAATGGTCGTTTCGGCGGTAATCAACGGCGATCCTCCTGCTTTCGGGCCGTAGGGGCGATCAGATAGAGGTCCTCGGCAGCGTGGCTGTCCGGGAAGAGTTCGGAATCGAACAGCGGGTGCTTGGTCATCCGCGCCGACCGGCGACGCGCCACCGAGGCGAACATCGCGATCGAGGCCGGATTGTCCGGTGCGATCGTGGTCTCCAATGCGGAAACACCGGCATCGGCAGCGCTGTTCAGCAGCGCGTCCAGCAGCGCGGCGCCGAGGCCCTGTCCCCGCTGATCGTGATCGACCGCGACCTGCCACACGAACACCGTCTCCGGCGCCTGCGGGCGCAGGTAGCCGATCACGAACCCGACGACCCGGCCACCGACCTCGGCGACCACCGAGGTGCTCGCGAAATCACGACACCACAGCAGGTAGGCGTAGCTGGAGTTGGCGTCGAGGACCTGCGAATCCTTGGCGATTCGCCAGATCTGGGCCGCGTCACCGACTCTCGGGGGGCGCAGTACCGGCTGCGTGCGCGGCCTGGAAATCGGTACGGCCGAAGGGTATTCGGTGACCGAAGGTTCGATCGTCGTGGTGGACAAGGTGTGCAGCGACATACGTCTCCCTGGTCGGGTCTGCAGTACTTATCCAGGCTTACGAAGCAACTTTGAGGTGAACCTGTCGAACTCTTTGCGGTTGTATTACGAAAAGATCACAACCGCAGGCAGCGTCATATTCGGTGCCACTGCCCGCCCGGTCGCAGCTCAGCGCTGCAGATCCAGTCGATAGCCGAGGCCACGCACAGTTACCACGATGCGCGGATCGGAGGCGTCCAGCTCGATTTTGGTCCGCAGGCGGCGCATGTGGACATCGACGATCCGCTCGTCGCCGAAAAAGCCGTCTTCCCATACTCTTTCGAGCAGAACGGTGCGACTGAGCACCCGCCCGGGCGATTCCGCGAGTTCGCACAGCAATTTGAATTCGGTGATGGTGAGCCGGATTTCGTCTTCGCCGCGCCGCACCGCGCCACCGTCGCGATCCAGCACCAGTGGTGCGTCGAGGTGCGCGTCGAGTACCGCCTCGCGCGGCGCTTCGCGCTCCATGGTCAGGCGCGCGCGGCGGCGCAGCGCCCGCATGCGCGCGGAAATCTCCTTGATCTCGAACGGCTTGGTGACGTAGTCGTCGGCCCCCGCCTCCAGCGCGGCCACCACATCATGGGTGTCATCGCGCGAGCTGACCACGATGATCGGCACGTCGTGCTCGCGACGGATCTCCCTGATGCAATCGAAGCCGTCCATGTCACCGAGCATCAGCTCGACGATCATCACATCGGGAGCGCCATTGCTGCGCAGATAGGTCAGCGCGTCCTCGGCCTCGTGTGCCTCGGCAACGTCGTAACCCTCGTCTTCCATGGCCGTGCGCAGTGCGCCACGTACCACTTCGTCGTCGTCAACGATCATCAGGTTTGCGGTCAAGCCCTCATCCCTTGCAGCCACGCGGACGCGACGCGACGCGGGGACTCGCGTACCCTGAACCGACGCGAAAGTCCGCCTTCGAGCACCTTTGCCAACTGCTCGAATACCCGGATCGGCCAATCGGTAAACGGCAGATCACGGACAGTCGGTTAGCGTCCGGCTACTCCACCCTGTGCATGCAGACCCAATTTGTGCAAATTGAGCGTGATATGCGACACATTTTTGCTCATGTCGCAACTCGCCCCGATGGGACTGGGGTTAGGGGCAGTCATCAGCCAGCCGAACTGGTTGCGCCACCGACAGTAGGTGGCTTCCGATGTACCGAACCGGTCGTGGTGCGTGGACCTCACCCACTCGGCTACAGGTCATCGGATGGAGAACAGACCCCAGATGATTGCCCAGGTCAGGCAGGCGCACCCGGCGGCGAGCAGGACGCCGGTAATGTTCGGCTCGGTCGGGTCGACCGGTCAGCTCACGCGCACGCGGACCATGGGCAGGGTGTCGACGGGGGCGCCGGTGGCGTGCTCGATGGTGGCGCGCAGGTTCTTCCAGGCACTGGGGTGGCTCCGGACATAGCGGTCGAGCGCGGCCTTCGCCTCGGCCTCGGTCATGGGCACGGCGGTGGCCGGCGCGGCGCGGCGCGGGCCGCACCAGACGCGGACGCTGGAATGGGCTTGGATGTTGCGGTACCACTGGGCGCGGCCGCCGAAGCCGGACACGATCACATACTCGCCGGGCGCGGGTCGGTCGACGACCTCCAGCACGACATAGCGGCGGGCTCCGGTGCGGCAGCCGACGTGTTCGAGCATCAGCAGCCGAGCGCCGAACAGGAAGCCGAGGCCGACCCGGTACAGGGTGATCGGCATGCGGACGAACCATCTCGTCCGCAAGGCGCGGCCCCCGAGGTGGGCGACGGCGTCGGACAGGGTCATCGCGGTCCTTCCACTATTCGGCTCTGCGCCGATTTCGGTGCCAAGGGCAGGGCTGCCGTTTTGTCAAGTTGTGAATGCGCCTGTGGGCATTTTTTCACCCATGTCGATCCGCAGAGGCCGCGCCCTCCAGTGCTACTAGCCGTTCAGCGGAAAGGCGCAGGGGCAGAACGTCGTCAGACCGAACTTCTTGCTTCGTCTATCTCCGGTTTCGAAGTGCGGAAATCAGGTGTTCGAGGTCGCCGCGAAGGGATGACCAGTCGAGGTCGGGGGCACTCTCCCTGAGTTCCTCGAGCCAGTCGCTGTGCGCTTTCCGAATCTCGGAAAGGATGGAGCAACCGGCGTCGGTGGCAACGAGCAGCTTCGATCGTCTATGACGCGGATTGTCCTCGTACCTGGCCAGCCCTTCGTCGACCAGGTCGTCCGCTATCCGCTGCACTCCCTGCCGTTGGAGGCTCAAGGATCGCGCGATATCGGCCACCGTGGCCGCTTGCGTTGCGCTCTGCAACACCATTCGACGCGCATGGGTTTGCCCCGCCGCACTCGCTATGCGTTCTCCGGCATCACGCAGAAGTCGGTTGGCTTCGAAGAGGGCATGCAGGGCGGCATCCGCATCATCGCCACTTGACAACATGCTGTCAATTTCCTTACGGTCGGAGAATGACAACATGTTACCAACTTCTGACTTCGGTGCTGCCCGACTTGCCGGGACACGCGTCGGATCTTGCGCGGCGGTTGAGTAGCACGCGTTGGCCACCCACTCCGGTGGTCGAGGGTGTCGCCGCAGTTCGCACGCGTTCATACGCTGCGGCTTGGCTCGACTGGTTGCGCCAGGAGTCGAGCAGTACCTGGGGCTGTCATCAGCGGGTGGAGACCGAGCTCGGGGAGGTGCGGCTCGTACGTTTTCCGGGACACGGCACGACGCCCCTTCTGCTTCTCCATGGCTGGCCGACGTCGTTCCTTGCGTTCCATCGCGTCATCGAGCCGCTACAGCAGGTAGCGTCCGAAGTGGTTCTCGCCATCCTCCCCGGTTTCGGCGCCCCGATGCCACGAGATGGCGGCATGGGGGTTTCGACTATCGCGATGATGCTCACCGAAGCGATGGTCGGCGTCGGGCATGAACGCTTCATCGTGCACGGAGAAGACTGGGGATCGGTGATCGCCCGGGCAATGGCGGGTGCTTGCCCCGAGCATGTGGCGGGCTTACATGTGAGCGCGGGACTCGGTGGGTTCATCGCCGACGCTCCCGAGTGCGGTCTCCCATGGCAGCGACTTCGCGAGTTCGCGGACGAGGGAGCCGGCTACCTCAATATCCAGGCTCGCAGACCGGACTCCCTCGCGATCGGGCTGCACGACTCGCCGGCCGGCCTGCTCGCGTGGCAACTCGACAAATACGACCTGTGGCAGGCATCGCTGGGTGCCGGTTTCGGGCTCGGCGAGGATTTCATCTTTGCCAACGCGACCTTCTACTGGGCCACACAATCGATCGGCAGCAGCATGCGCATCTATGCCGACAACAGGGCCGCAGCGGACGGTCGCCGTTCGCAGGTGCCCACGGCGGTAAGCGTTTTCGGCGCCGGTGATTTCGCTTCGCGCGAGGTCGCGGCACGCGAGAACAACCTGCTCTCCTGGTACGAACACCCCAACGGCGGCCACGTCGCCCCGTTGGATGCCCATGCGGACTTCATCGCAGACCTTTCCGACTTCATCGCCCACGTGGAGGCGACCCCATCACGGATCGACCGACCATCGTGCGCCTCGGCGGAAGCGGGCTCGCCGCTTGGGCGTGGCAGCGTGTCACCCCGCACCTGAACGATCGCGGATTCCGGACAACGATGCCCCGGCTCTCGGCGACGCGCCGCGACCTCTCTGCGGCAGTGGATGTTTCGTTTTGTGCGAATTGAACTGATATGCAACACATTTCGGCCGTGTCACAACTCGTCCCGATGCGACTGCTCCAGCCGGTTGAAGTTGCTCGGCGCCCCATCGGCCCGGCACTCCTGATAGCGGAATGTCAGCCGGCGCGCGTCGAAGGTGGCAAACCATTCGTCCCAGCCCACCGCGCGCAACACCGCACCGCCGTATCCGGGGAAATCGAAGCGCAGGACGCCGAGGTGCCCGTTGTACTCACTGCCGGGCATGGTGGCCGGGCGCGCGCCGCGCTGCTCCGCCCAGCGCCGGATCACGTCATGATCGCGGGTGACGCGGATGCGACCAGGCTGCTGCGGGCCCTCGCCGGGAATGACTGATTCCGGCGGTTTCTTCAGCGACATGGAAGCCTCCGGTCCGGCGTACGGATCTCGGGTGCCCTGTCGTCGCTGATCGTTCATGACGACCTCCTTGCGCGTCGGCATCAATAGTCCGGTTCCTCTTCGCGTACCCGCACGTAACGCCGGGCAAACAGCAGATCCGATCACACCGAAATGTGTTGCGCACCAACGTATTCCCCCGCCTATCAGTCACGCAGGGCTGCGTCGCGCAACCTGCCGAGCGTTCTGGACAGTATGCGGGAGACGTGCATCTGCGAAACCCCGAGTTGTTCGGCGATCTGCGACTGGGTCTTGGACTCGAAGAAGCGCATGACCAGCACCTCGCGCTCCCGGTCGGGCAGTTCTTCGATCAACGGTCGGACCGCCAGGTAGTCCTCCACATACTGATAGCTGGGCTCATCCGCACCGAGACTGTCCAGCAGCGGTTGCGGGGCGTTCTCGATGTCATCGCCGACCACCGCGTCGATCGAACTCGACTGATAGGCATTGCCCGCGATCAGCGCCTGGGTGACCTCGACCAGGTCCACGTTCAGTTCCGTGGCGATTTCGCGGGCCCTGGGCAGCCGACCGATCCGCTGCGATAACGCCTCGATGATGGGGCCGATAGTGAGCTGGATCTCTTTGGTGCGCCGCGGCACCCGCACCGCCCAGGTGTTGTCTCGGAAATGCCGGCGCACTTCGCCCATGATGGTCGGCACCGCGAACGACAGAAACGAGGAACCGCGCGTCACATCGAAGCGGTCGACGGCCTGCACCAGCCCCAAGCGGGCCACCTGTAGCAGATCATCGAAGTTCTCCCCGCGCCCGGAGAATTTGCGCGCAATATGCTCCGCCAGCGGCAGGCATCGGCCGATCAACTCCTCGCGCACCAGTTTCCGACGGTGGTCGGCCGGGTCGATGGCGGCGATCTCTTCGAAGAGCGGCTCTATATTGTCGTAGCTGTCGCGGTGCCTTCTCGAGTCAGCCGCCATCACTACCTCGCACCCAGCTGAAGTCCACGACGGTCGGATAGCCGGAGGCCACGCTGTCGAACGGCTCCTGCGCTGCCGCGATGGACTGGGTCAGAGTGCGAACGATATGCCAGCCGAATCCGGCCTGCCCGACTACCTTCTCCGATACCGCGACCGAGGCGACGCGCACGAACATCTCGTGGTCGTTATAGGTGAAATCGCAGTCCAAGGTGGAGCCCGGCGTCGCCTCCAGGATCAACGATGTGGCCACCTCGTCCAATGCGAGCCGGATATCGACGACTTCATCGATCGCGAAATCTGCGATGAGCGCGACGGTTTCGGCGAGCGCACGGAGCATGGTCAGCTGCTCCAACTCGGCGGGGATGCGAACCCCGATCGTCGTCGTTTTCTCTGCCGCGGACCGGGAACTCCACTCCCCCATGCCCATCACCACCTCTTTCCTCGGAGCCGACGCCGAACCTGCCTTCGAGTCGGGGACCATTCGCGACTTACCCGGCTGGTCACCATCGAAACATCGTGACCAGTGCGGATTCGACTCAGTCGGCCTCGATCCGTTCCTGCGCAGTCAACAGCAGATGGTCGAACCGCGTGCGCAGTTCCGCCATCGAATCGGTCAGCGCGCCGAGATCGGCGATCAACCGGGTGGCCAGGTCCCGGAGTTCGATGTTGGTCTCCTGCGAGCGCCAGCTCAGCACTCGGAACGCCTGTTCGGCGTTGATGCCGTCGAGCATCAACGCGCCCTTCGCGTGCTCGATCACCGCCCGCGCCGCATACAGTTCGGGCGCGTCATCGAGGGACTCCTGCTGGCGCTCCTCGAGCGCGACGGCGACATCGATGTAATACCCGGCGCCCGTGCCTATCACCCGGCCCAACGCGACCGCATCCTCGGGCAGGATCGATCCTCAGCGCAAGTATGGATTGTGATCATGCCCGTTACCCGGATATCGGCTCGAGTAGGGACTTAAGGCCTCATCACGTGTCCAGCGCGGCGCGCATCGACGGGAACTCGCAGCATATGGCGCGTACTCCGGTAATCGCGAGCACCCGGTCTATCTCCCGCCGACCCGAGACGATCCGCAGATCCGGACCGCCGTGCGCGGCGTGCTGCTTGATCGCGCCGATCGTGGCCGCGACCCGGATGCTCAGGAATTTGGTGGCACGCAGATCGAGGACAACCGCATGGCACCGGGTCGTGACGGCCCGTTCGAGCAGAGCGCGGAATTCCGGAAGTGCGGACGCGTCGAGTTCACCCTCGGCACGCACCACCACACACTGTTTACGGCGGTCCACCCGTTGTGACCAGAACCGGTTGCGGGGTCGTTCGCCGGCCGGGTGCCGACCGTTTGATCGGTGCTGAAGAGCGGCTGACATATCACACCTCCCAGAGGGAATACCGGTCCTGCGCGGCAGGATCGAATCGGCGGGAGGGTGCGATATCGGTGTGTAGAACGCGTCGGTAGACGCCGTGCTGTGTCAGGTGTCGCTACACACTCCCGCTGGCCGAGTCCGCGTGGTGTGTGTTCCCGTCGGACTCAGGGTCGGCTGTAGTCTCAACCTGTTCTTAGTCTGGCACGCTGGCTCGCTCCGATTCAACCGCCGGATTCGTGACGGCCATGGCGCCAGCGCCACGGTGCCACCACCCATGCCACCGCGAACAGCGTCGCGACCGCCACACCCGCCACCGCGCCGGCGATGGTCCCCGCGACGGTGTCCATCACCAGAATCATCGCACCCGTCAGCGCGAGTCCGAGCAGCGCGATTCCGGCGATCGCGCAGCGATGCGCCGCGGCCACGACATTGCCCAATCGATGTCGCCGGAACAGGATTCGGTGCCACGACACCGGCGCGACCAGGAACACCGTCGCCCCCATCGCCGCTGAGACGGTGCCCAGATACAGCAATCGCATCGGCTGCGACAAGGTGGTGAATCCGGCCTGGAACGGGAGGATGAGCAGCGCGCTGATCAAGAACTGCACACCCGTCTGCACGACCCGCAGTTCCTGCACCAGACTGGCCCAATTGCGGTCCAGCCGTTCGGTTTCGGTCTCCTGCCTGGCGGTGCGATCCCATTCCTGATCATCGAAGGTCACGGGTCGCCTCATCACCTCTCGATATCGTCACCACGGCTGCCCCTGGATATCGCTCTCCGTGTTAGCGGCGTACCCGCGCCGCGCGGGCATACACCCCGCCACCACTGATCGCGGCGCCGCTGATTCGGCGTTCGACGCGCGGGGATGCGGATCGTGACACCGATAGGCTCGGCGATTCATCGCAACCGGTGGAGTGGGCTGCGGTCTCATCGGTGCGGCGGCCTTGGGGCCGTCGTTACGACTTCCGGCAAGCTAGGAATTTGCTCGACGGCGGGGCAGAATATTCGCAGGGATGATTATCCAGGTGACCATTCGTACTCGACGGATCACTTCGCCCACCGATCGAGGGGCGAAACAGACGACATGCACCATGACGGAGAGCGCCCGAAAGGGCTCAGTGTTTCCGCGCTGGCGGCGGTAGCCAACCCGTCGTACTCGCGTATCGACACATGGAATCTGCTCGATGACGCGTGCCGTCGGCTTGCCGATGTCAACCGTGCCGGGCTGGACACCACCCGCGAAGTCGCCCGGGTGCGGCGCCTCCTCGATCGTCTCGGCGCCTACGAGCGGTATTGGCTGTACCCAGGCGCGGCGAGACTGGCGGCATTTCGCGGATATATCGCCGATCTGGCGACCGTGCGACTCACCGAGGAGGTGTCACTGGCCGTGCGCCTGCTCTCCGAGTACGGCGACGGTGCGGCTGAGTTCGACACCTCCGTGCCGTTGGCCGATCAGGAACTCGTGGCGCGGGCCAAACAGCAGCAGTTCATCACCGTGCTGCTCGGCGACGATACCCCACCCGAAGCGCCCGAGAGCCTGGCGCAGAGCCTGCGGGCGCTTCGCGACCCATCCGACGATGTGCAGTTCGAGCTGCTTGTCGTGTCGAGCATCGAGGACGCCATCACCGCAGTCGCGTTGAACGGCGAGATCCAGGCGGCGATCATCCGGCATGACCTGCCGCTTCGTTCCCGCGACCGAGTGCCGTTGATGACCACGTTGCTCGGCGCCAACGACGACGTGGTCGTGACCGACCGCACCCAGACTTGGGTCGAATGCGGCGAGTGGATCAGGCAGCTGCGGCCGCATATCGACCTGTATCTGCTCACCGACGAGTCGATCGCCGCGGAGACCGAAGAAGAGCCGGACGTCTACGACCGCACGTTCTATCGGCTCAACGATGTCACCGACCTGTACAGCACGGTGCTCGCCGGCTTCCGAAGCCGGTTCGCCACACCGTTTTTCGATGCCCTGCGTGCCTACGCGGCCGCACCGGTCGGCCAATTCCATGCCCTTCCCGTCGCGCGTGGCGCCAGCATCTTCAACTCCAAGTCGCTGCAGGATATGGGCGAATTCTACGGCCGAAACATCTTCATGGCCGAGACGTCGTCCACCTCCGGTGGGCTGGACTCGCTGCTGGACCCGCACGGCACGATCAGGACGGCGATGGACAAAGCCGCCAGGACATGGTGTGCCGATCAGACGTTCTTCGTCACCAACGGAACATCCACCGCGAACAAGATTGTCGTGCAGGCCCTGACCCGGCCGGGCGATATCGTCCTGATCGACCGCAATTGCCATAAATCGCACCACTACGGCCTGGTGCTCGCCGGGGCGTACCCGATGTATCTGGACGCCTACCCGCTCGAGCCGTTCGCGATCTACGGAGCGGTGTCCCTGCACACCATCAAGAAGGCGCTGCTGGACCTCGAGGCGGCCGGACAACTGGACCGAGTGCGCATGCTGCTGCTCACCAACTGCACCTTCGACGGCATCGTCTACAACCCCCGGCGCGTGATGGAGGAGGTTCTGGCGATCAAGCCGGACATTTGCTTCCTCTGGGACGAGGCGTGGTACGCGTTCGCGACGGCGGTGCCGTGGGCACGGCAGCGAACCGCGATGATTGCCGCCGCGCAACTCGAATCGACATTGTCATCGCCCTCCTATGCCGAGGAGTACCGCGTGTGGCGTGCGTCGATGCGCGACGTCGACCGCGCCGAATGGAGCAACCGCCGGCTGCTTCCCGATCCAAGGCGCGCGCGGGTACGCGTGTATGCGACGCATTCCACTCACAAGTCGCTGTCAGCGCTTCGGCAGGCGTCGATGATCCATATTCACGATCAGGATTTCAAAGCTCTCGTCCGTGAGGCGTTCGGTGAGGCGTTTTTGACCCACACCTCCACATCGCCGAACCAGCAACTGCTGGCGTCGTTGGACCTGGCGCGTCGGCAGGTCGACATCGAGGGCTTCCAGCTGGTCCGCAACGTCTACGACATGGCGCTGGTCTTCCGGCACCGCGTCCGCAAAGACCGGCTGATCGGCAAGTGGTTCCGTATCCTCGACGAGGCCGACCTGGTGCCCGATGAGTTCCGCCCCTCGGAAGTCAGCTCGTACCGGCAGGTCAGACAGGGTGGTTTGGCGGAGTGGAACGAGGCGTGGCGCTCCGATCAGTTCGTGCTCGACCCGACTCGGGTCACGCTGTTCATCGGCAAGACCGGCATGAATGGGTTCGAGTTCCGCGAGAAGATCCTGATGGACCGGTTCGGTATCCAGATCAACAAGACCTCGATCAACAGTGTGCTGTTGATCTTCACGATCGGCGTCACCTGGTCGAGCGTGCACTACCTGCTCGACGTGCTGCGTCGGATAGCCAGTGACTTCGAGCGCAGCCACAACGCGGCCGGTAAGGCCGATCACGACCTGCAACAGCGCCGGGTCGACGAGATCACCAAGGAGCTGCCGGCGCTGCCCGACTTCAGCGAGTTCGACAGCGTATTCCGTCCCGACGGCGCCAGCTCGTTCGGCGACATGCGATCGGCCTTCTACGCCGGGTATGAGGAGTCCGACCGCGAACACGTCCTGCTCGGCGACGCCGGGCGACGGCTCGCCAAGGGCAAGACCCTGGTGTCCACCACCTTCGTCGTCCCCTACCCGCCCGGCTTCCCGGTGCTGGTCCCGGGTCAGGTGCTCTCGCGGGAGATCCTGTATTTCCTGGCTGAGCTCGACGTCAAGGAAATCCACGGATACAACCCCGACCTCGGGTTGTCGGTCTTCACCGAGGCCGCGCTCACACGGCTGGCCGCGGGCCGGCTCGCACCTGCCGCGGCGTCCGACCGTGCGCCGGAGGCGGCTGCGGCGCCGTCCGACCGTGTGCGCCGTTCGTCTTCGACCCAGGTACTGGACCCCGGGATCAGCTTGCGCGGTGGATCGGATGCAGTCGCGTCAGCACACGCACCGCACCAGCGCGCGAAATAAGCTACGAGCTCACCTGGCGGCGCTGGAGTGAACATCGAACCGCTGTCGGTGCCCCGCATCGGCGAGGTCATCGACCTCATGAGCACCACCCCTATACCCCCGCACGGGGCGGGCGATCATGCTGCCGTTCGCCGTTCTCGCACAATTCCAGCGCAGTGCTCGCCCCGCCGAACGATGCAGGTTCCGCAATCCGGAAGGTGAGGAGTTCACCCGGCGCGATTCGGAGTTGCCGACGTGGCTTGCTCGAGGAGCCCGTGGACGAACACGCGGAGCCCCGTGGGGTAGATATCGCGGGACGCGAGCGCGGGCCACCGGTCGCCTATGGCGACCAGCTGTGGCACCAGGGAGGCGTCGTGGCCGCTGAAGAATGCCTCGGGGAGGGCGCGCAGCTCGGTGCCGGTAGGTCTGTCGGCGGAGTGGGCGCGGACCAGGATCTCGCCGACGGTGTAGTACCAGATGTTGCGGAAGATGTCGACCGCCTGCTCCGGCGTGCACCCGTGGTCGATGGCCGCGGCCACGATGGCTTCGACCATCCACAGTGCCGATGCGTCGAGGCGGGCGACAAAGCCGTCGGCGGTGAGAACTTCGGCGGCCCACGGCCAGTCCGCGAGGACGTCGTGCATCACGGTGGCAGCCACGACGATCCGGTTGGGTGGGTCCGCGGGCAGCCTGGGGCGTTCGACCTGCTCGACATGGTGATTGACAAGGAGGATCAGCAGGTCCTCCTTGTCCCGTATGTGGTGGTACAGGGTGGTCGCTCCGACACCGATCTCCGCCGCCAGCCGACGGATGGTCAGCGTCTCCCAACCGTCCCGGTCGATGAGTTGCCGTGCCGCGTCAACGATCTGCGCACGGGAGGTCAGAGGCGGTCGGCCGGTACGGCCGTTCGGTGCGGACGAGCGGGGCATCGTCCCATCATGCCCGGCGGCGGCGGTGCGCCAACTCTCGCACTCGACAATATTCGTCCCCGACTGCTACTTTCGGAACGTGTTCGAAAAGTCGCCCATCGCCACGACGATGGGAGAGCAATGACCACGACGGACATTGCCCTAACGAAGGAACGGTCAACAGTGCCATCGGATGTCGATTCGGTTGCGGGACAGAGCTTTACCGGGTTGCTACGACCCTTCCGATGGAGTTTCGCCGCGGTGGTCGTCTTGCAGGTCATCGGCGCCGTCGCAGGGTTGGCACCGCTGCTGGCGGTGGTCGAACTGGGGCGTACCTTGCTGCCTCCGGGTCCGATTGATCACGGTCATGTCTGGGTCGTCGTGATCGTCGGCGCAGCCGGACTGTTCGTGCGGTTGCTGTTCACGGCGGCGTCGTCGGGGATCGGCCACCTCCTCGACGGCCAGGTGCAGCTGTCGTTCCGTAGGCAACTGGCCGCGCGGCTGGGACACGTCCCGATCGGATGGTTCTCCCGGCGCCGGACCGGTGAGCTGGCGAAGGTGGTGGACGAGGACGTAAGCGCGGTGCACCCGTTCATCGCCCATGCTCCCGGCGAGCTGATCTCCGCATTCGTAGTGCCAGTGGTGTCGCTGGCCTACCTGTTCACCGTCGATTGGCGGCTGACGCTGATCACGCTGATACCGGTGGTGCTGGCCGTGGCGCTGGTCCCGCTGATGATGACGCCGACCAGGGTGCGCGAGCAGGAGGAATTCGATGCGGCCATGGGCCGGATCACGAACTCGGTCGTCGAGTTCGTGCAGGGCATCGCGGTGGTCAAGACATTCGGTGGATCCGACCGCGCCGATGGCAGATTCCGTACCGCCGCAGACGATTTCGTAGCCTCTTTCCACCGGTGGGTGCACGGCGTCTCAGCGGTCGCCGCGGGCATGCAGCTGGCGCTGTCGCCGCCGTTCGTGCTGCTGGTGGTGTCGATCGGCGGTGCGGCGCTGATCGGTGACGGCGGCCTGGCCCCTGCCGACCTGCTGCCCTTCCTGCTACTCGGACTGGGCCTGACCGCGCCGGTGGCGGCGCTCGGCCACGGCTTCGACGACCTGCAGGCGGCCCGCCGCGCGGTCGGCCGCATCCTGGACGTGCTGGCGGTGCAACAACTTCCGGAACCCGCGCGGCCGCGCGTGGCACAGGGGCACCGGGTGGAACTGCGCGAGGTCCGCTTCGGTTACGACCCCGAGCACGAGGTACTGCGCGGGATCGATCTGACGCTCGAGCCGGGCACGGTCACCGCGATCGTCGGGCCGTCCGGCAGCGGGAAGTCCACGCTGGTACAACTTTTGCCGCGGTTCTTCGACCCGACACACGGCGCGGTCATACTCGGCGGTGTCGACCTGCGCGAGCTCGATACCAGGGAGCTGTACCGCAACGTCTCCTTCGTCTTTCAGGACGTGCGTCTGCTGCGCGCCTCGGTCGCGGACAACATCGCCCTCGCGGTGCCGCACGCCGGCCGCGACGACGTGGAACGCGCGGCCCGACTGGCGAACATCCACGAGCGGATTCTCGAACTGCCACGTGGCTACGACAGCGTGATCGGCGTGGACGCCGAACTGTCGGGCGGTGAGGCGCAACGGATTTCGATTGCCCGTGCGCTGCTCGCCGACACGCCCGTGCTGGTTCTCGACGAGGCGACATCCTTCGCCGACCCACGAACCGAACAGGCCATGCGCCGGACGCTGGCAACCTTGGCGGGTGCCAGGACGACCCTGGTCATTGCCCATCGTCTGGAGACGATCGCCGACGCCGACACCGTGGTGATGCTCGAGCACGGCGCGATCGCCGAGTCCGGCGCCCCCGCGGAACTGCTGACGCGAAACGGAAAGTTCGCCGCGTTCTGGCAATCCCATCGATCCGCACTCGCCGATGACATCGATTGCGGCGCACCGCAAGGAAAGATCCGATGATCCGTATGCTGTTGCGCGTGCTCGGTACCGAGTACGCCGGGCCGGTGCGCCGCACCGTCGCCCTCATGACGACTACCGCGATCGCCGAGGGACTGTCCTACGCGCTGCTGGTTCCGGCGCTGCGGGCACTGTTCGGGGCGAACGCCGGCGCCGCCCGGCCCTGGCTGATCGCCTTCGGAGCGGCGGTCGCGGCCTACGCGGGCCTGCGCTACCGCAGCGATCTTTCCGGCTTCCGCGTCGGGACCACTCTGTTGCGCGGCATGTATCACCGCCTCGGTGATCATCTGGCCCAGCTGCCCATCGGCTGGTACAGCTCCGGACGCGTCGGGGAGGTATCCGTCCTGGCCAGCCGCGGCGTCCTGCAGGCGATCAGCGTGATCGCCCATCTGCTGATGCCGTTCATCAGCGCCGCCGTTACCCCCCTGACAATCGTTGCGGTGATGTTCGCCTTCAATTGGCAGCTGGGGCTGGCAGCCTTGCTCGCCGCGCCGGTTGTCGCCGCGATTCAGATCTGGGCCGGAAGCACCACGACCGCGACCGACGCACAGCGCCACGAACGCGACAACGAGGCCGCCGGGCGTGTCATCGAATATCTCCAGGCCCAGCCGGTGCTGCGGGCCGGCGGCCGCACCGGCGAACGCTTCGGGTTGCTCGACGATGCGTTGCGAGAGGTCCAGCGCGCGTCCCGCCGCTCCGCGCTCTCGGCGTTGCCGAGCGTCATTGGCTTGACCCTCATGGTGCAGGCCATGTTCACGGTGGTGCTGACCCTGGCCGCCTACCTGGCGCTCGGCGGGAAGATCAGCGCGGCAGAGGTTTTGGCGATCCTGGTGCTCGCGGCTCGCTGTGCGGACCCACTGCTGTCGTTGTCGGACATCGGCGGCAAACTCCGCGGCGCGCGCTCGGTATTGGCGCAACTGGACGCGGTCCTTCGCACCGAGCCCCTACCGCAGATGGGCCGGCCGATCCGGCCCGCGCACCACGGTGTGGATTTCGAAGCCGTCACCCACGTGCACAACGGCGGCACTGTGCTCGACAACCTGTCGCTGACCGTGCCCGAAGGACAGCAGGTCGCCATCGTCGGACCGTCGGGTGCGGGCAAGAGCACGCTGCTGCGGCTGCTCGCCCGGTTCCACGATGCGAACGACGGTTGCGTACGCGTCGGCGGCGTGGATGTGCGCGCGATCGACTCCGGCGTGCTCATGGAACAGATCGCCATCGTCTTCCAGGAGGTCTACCTCTTCGACGGCACCATCGAGGACAACGTCCGCCTCGGCCGCCCCGACGCCACCGACGACGAGGTCCGCGCCGTCGCCACCGCCGCACGCCTGGACGAGGTGATCGACCGCCTGCCCGCGGGCTGGGCGACGAACGTGGGCGAGGGCGGCGCCCTGCTCTCCGGCGGTGAACGCCAACGGGTTTCGATCGCCCGAGCCCTGCTGAAGAACGCCCCCATCGTCTTACTCGACGAGGTCACCTCCGCCCTGGACCCGATCAACGAGATCGCCGTCCATGAAGGCATCGAACGTCTTATGAAAGGCAGAACCGTGATATTGGTCGCCCACCGCCTGCGCACCGTCCAACGCGCCGACCGCATCGTCTTCCTCGACAACGGCCGTATCGTCGAATCCGGCACTCACAAGCAACTCTTGCGCAACGCGGGCAGCTACGCCGACTTCTGGGCCATGTCCCTGACACCTGCGACGGGTGAGTGACACCGTGACCGCCGAATCCATCAATCGCCGAATCGATATCCGGATGAGTCCGCGGGACCTCATCAACATCGGACTGTTCGGCGCGCTCTACATCGTGACAGTGGGCATATTCAACCTGCTCGAATTCATCAATCCCGTCGTGACACTGCTATCGGTCGCGGCGAGCATTGTGGCGGGGGGCGTGCCCTTCATGCTGTTTCTCACCAGGGTGCGCCACGCGGGCATGATCACCGTGTTCGCCGTCATCGTGACCGGTTTCATGATCCTCATCGGGAGCCCGCCGATCGGTTTCGCCGTCGGGGTGGCGGCGGCGCTGGTCGCCGAAGGGCTGCTGTGGCTGGGCCGCTACCGTTCGCCGCGCGCGAGCGTGCTCGCCTACGCCGCATTCAGCGCCTGGTTCATCGGGCTGTTCCTGCCGTTGTTCTACGCCCGCGACGAATTCCTGTCCAGCTCGTATATGCGGGAAATGGGTGCGAGCTATATCAAGCAGTTCGACACCTTGCTGTCACCGGCCGTGCTGCTCGGCTTCGACCTGGCCACGCCGGTATTCGGCCTGATCGGTGGCGCGTTGGGAGTTCAATTGTTGGACAAGCACTTCCGGAAGGCTGGGCTGGCATGACGAGCACCGTTGCGCGTCAGGGTCGAGCCGGGGCAGGTGGCATCGGCGCGGCGCCAGCGGAAGCATCCGGCAGTCGGTGGGCGCTGGACCCGCGCACCGCAGTGGTACTGCTTCTGGCCGCGAGCATTGCCGTAACGGCACCCGGTGGTGTGCGGTTCGTTCCGGCAGCAGTGACCGCCGGTGTGCTGCTGGCGATTTCCGAGCGTGCGTGGACGCGCGCGGTCGGGTTGCCCGTGGCCGCGGGGGCCGCCGCAGCGGTGGCCTATCTGCTGCCGCAGGTTGCCGCGTGGCCGGTACTCGGGCTCGTCGGGGTCGTCGCCGCGTACGGGTTGCGGCTGTTGGCCGTCGGCGGCATTGCAGCACACCTGATCCGGACCATCTCGCCGACCCGGCTCACCGCCGCGCTGAGGTCGGCACGGGTGCCCAGGGCATTTACCGTCTCCGGTGCGGTGCTCCTGCGATTCCTACCCACCATCATCGCCGAATCGCGGGCGGTGCGCGATGCCATGCGGCTGCGCGGGCTCGGCGGTTGGGGGAAGATGCTGCGGCATCCGGTGCGGAGCATCGAGCATTTCACGGTGCCGCTCATGGCGTCGAGTCTGCGCGCCGCCGAGGATCTTTCGGCGTCGGCGCTGCTGCGCGGGCTCGGCTCGCCAACTCCCCCGACGTCGATGCATCCGCCACGATTCGGCCGCGCCGATGCCATGGCCGCTGCCGTGGCCGTCATTCTTGCGGCGGCGACGATATGGTGGGGGGCCGGGCAATGATCCGGCTGAAGGATATCCGGTGGACCTATCAGGGCAGCGCCACAGCCGTGCTCGACGGGCTGGATTTGCACATCGCGCCCGGTGAGACGGTTGTGGTGTGCGGGCCGAGCGGATCCGGCAAAAGTTCGGCGCTCCGCCTGATGAACGGTCTCATCCCACACTTTCACGAGGGAACCCTCGCGGGCGAGATCCGGGTCGCCGGGAAACCGATCACCGATCTCGCGCAGATCGGACATCTGACAGGAAAGGAACAGTGCTGCAGCATCCGCGCCGCCAGTTCTTCACCGACGCCGTCGACACCGAATTGGCTTTCGCGCTGGAGAATTTCGGCGCCGACCCGCAGCGCATCCGTGACCAGGTCGGCGCGGTCGTCGCCGACCTCGGCCTTGCCGATTTCGCCGGCAGCCGACTGCGGGAGCTGTCCGGCGGCCAGCAACAGCGGGTGGCGTGCGCGGCCGCGGTCGCTCATGAACCGCCGCTGCTGCTACTCGACGAACCGACTTCCAACCTCTCGCCACAGGGCATCACCGAACTCACCGCGGTGCTGCGTGGCATCCGGGAGCGCGGAGTGACCCTCGTCATCGCCGAACACCGCCTGTACTATCTGCGTGAACTCGCCGACCGGATCGTCGTCCTCCGCGATGGCCGCGTCGAAAAGGTATTGGCCAGAGCCGAATTCGCTGGACTCACCGACGAGATGATGCGCGCGGCGGGCCTGCGCAGCCTCGATCCACCCGCCGATCTCTCGATGACACCGGCTTTCGCGTACGGACCCAGCGTTGAGTCAGGAGTAGGCCGGACGGCAGCGGGTACGGTCGACCAGAACGCCCCGGTCGCAACACTATCCGGACCGGACGCGGGCGGCGGGATCGTACTGCGGGATATTGTGTGCGCCTTTCGGGGGCACCGCGTACTCGACATTACGAAGGCGCATCTGCCCGCCGGTGTCATCACCGGCGTCACCGGCCCCAACGGTGCAGGCAAGAGCACCCTGGCCCGGATCCTCGCCGGCCTGCAACCGCACGGCGGGCGGGTACTGCTCGACGGCCACCCACTGTCTCGCTCGCGGCGCCAGCGTGCGTCCGCGATCGTCATGCAGGACGTGCAGCGGCAACTTTTCACCGACAGCGTCACCGCCGAACTGCGCCTCGGCGCGATTGCGGAGCATGCGAGCAGCGCCGACACTGTGCTCGCCGAACTGGACCTCGATGGCTACCGCGACCGGCACCCACTATCGCTTTCCGGCGGCCAGCAGCAGCGCTTGGTCGTCGCCACGAGCCGCCTCAGCGGCCGCCGCATCGTCATCTTCGACGAACCCAGCTCGGGCATCGACCGCCGCCACCTGCATTCGATGACGCAAACCATGCGCGACGTCGCCACAGGTGGCGCGGTGGTCGTCCTCATCAGCCACGACGCCGAACTACTCACCCTCGCCGCAGATCAGGAACTGCGCCTGCGCCCGATCCGGCCACGAGGGTGAATCGTCCTTCAGCGCTTGACGTTGCCGCCGACACGGCATGCGTTGCAGGTTCGACCACCAGAAACGCATTGCCCCAGAGGGCGTCTCACGAACGAACGTCTGCTGACACGCCCCGCCGGAGGATCGCATCGGATCCGACTTCCTCGCAGCTGATGCGAGTGACCAGACCCGACTCTCTGTCCAGCCTGATCAGTGGCTGTGCCGAACATCGTTGGACTTTCAGACCGGGACCCCGAAGATGCCGCCGGGACAAGGAGATCTGGCAGCATCAGCCAGCCAGGGGTTGTGGACCGACCGATCCTGAGGCTACAGCTCTACCCGTGGTGGTGCTGGTCGAGCTCGTGGCGTCCGTGTGGGCGTCGCCGAACAGCAGAAGCTGGTGAGCCGAAGAGAGGGTTGCGACCGAAGCGCGGCCGCGCGACCAGATCGAGGTCAGTCGACGCCCACCTCGGCCGTACCGTTGAACACCTGCACCCCATGCTGATTCGTGGTCCGGAGGGCCAGTTCGGCTACGGTGCGCCCCTTCGCGCCCTCCCGCAGGTCGACCACCTCGACCCGCGCTATGAGGGTGTCGCCCGGCCACACCTGCGAACCGAACCTGCCTCCGAACCCGAGGACGTTCGCGTGCCCAAATCGGTCGGTGATCGCGCGTCCCGTCATGCCCATCGTGAGCATGCCGTGCGCGAACACTCCCGAGAATCCGCGCTCGCGGGCGTAGACGTCGTCGCTGTGGAGGGGATGGAAGTCGCCGGAGGCGCCCGCATACATGACGATGGCGGTACGCATGAGGTCCTCGACGAGGACCGTGGTCCAGGCGCTTCCGACCGCGAGATCGCCTGCGGCGGAGACATCCTCAGGCACCTCCCGGACAGCGTGACCGGCATCCACGGCTCCGCCTTGCGCGGCCGGCGGCTTGTGCTCCACGAACGCCGATACCCACCGCGCAGTGGCGACGACGTCGCCGCCGGAATCCCGGTAGTCCGTGAGGATCTCGCTGAACGTGAGCGTCCCCGCGCGACGCCCGCACTTCTCCCACGTCGCGCCGGGTCGCGCGTCTGCGGTCAGGGCGTCGCCGGCCCGCACCGGGCGGTGAAACGTGAAGTGCTGCTCCATGTGGAAGCCGGATGGCGCGGCGTTGCCGTCCCCGGGCGGTCGCGATCCGATCCACGACGCACCCGGCCGAGGCCTGCGCGAGTACGTCGGGTCGAAGTGGTCCGCCGCCATGAGGAAGGTCGGCGGGGCCACCAGCGCGTCCGCGCCAGTCGCGGACAGGCGACCGACGTCCTCGAACGCGGAATCGGTGTCTCCGATCGCCCGCGCGAACTGCATGAGGTGGGAACCGTGCACGACGAACCCGTACATGTGACCTGCCTTCAGACGGAGAGGACGATCTTGCCGAAGAAGTCCGACATTTCCATGAGCTTGTGGGCGTGCGCAATGTCGAAATCGCCGAGAATCCAACGAAGTTCGGGATGTGTGACTTATGTGCGGACCTCGCCCGCCCCTGATCCCTGGTAGTCGTCTTCTCGCCCTGGGTTGTCAATCGCTTGTGTCATCCAGGGAGGACACCTCTCACTGCCAAGCTATGCGGTCTCCTCGTAATGTATGGCGTGCTCGGCGGCGATGGGGTTGATCTTGACCGGGTCCAGAGCGCCGTCGGTCAACACGGACGAACCGGCTTCGAACAGGTCCTCCAAGTAGCATTCCCAACCGCCGGGCGAGGAGATCTGCACCACGCGCGGCGGCGGATTCGACGCGCACCGCAGGGCGTGCGGAATGCCGTGTGGCAATAGGACGAACGTGCCCTTCGCCGCTGTGAGTGAGTGGTCGTCGAAATCGACACCGAGTTCGCCGTCCAGGACGTATATGCACTCGTCTGCGACATGGTGGGTGTGCCGGGGAATGTCCCGCGCCACCGTGACTTCGAGCAACGAGAATCTGCCCTCGGTGTCGTCAGTGCGGGCCTTCACCGCGAATGCGGGCGGCAGCGGGATGCGCCCCGGCCGTGTTTCACCTACTGGGAGAAACAGGAATCGATCGGACATGAACTGATTTCCTCTCAGGATCTAGATACTTGCGGAACATATTGTTCCACTGATGTGGAACAATATGCCCCATAAGTTGGCGTGGTGCAAGATGTTCCGAAAGATGGTCCGGAGAGGGGCGATACCGTGAACGACGAACAGTGGCCGAGCACGAGTGCCGCCCGCGGGCCGGATCCGCGTGTGGTGCGCAGCAGGGAAGCGGCTCTGGAGGCGGCGCGAGAGCTGCTCGTAGAGCAGGGCTGGAGTGGGGTCACGCATGTCGCGGTGGCGGCTCGCAGCGGCGTCGGCCGGACCACGCTGTACCGGCACTGGCCGGAGGTGACAAGCCTGCTGTTCGACGCGATCGCCGGGCGCATCGAACAGGTCCGCACCGCGCCCACCGGGGATTTGCGTGCCGACCTGTGCCGCGAGCTGGATGGTCTGCGGCAACTGCTGCACGACCCGGTCGGAGAACTCGGCATGCGCGCCGTCATCGATCGAGCCCCGTTCGACCCAGCCTTCGGGCACCTGAAAAAGGCTCTGTACCAGGCTGGTTCGGCCGGATTCCGGGCGATCCTCACCAACGCCTCGACCCGTGGCGACCTTGCTCCTGGCGCCGACATCGATCTCATCGTCGACCAGCTGGCCGGTCCGCTGATCTTCCGCAGACTCCTCGCCGACCGAACCATCGACCCGAGCTACATCGAGATCGTCGTCGACGACGTCTGCAAGCTCCACGGCAACGAACCAAGTGCGACAGCGCACGCACCGCATCAGCGCGCGAAATGAGCTACGAGTTCTACCTGCAGGAACGGATCTATTGAGCGCGGGTGGACCGCGTGTGCGCCACGACATTCATCAGGTGACGCCGCTGATGAATCATCCGCTTACGGGATGTCGGGGTGCGGTCACCGAGCGCTGACTTCGCTGTCCAGTGGTCGGGCCTGTGCGAGAATCTCGTCGACGGTCTGCTCCACGGTGAGATCGGAAGTGTCCAACCACAATCCGATGCGCGGGGTCTGTGTCCGCAGCACCTCGTCCAGGCTGTCGACGGTGAATCCGTCGTAGGCAACCTTGTCCCGGCCTGCCTCGCGCGCCGCGACCGCGGCCGGTTTCGGCGCGAGTACCACCACGTATCGCGGCCGGGTCCGGATGCGGTCGACGGTGTAAGGCAGGAACTCCCCGAGCACGACATCTTGGATGATCGCGGTGAATCCGGCCGCGGCATACGCATCGGCGGTCTGCGCGGCCAGCGTGTGCCGTAGCCGCAGTTGGTCCATTGCCTCCGCGGACGGTTCCGGACTCATCTCCGCCCGGCCGCCGATGATGAAGCGCCGGAACGTATCTCCGCGCACATGCGCCGAGCGCGGCAACCGCTGTGCCAATGCCTGAGCGACCGTGGACTTCCCGGCGGCCTGGATACCGGTGATCAGATAGACGGCGGATTCCATATCCACCATGATCGCACCCGAGCGCCACTCATTTTCCGCCGACGTTCCCCGAATCTGCCCAGGAATCCTGAAGCTGTCAGGGAAGGGCTGGTCGCCGCGGATGGCGAGAATCCGGCGACGATCGCGTCACCAGTTGTCGGGATCATCGCCGCGAAGTCGCTTCAGGGCCAGATCGATCCAGGTTTCGAAGTAATTGGTGAGATCGCGGGTGGTGGCGGGCCGGACGGTGATGTGTTCGCGGGTTTGCTGCTGAACGTATCGGCCGTCGCCTTCGGTATCGAACCATCCGATGGCGTACCAGGGAGCCGGGCGGCTGTGCAGGTATCCGGTGAGCAGGCCGGCGAGGCCCGCGCCGGATCGGTGCTGAGTGAGACGATCGAAGCGTTCCAGCGGACTGTTGCGGCCATGGCCGTGGCCGTTGTTGCCGGAACGCAAGTCCTCGACATGGAAAGTGTCCGGTTTGGCGCTGCCCGGAGGAACCGAGGGCAGGATGGCGGCCAAGCGTGCCGCCAGTTGTTCGGTGCGGAACAGCCGACAGCGGATGGGGCTGTCGACACTGCCCGCCGCGGTCTGGGTGAGCATCACCGCGTGATAGGGGGTCCGGGCACCGAGGACACGGTATTCGCGGGATTCGCCATTGCCGAGAACTGTTGAGTCACCGGCGATTTCGATGCGCAGCTCGGACGTGGTGAGCGTGTGCAGGGCGAGGTTGATCTGCTCGATTTCTTCGACATCGTAGCGGGCGCGCACGGCGGCCCGATGCAAGGCGACCTCGTCGTTGGTGGCCAAGCGGCTGACATAGCGCAGCGGGTGCGGGAACCGGTCGTTCGCGTCGCTGTACCATAGCGCCGCGAAATCGTCTGGTTCCCAACTCCATTCGGCCATCGTGGTCATCCAATCAACATCATGCGGCGGCCCGGTAGCGCCCCGGGTACGGTGTGGGCACCTCGGGACAGGCAGCGGGCCAACGAAATCCAGGTAATATGCACTTCGGCCGCCGATATTTCGACTGGCGGCCGGGATCAACGTGGTGTCTATCCGGGTTCGGCGTGGTCGCCGCCGATCACACCACGGGGAATAGTCTTCGGGGCGGGCCCGAGCAACTCTTCGGTGTTCTCCATGTTCCGAAGCCACTCGGGGAGCTGATGGGACTCGTCGTCACCCTTGGATTGACCACGGCCAGCGCCCATTCCACCCATTCCCGCCATGCCCAAGGTGCCGGTGCCGGTGGTCCCCGCACGTGCCACGTTGGCTGTCGTGCCGGTACCGTTCGGTGTGCCGGACACGGTGCTGCCGGGCTTGCCCGAGGTACCGCCCAGGCCGCTGCTGTTGCTGCCGGGTCCGCCCGGGTAGCTGCTGTTGCTGCCTGGTCCGCCCGGGTAGCTGCTCGGCGTCGTCGAAGTGCTCGTCGTGGGGGTCACCGAACTCGGCTGGGTAGCCGAGGTGCTCGACGGGGTCTGCGGCGACGAATCGGTACTCGTGGGAGTAGTCGACGACGGATCCTGCGAATCGCTCGTCGTCGGATCGGTGGCGGGCTCCGAATCTTCCTTCTGGTCGCCGGTGCCCTGGTCGCCACTGCCCTGGTCGCCGGTTCCGGACGTCGGGTTACCGCCACCGTTTCCAGTTGTCCCCGGGGTGTAGCCGTTGTTGTTGGTTTCGGGCGGCTGGTACAACGGATCGGTCGGGCTGTTCGGCACTGGCAGCACCGGAATCTGCTTATCCGCGGATACAAATGTATCGACGTAATGACTGCGCATGGCTTCCCGGGCGGTACTCTCGCAATCGTTGCGCACCGCAGCAGAATTGGGGCCGTGGTAGATACCCAGATTCCAACTCTTCGGGTTGTACCACGATCCCCCGTCCGGTGGTTTGTCCGCGGCGTTTTGGGTGTCGTTGACTCCCTTGGCCGCCGCAGACACCCGATCCGCGAGGTTCTGCAACGGGGTCGTCAAGTCCAATGCGCTCTTGGCGTATTTGCTGATCGCGTCCCGTGAACTCTTCGCGGCAGCACCGTCCCAAGCCGCCGAACTCGAATGATTGATCCGGTTGGCGAAAAGTTCCGCCGCCGAAGCCCATCGCGTGGCGATCTGGGCATACTCACCGGAACCGTTGTTCGCCTCGGTTGTATTCAGCGGAGTGAACGCGTTGTAGATCTTCCAGTGATTCCAGCTGTCGACATTTTCACCGCCGCCGGGAATTTTCGATGGCTCATTCGAATCGGTCATTTCGAGGCACCGACGGCCGGGGGTGTTGTCACGCCGAGTTGGGTCAAGTGGCCGATCTGGCTGTCTTCGACATTCGCCTTCAACTCGTTGTAGCGAGCGGCGAATTCTTGATCCTGCTCAGCGAGAACCACACCCCGGACCACACCACTCCAGCTGGCCATCTTGTCCTCCCGCACCGGTGCCATCCCAGACCTGGGGTCGGACCGGCTTCCCCGCCCCCGCAAGCTCGTCTAGACCGTACCGGCCAGGTCACCAGCGCGCAAAGCATTCACCGCGGCTGCCGTCCTGAAGGAACGTTGAATCAAGAGAACCCCAGAAGCGCCTGGGGTTCCTATGATTTCACACTCACAAGCTACTCAGGACGGCTCGAACTCCCCGCCCTGCACACCCGCCGTGAACGCATCCCACTCGGCGGGACTGAACACAAGAGCCGGGCCTGTGGGGTTCTTCGAGTCCCGTACTCCGACCATGCCCCCATCGAAATGTGCAACCTCCACGCAGTCTTTCGTCGAGCTGCTGCGGCTGCTCTTGTACCACTTCGCCCCGGACAGATCGACACTCACGCTCTGTGCTCCTTCGCCACAGCCAGGATCTTTCGCCTGGACTTGCTCTCATCCAACGCTACACGTCCGATCTCGGCGAGCGCAGTCCGATAAGGTTCTACCTCCGCTTCACGTTCCAGGTACAAGTCACCCCTGTATTCCTCCACGTAGACGATCGGCGGTTCCGTGAGCTTGGACTGCGGCAAGCGCGGAAACTCCATGAGTGAGCACGATCCGACGAGCACACCGAGATGGTTGCGGGCATTGAACGGGACAACTCGTATCGAAACGTTTGGCAGGGCACCGACTTCGGCCAGATGCCCTAACTGTTCACTCATCACCGCCGGACCGCCCATCTCCTCGCGCAGAACAGCTTCCGACAGCAATATCTCGACAGTAAACCCCGGATCCTCCAAGCGTCTCTGCCTGCGTATTGCCCACTCAATTCTCTTCTCTATCAGTTCAGAAGGCAGATCGGGAGACTCGATCCAAGCTATCGCACGGCGGTAGTCCGGGGTCTGGAGCAGACCCGGAAGTACAGCCAACTTCCACGCCGTCAGGCGACTGGCCGCCTCCTCCAAGGCCAGGTAGTGGTCGAAATCCCCAGTGATCTGATCGGCGTACGAACGCCACCAGCCCCCACCGCGTTCCCGCGCGGCCCGCACCTCCTGAGCCAGCCCCAACAGGATTCGCCGTTCCTCATCGGTGGTCCCGTAGGCATCACACAGAGCGTTGACCTGAAAGCTGGTGATCCGAGTCGATCGCCCTTCCTCGATGCGGCCGATCGATTGCGGGGAGGTTTCGGCCAGCCTGGCCGCTTCGGCTTGATACATGCCCTTGACCGTCCGCAATCGGCGCAGTTCACGACCGAGGGCACGACGCGCAAGGGTACTGCCGGCAACGCTCATATCGTTAGCCTCACTAGGTATTGACCGGAATTTTGGAAGCCGTCAGCAGGTGGCGCTCACGTGGCGGTATCCGCGGAGAAAGTTTGGCGATATTACGACGGAAGCGGGCGATTGGGGATGCCTTTTTCCGAAAGTCGGGTGTGTACTTACATCACCCCGGTAGCGGGGAAGCACCTAATGCCTAAGCGAATCCCTTTGTATCACAGGCAGTTCAGGTTTCCCACCGGGCATTCCAGACCATCACACCCACGTTCGGAGTATCCGCATGCACGGCCTGCCGGAAACAAACCATAGCGAATTGCCTGTGATGGCAATCGAATACGCGCATGTAATCATGCAGAGCCACATGGACTGTCCGGCGTCGATATGCCCGGTCAAGGCGCAGGCGAAGAAGCGGCTCATCGACGCCGGCCGATTCGTTCCGGCCGATATTCCGCACATCGGGTTCTGATATGGCCGCCGATCCCGTCCAGCGCCGGTATCCGAACCACGCGACGCCACCGGCCCAGATGCATAGGGAGATCGCCCGCGACAGGCACGCCGACTGCACGGTGCGGACGTGTGAAATGTTGCGCGGCTGTTGGACATGCCTGATCGAGATGGGACATCCGCACCCCACCGATTCGGCAGCCGACTCCCCCACCGGCACCAGATCGTCTGCCTGACAACAGATCTCCACTACTGAACAACCAAAAGGGTGCTGTCCAATGCCTGCTCAGATCACCGCGATGATCGTCCTGCTCACCCCCCTCTCTTACAGGGTGTGGCTGGCCTACGCAGTGAGGAAACTCCACGCCGATGTGGGCGTGACGAACGCCGGTCAGGCCGGCCGATGACTGCCAAAGAGCCAAACCGCCGCCAATCACCGACTACAGACCGCGATTCGCCACTGCCGCAACGTGATCCGTTCATCGGACCACCAGCCACCCACAGCGGGGCGCCAGCCGATGTGGTCGAGCTGTTCGCGGACGCGGTCCGCGAGTGGGCAGATCAGCCGGTGCCCACCGAGTCGTCCCGGTGCCGGGGTGTCGAGTCCCCCGGCATCGGGCGTGCCAACCAGGAGGGGGCGTGATGCGCCGAGACAGGTTGCGGACCACCCGAACCCAGTACGATCGCAAGGTCGCCGTATGGCAGTTGGCAGGGATCTCGGCCCGCATCTTGCGTGTGCAATTCACTGCCGAGTCGTTCACTGCGTATCACCTGCCCGCGCGCACATCGCTTTCGACAGCGCGACCCGGAACGGTTGTGTTCGATCCATATCCCGATCTGGCGGCCGCTCGGGAGTTACTCCCGAAGCACGACGACCTGTGGGACGCGCTTCGCGATGACTACTGGGCCGCACTGATGAACACGGAGGATCTCGCGCTGTAGCCGAGGGTAGGGATGGGACCGGGGTTGCCACTGGTAAAGGCTCGTATTCAAGTAGTCCGTATGCCCGCGGCGGTCATCCTGCGGTGCCGGTTCAGGAAGCGGTCAACGATCTTCCATCCAAATCCGGTTGGCATTGTTTTGCGCCGCCACCACGGTGCCGCCAGCCGTTCCGGTGGCCCCCAGGCGATCTCCATCCCAGACCGTGGTGTTCTCCAGCGGATTCGTCGCCGCTCGTCCGTCGACGATGACATAGAGGTCGAACCTGCCGATCTTCCCTGTCGCAGGACTGGTCAGGGTGATCTGGCTATCACTGTTGACCGTGTACTCCACCACGTCATATCTTTTGCCGTTCATATCTCTGAAGTACAGCTCGCTGGCCCCTTGCAGACCCGACCCGGTCACGGTGATCTGAGTGCCGCCCCAGTTCTTAACTGTGCTGGGACTCAGCCCTGTGATTACAGCCATCGTCCTACCCCTCCTCCGAATTGACTGTGAGCGCGACCGCCACCAAGCCCTACTACTGCGGGGTAGCGCTGCGCGGTGCCGAAATCGACGCATAGCTAATCTTCAGCAATCAAGTAGAGCAGCTTCGCTACCCGGCCGGGCCGGAATCCGTGCACGCGGCCCGATCCGTGACCATGAAGTCTGCGGCCGGCGTTTTCGCCCAAAGGCGGTGACATCTCTTGGGACGGGATATAACGGATGATCTGACAATCCGAGCCGAACCCATATGACCCGGCCTAAGATTGGTAATCCGCGCCCGCTGGCGCGCAGGCGTCTCCAACCGTGTGAAGGAGGACCTATGCCAGGCAGCGCGACAATCGAGGAGAGCGTCGCGGTCGGACGTGCAGCACGTGAGATCGTGCCGCGTCACACGCTAGCTGAATCGGATCCGTCCCACCGTTCGTGCAGCGCGCTGGAGATCCTGTTATCCCAGCATGCGGAGCGGGACCCGGATCTGCTGCCGATCCGTTACGGCCGGATGAGCGCCTCGCCGTGGACCTATTTGCGCGGCGCGGCGGCGGTGATGGCGGCCGATCTCGCCCGGTCGCCCAACACCGGATTGACCGTGCAGTTGTGTGGTGACGCACATGTGCTCAACTACGGGCTGTGGGCTTCGCCCGAACGGAATCTGACATTCGACCTCCGCGATTTCGACGAGACGCTGCCTGGTCCGTTCGAGTGGGACGTCAAACGGCTGGCTGCGAGCCTGGTGGTGTGCGCGCAGGAGAACGCGCTGCCCGACGAAACGGCCGACGCGGCCGTCACCGCCGCGACCACCTCATACCGAACACATATGCGCGACTACGCAAAGATGTCGGAACTCGACATCTGGTACGACCGCATCGACGCGGCCACGCCGTTGGCCTCGCTGGCTCCTCGTGACCAAAAAGAAGTGCGCGCCCTGATCGCGAAACAGGCCAAAAATCGCACCAGCGTAGGCGCATTCCAGAAGATGACCGAAGTCCGCGACGGCCGGCGGCGGATCACCGAGAAGCCGCCCTTCCGAGCGCATTTGGACCGGCCCGAGAACCGCGACGAAGCCGAGATCGCCCGGCAGGTGTTCGAAACCTACACCGCTTCAGTTCCCGAACAGCTCACCCGGCTACTCAGCCGCTTCACAATGTCGGATGTGGTGCGACAGGTCGTCGGTGTCGGCAGTGTCGGCATGCGCGTGTATCTGCTACTGGCAGAAGGCCGCAGCGGCGAAGCGCCGTTGTTCCTCCAGGTCAAGCAGGCCGGAACCGCGGTCTACGAGCCGCACCTGGGACCGAGCGCGCAGGACAACCACGGGCACCGCGTAGTGCTCGGCCAGCACTTGATGCAGTCGGCGACCGACCTGTTCACCGGGTGGACCCGATTGGAAGGGCAGGACTACTACGTACGACAGTTCCGCGACATGAAGATCATCCCGGATGGTCGCCAGATCGCGCCCTACCTGACCGAATTCGCCGGGTCTTGCGCGCATGCGTTGGCAAAGGCCCACGCGCGCACCGGCGATCCGGTGGCCATCACCGCCTACATCGGTAAGGGCCGTGCCTTTGCCCGCGGAATCGGGGAATTCGCGCGTGCATACGCGAGACAAACCCGCGCCGACCACGCCGACCTGGTCACCGCCATAGCCAACGGCCAGATCGAGACCGCGCCCGGCTGGTGATCCGACGCGGTCCGCTGCGCAGACCGTCACCCGGACAATTCATCGGCATGGATATGCGTGACGCCTCGACGGAACCTCGAATTGAGGATACCGCTTGACCGGCGTCGTCGGACGAGACCCCATCTCGCACAGACGGCGCTGGTCGTGGGTTCCGGGCACACAACCGGCCGAGGGGGTGCCTGCGTTCAAAGGGGCAGTGGCCGGCGGGCTTCGCCGGTTCCGATCGGATTGAATTCGATTGGACCAGTGGCGATCTGGCCTATCGTGATGCCGATGAATATCGATGCGCTGCAAGTGCTGGCCTGAGCCGCAAAGTAGTTTCGGGGCCTGATGGGGTGCTCGCGGGACTGGCGGAGCTGCTCGCGGACATCCCGGCCAACCACGTGCCGGGATGATGACCAATCCGCTCTGCGTTCAGTCGGTCGCCCAGCGATCGAGGAAGGCGTGCCCGCTGCTCACGATGTGCCCCTCCCACTCCGTGCCATGGGACCAGGTGAGATTGCGTAGAACGGTATGGGCGGCATAGACGAGGGTCGCACCCGGGGCTGTGGTTCTGCCGATCTCGTGCCGCAGCTGCTCGCCGATTTCGGACTCGGCCTTGGGCCATGCCATGAGATCCCAGTCGGTGGTGACCAGATCGTAGCTCGCGTCGCCGTCTCGGCAGGCCTGCCAATCCAGTACGGCAGTGATCCGCCCGTCGACCGTCAGGAGGTTGGCGGGCCCGAAGTCGAAGTGCACCACATCATTCGGGATTTGCTGCGGCACCGCGGCATCCAGTGCCTGCTCGCGTAGTCGCGTCAGCAGCCGCTCGGCCGGGCCCGTGCATCCGTCGAGCACCGACGGGCGGCACAGCGGGCTACGGTCCCGCAATAGGCCGTCGGTGAGGAACTCCCACCAGTCCCAGCCGGCGCCCAGGCCCGCACCGCGCTGCGTCCGCACGACATCGATCAGCTGCCGCAGCGTGTCTTCGGTGAGTTCGTCGACGGGGCTACCCTCGGCGAATTCCTGTAGTTCGAACAGGGATTCGCCGACTCGCCCGGCCGCGACTTCCTCCGGTATGGGGCAGCCACGCTGCCGCATACGTGCCAGTCGGCGAGCTGTCGGCCCGCTCGCCTCGGCGGCGTCTTCGTGCCACGGTCGCCGCTTGAGGACGAGCCTGCGCCCCGCGGAATCCTCGACCAGATAGGCGCCCTCGTCGCCACGTTCGAATCGCCGAATCAGGTGCAGCCGCAGGCCGTGCTCCTGTTCCAGCCGTGGCAGCATCGCGGCGGCCTGCTGCTCACCGGTTTCCCACATCAGTTGCCATCTCCTGATTTCCTTCCGACACAGTGCATTTCGATATCCGGCTCGGCGTCCGTTCAGGCCCTTCTGCTCTAGTATCGCAACGCCTCGCCCGCACCCTCGGAATCAACTCGAAGCCGCCATCCGATGGCAACGCCCCACCGCAGGAGACTGGACCACCAATGCCGCCGACATCAGCCGACATAGTCAATGAAAACTCAGCAGCTCTGGCGACCACGTATCCGGAGGCTCCTCAACTGGTCACGAGCACATGAACTCTACTTTGCGGCTCGGGCCAGCTTCAGGATTCCGGGGCTGATCATGCCGTCGACGTCCGCGCTATTGGGCAGATAGCCATCGTCGGTGAGCTCGAGTTTCTCGTCCGGGTCGTACGTCACGCGGCAAGAGTACGGGCCGGTTCGGTGGAATTTCCGGGGAACGGATGTTCGAATTCTGACCTCCGATAAGCGGGCCCTCTTGGTCGTTAGAAGGGCGAGTCGCTGGTGTCGTAGTGGCTGCGACGGGCACCAATTTCGCCGAGGGCTGCCGCCAACTGGTCGCGGTCGTCGCCGTAGAGGCCGGATAGGCCGAGTCTGGTGATCACCTTGTCGACCAGGTCGGCGGTCCACCGTGCGGGGTCGTTCGCGTCCAAGTGCAGGTAGTAGCGGAACACGTCGAAGTCTTCGACGACGATGTCGGTGAGATTCGGGGTGTTCTGCGCCCGCAGAGCCGGTATGTCCTGGCCGGGCAGCAGCATGACGAGCACCAGGCCGTGGATGTAGAAGCGGCGCCTGGTTGTCTCACCGATCCAGTTCTTCGCGGCCAGGGTGTTCGCGCGTACCTGGTTCATCGGGTTGTGGTCGACGTCGTTGCCGTAGATGTCGGCGATCCGCCCGTCGTCCATCCGCCACGGCCCGTTCGGCGGCACGACGAGCACTCCGTCCTGGCGGGTGCGGAATCCCTTGACCTCCACCGCGATACACCGCTGGGGTGTCCAGATCAGCGCGTCGAGCTGGCGACTGTAGCCGCGGTCGGGGACCTCGATGTTCAGCAACGCCACCCCCGGCTGTCCGGGACTCCACTGCACCCATTGCGCAAGCCGCTTCTCGGCGGGCGAGAGCTCCGAACCGTCGTTGATCAACAGCAGCACAGCGACCTCCCCACCTCGCGCGAAACTCAAGCGTATCCCGCGAACCACTCTCTGCGCGTTGATGTTTCAGAATCCGAACGAAACTGTCGCCCGGCGAGGAGGGTTCACGAACAATGGAGGTATGGGCCGCCACCGAGCCCGCCGCCGGTGTCCTTGCTGCCGAACGGCACTTCCCCGCGACGCTCATCCCCGGCGCCGCTACTGCTTCCCGGCCTGCGTCGCCCGCGCCTACCGGGCCCGCAAACGGTTCGGTGCGGTGTACGAGCAGGTACTCGCCGCCGGCCCACGCCTGGTCGCCGCCCAGGAGCCCGAGGTCGGGATCCGCTGTCCCGGGTGCGGATGGTGGATCTACCCAGGCGGGCGGGACCTGCGCGCCGATGCTCGTCACTGCTCACCGACCTGTCGGCAACGCGACTATCGCCGCCGCAAGCGCGAAAAAAGTTTGTGATCATGGCGCGTAGCCGTGACAGTGTCACGCCTGCTGTCATGATCAGCGCCGATCCTGTCGGTACCCCACTTCACACTGGCCGAAATCCATGCCCAACCCCAGGTGTGCCCGCTCATCCGCATCAGCATCGGCGTCGAGGCCCCGTCCTCGGCAGCGTGCGTGAGCTTCGAATGACGAAGCTGAAGCAACGTGAAGGGTTCCCGCGGGAAGTCGGCGGTGTGGCGCTCGAACAGTTCCAGGGCTCGCCGGTAGGACAACCTGCCCCGCCGGGTGCCGGGGTCGTTTACCTCTCAGGTAATCGA